>NZ_CP151657.1:323580-647160 GCF_038405225.1 Arthrobacter citreus
GCCGTTGCCTACGCACAGCCGGGCCTGGGGGAGCACATCATTCTGACCCCGCACGCCGGCGAGCTCACCGCACTCCTGGCCAGGCTCGGCGACGGGGACATTTCCCGGGACAGGATCGAAGCCGATCCGCTGCGGTACGCCCGCCGCGCCGCCGAGTTGACCGGAGCAACGGTCCTGCTGAAAGGCTGGGCCACCATTACGGCGGCGCCATCCGGGGAAACATACAGCCAGGCGGAAGCGACACCCTGGCTCGCGGCGGCGGGCAGCGGTGACACGCTTTCCGGGATCCTGGGAGCGCTGCTGGCAACCGACCGCCGGGGCCGTGACGGCGCGCCGCCGCCCCCGCCGGGACACTATGCGGCACTGGCCGCCGCGGCAGCGAGCATTCACGGTCGGGCGGGGATCCGGGCCGCGGAGGCCGGACCTGTGCAGCCGTCGGCACTGCCGGAATCGGTGCGGACCGTGGTCCGGGACCTCATGACACCGGAGGCTGGCAATGAGGGCCGTTTAATGCTGGGCCCAGTCTGAGGTAGAAAGTAAGTAGACATACTATTCTTTTGTTGTCATCTGGACTAGTCAGGAGCTCTACATGGAAGTTTGGCCGGGAGATGCCTATCCGCTGGGCGCAACCTACGACGGAAACGGCACCAACTTTGCGCTGTACAGCGAGGTGGCCGATTCGGTCACGCTGTGCCTGTTCGACGACGACGGCGCTGAAGAGTGCGTGCGTCTGACCGAAGTGGACGGCTACGTGTGGCACGCCTACCTTCCCCACGTTCAGCCCGGGCAGAAGTACGGATACCGGGTGGACGGGCCGTATGATCCGGAAAACGGCAACCGCTGCAATCCGAACAAGCTCCTGCTGGATCCCTATGCCAAGGCTGTTGCCGGCGAAATCGACTGGGATCAGTCGCTCTTTGGCTACAACTTCGGTGACGAAAACTCCCGCAACGACGAGGACTCCGCCTCGCACATGATGATGGGCGTTGTCATCAACCCCTTCTTCGACTGGGACGGGGACCGCAAGCCGAAGATCCCCTACCACCGCTCCGTCATTTACGAGGCCCACGTGAAGGGCCTGACCCAGCGGCATCCGGAGGTGCCCGAGGAGCAGCGCGGCACCTACGCCGGCGTGGCTCATCCGGCCGTCATTGCCCACCTGCAGAAACTGGGCATCACGGCCATCGAGCTGATGCCGGTGCACCAGTTCGTCAACGACTCCACACTGCAGGAAAAGGGCCTCTCCAACTACTGGGGCTACAACACCATTGGCTTCTTCGCGCCGCAGAACACGTACAGCGCCACCGGCGACGAGGGTCAGCAGGTCCAGGAGTTCAAGGCCATGGTGCGGGCCCTGCACCTGGCCGGCATCGAAGTCATCCTGGACGTGGTCTACAACCACACTGCCGAGGGAAACCACCTCGGCCCCACCCTGTCCTTCCGCGGCATCGACAACCAGGCCTACTACCGGCTGATGGATGACGACAAGCGGTACTACATGGACTACACCGGCACCGGCAACTCCCTGAACGTGGGCAACCCGCATTCCCTGCAGCTGCTCATGGATTCGCTGCGCTACTGGGTCACCGAAATGCACGTGGACGGCTTCCGCTTTGACCTTGCCTCCACGCTGGCACGCGAGTTCTACGACGTCGACCGCCTGTCCACCTTCTTCGAACTGGTGCAGCAGGACCCCGTGGTTTCCCAGGTGAAGCTCATTGCAGAGCCATGGGACATTGGCCCGGGTGGTTACCAGGTGGGCAACTTCCCGCCGCAGTGGACCGAATGGAACGGAAAGTACCGCGACACCGTCCGTGATTTCTGGCGGGGAGAACCCTCCACACTGGGCGAGTTTGCCTCCCGCATCACCGGCTCCGCCGACCTGTACGAGTCTTCGGCCCGGCGGCCGGTGGCTTCGATCAACTTTGTCACCGCCCATGACGGCTTCACGCTGAATGACCTGGTCTCCTACAACGAAAAGCACAACGAAGCCAACGGCGAAGACAACAACGACGGCGAATCCCACAACCGCTCCTGGAACTGCGGGGTTGAGGGTCCCACCGATGACCCCAACGTGCTGTCGCTGCGCGCCCGGCAGCAGCGCAACTTCCTGGCCACCCTGCTGCTGTCTCAGGGCGTCCCCATGATCGCCCACGGCGACGAACTCGGGCGCACCCAGCAGGGAAACAACAACACCTACGCCCAGGACTCCGAACTCAGCTGGATCAACTGGGAGCAGATGGACGCCCCGCTGATGGAGTTCACGGCAGCAGTGAATACCCTGCGGGCCGAGCATCCGACCTTCCGTCGCCGCCGTTTCTTCGACGGGCGGCCGGTGCGCCGCGGCGAGGGCGAGGCCCTGCCGGACATCGTCTGGCTGACCGAGGACGGCACGCCGATGACCCCGGATGACTGGGACACCCCAGTCAGCCGCTCACTGGGCGTGTTCCTCAACGGACAGGGAATTTCCGGCAAGGACGCCCGCGGGCAGCGCATCACCGACCTGAACTTCCTGCTGTACTTCAACGCGCACGACGAGGCCGTCAAGGTGACGATCCCGTCGAAGGAGTATGCCCCCATGTGGGATGAGGTCATCGACACCGCGGGTGAGTACGCGGACTCGGCTCCCATCCCCGCCGACGGACGGATCACCGTGGCGGCCAAGTCCCTGGTGGTGCTGCGGGCGCATGAGGAGGAAGAGGAACACGACCACTCGGTGGCCGCATCCCTGGCCGCGCTGGCCGGTTCCAAGGCCCAGAGCCCGGAGGTCGCTGGATGAGGACACCACACTCAACGTACCGGCTCCAGATCCGCCCGTCCTTCACCCTGCAGGACGCCGCGGACCTCGTTCCGTACCTTGCGGACCTCGGGGTGGACTGGGTGTACCTCTCGCCCATCCTCACCGCTGAGGAGGGGTCCGACCACGGCTACGACGTCACGGATCCCACCGCAGTGGACCCGGCACGCGGAGGCCCCGAAGGGCTGAAGGCACTTTCCGACGCCGCCCACGCCGCCGGCCTGGGCGTGCTGGTGGACATTGTTCCGAACCATATGGGGATTGCCACCCCGCATGCCAACGCCTGGTGGTGGTCGGTCCTGGCGGAGGGGCGGGGATCCCGGTATGCCGAAGCCTTCGACATTGACTGGGACGCCGGCAACGGCAAGCTGCGGCTTCCCATCCTGGGCGACGGCGACGACGAATTGGCCGAGCTGAAACTGGCCGGCGGTGAACTGCACTACTACGGCCACCGCTTCCCGGTGGCCGAAGGCACCGCCGGCGACGGCGACTCCGCGCAGGACGTCCACGCACGCCAGCACTATGAGCTGGTGAACTGGCGGCGCGCGGACAATGAGCTGAATTACCGGCGGTTTTTCGGGGTCAACACCCTCGCCGGCATCCGGGTGGAGGAACCGTGGGTCTTTGACGAGTCGCATGCTGAAATCAAGCGCTGGTTTGATGAAGGCCTCGTGGACGGGCTGCGGATCGATCATCCGGACGGGCTGGCCGACCCCAAGGGGTACCTCGCCCGGCTGCGGGAACTGACCAACGGCGCGTACATCCTGGTGGAGAAAATCCTGGAGCCGGGGGAGACGCTGCCCGCGGACTGGGAGACCGAAGGCACCACCGGGTATGACGCGCTCGCCGACATTGACCGGCTTTTCGTCGATCCGGAGGGGATGAAGCCGCTCACGGACCTTGTGCCCACGGAGCCCTTTGCGCACATGATCCACGGCACCAAGCGGAATATCGCCGATCAGCTGCTGCATTCGGAGGTGCTGCGGCTGGTCCGGCTGCTGCCTGAAGACAGCGGCCTGGACGCTGGCGTGGCCGCTGACGCGGTGGCGGAACTGCTCGCATGCTTCCCGGTGTACCGCAGCTACCTGCCCGAGGGCGCGGGGTATCTGGCCGACGCCGTCACCGCGGCGAAGGTGCGCCGCCCGGACCTGGCCGGTGCCCTGGACGTCCTTCACCCGCTGTTGAATCCGCTGCTGGTCCCCGGGGCTGACCGCGCGGACCTGGGTGAGTTCGCGGTCCGGTTCCAGCAGACTTCAGGCATGGTGATGGCGAAGGGTGTGGAGGACACCGCGTTTTACCGCTACTCCCGGCTGACTTCCCTGAACGAGGTGGGCGCGGATCCGGCGCACTTCGCACTGGAACCGTTCGAGCTGCACACCCGTCTGATCCGCCGGCATCAGGAACAGCCGGCGGCCATGACGACTCTGACAACCCACGACACCAAACGCAGCGAAGACACCCGCGCACGGATTTCGGTGCTCGCGGAAATCCCGGACGAATGGCGGGACACTTTCACGCAGCTTTCGGCGCTGGTTCCGATGGGAGATCCGGCGATGGAGAACCTGCTGTGGCAGGCCATCATCGGAGCGTGGCCCCTGAGCCGGGAACGCGCCCACGCCTACGCTGAAAAAGCATCCCGGGAGGCTTCCTCCAGCACCACGTGGACTGCGCCGGACACCGGGTTTGAAGACCGGATGCACGCAGCAATGGACGCGGCCTACGACAACCCCGCGGTGGCTTCCCTCGTGACGGCCATGGTGGAGCGGACCCGCTCCGCCGGGTATTCGAACTCCCTCTCAGCGAAGCTGCTGCAGCTGACCATGCCCGGCGTGCCGGACGTGTATCAGGGAACCGAGTTCTGGGATCGTTCGCTGGTGGACCCGGACAACCGCAGGGACGTGGATTTCAGTCGCCGCCGCGAAGTCCTGAACTCTTTCGCGGCAGGCACGGCGGACATCCCGGGCGTCAACGAGGAAGCCGCGGCCAAGATGCTCCTCGTTGCCCGTGCGCTGGGGCTCAAACGGTCCCATCCTGAGCTGTTCGGGGACTATTTGCCCGTTTCGGTGACCGGTCCGGCAGCGGCGCATGTTTTCGGGTTCGACCGCGGCGGCGCCGTGACCCTTGTGACCCGGCTGCCGCTGGGACTTGACCGCGACGGCGGGTGGCGGGACACCGCCGTCGTGCTGCCGGCGGGAAGCTACGTGGACGTCATCACCGGCCGGGCCCATAAGAGCAGCGGCACAGTGCCGGCCGCGGACCTGTTTGGCACTTACCCTGCTGCGCTGCTGGAACGGACGGACGGCGAATGAGAACCGATTTTGACGTATGGGCACCAAAGGCCAACACCATGACCCTGCTTGCGGACGGCAGGAAACTGTCGATGAGCCGGGGGGACAACGGCTGGTGGCATGTCCAGCACGCCGAGCTTCCCGGAGACATCGACTACGGATACCTCATTGACGATGCCGAAACACCCGTTCCGGACCCCCGCTCCCGCTGCCAGCCGGACGGTGTCCACGCACTCTCGCGCACCTTCGACCCCGATCACTATGAATGGCATGACGCGGACTGGGTGTCGCCCGGGCTGGACGGCGGCGCCATCTACGAGCTGCACATCGGCACCTTCACGCCGGAGGGAACGTTCGACGCCGCCATCGCTAAGCTGGACTACCTCGTTGACCTGGGCGTCCGCTACGTGGAACTGCTGCCCGTAAACGCGTTCAACGGCACGCACAACTGGGGCTACGACGGCGTGCTGTGGTACGCCGTGCAGGAGACCTACGGCGGACCGGAGGGCTACCAGCGCTTCGTGGACGCCGCGCACCAGGCGGGCCTGGGAGTCATCCAGGACGTGGTCTACAACCACCTCGGACCCAGCGGAAATTACCTTCCCCAGTTCGGCCCCTACCTCTCCGAGGGAAAGGGCAACACTTGGGGCGACTCGGTGAATCTGGACGGACCGTCCTCCGACGTCGTCCGCCGGTACATCCTGGACAACGTGCTGATGTGGTTCCGCGACTTCCACGTGGACGGGCTGCGGCTGGACGCGGTCCACGCGCTGCATGATGAGCGCGCCGTCCACATCCTGGAGGAAATGGCCGTTGAAACGGAGAACTGTGCACGGGAACTGGGCAAGCCGCTGTTCCTCATCGCCGAGTCCGACCTCAATGACCCGCGGCTCATTACTCCGTGTGACCTGAACGGTTACGGCCTCAGCGGCCAGTGGTCCGATGACTTCCACCATGCGGCGCACACCAACCTCACCGGTGAAAACGGCGGCTACTACGAGGACTTCGATTCCGTTGCGGCCCTGGCCAAGGTGCTGCAGGACGGTTTCTTCCACGACGGCTCCTTCTCGTCCTTCCGGGGACGCGCCCACGGCCGCCCGATCAACAAGGATGTGGTGAATGCGCGCCAGTTGGTGACCTGCATCCAAAACCACGACCAGATTGGCAACCGGGCGGCGGGGGACAGGCTCAGCGCCTCCTTGGATTACTCCCGGCTCGCACTCGGCGCCGTGCTGAACCTGACATCGCCGTTCACGCCCATGATCTTCATGGGCGAGGAATTCGGTGCCTCCACCCCCTGGCAGTTCTTCACCTCCCACCCGGAACCGGAGCTGGGCAAGGCGACGGCGGAGGGGCGGCTGCGCGAATTTGAACGAATGGGCTGGGACCCGGCCACCGTGCCCAACCCCCAGGACCCCGCAACGTTCACCAATTCGAAGCTGAACTGGTCCGAGGTGGATGAGGACGGGCACGCAGAACTGCATGAGCTGTACCGCAGCCTCCTGCGGCTGCGGGCCGGTCGCCCGGACCTGATGGACCCGGACCTGCGCAACGTGAGCGTGGATTTTGACGAGGTGGGCCGCTGGCTGGTCCTGCGCCGCGGTGACACCGCGGTGGCCCTCAATTTCGCTGACGCTCCCCGGGAAATGCCGGTTCCCTTCGACGGCAGGCCCAAGGTGCTGCTTGAAACAGCCCCTGCGGAGCTCTACGGAGGTGCCGTGCAGCTGCCCGCCTACGGCGCCGCGGTTCTGGCCGCGGGATAGGCAACGGGTTGTCCGCGGCAGTGGCAAGATGTAACCCATGACATACATTGCCGCGGACAACCGCTACGATTCCATGCCCTACCGCCGTGTCGGCCGCAGCGGGCTGCACCTGCCCGCCGTATCGCTCGGACTCTGGCACAACTTCGGCGACGACAAGAATTTCGAGACCCAGCGCGCCATTCTCCGCCGGGCCTTCGACTTGGGCGTCACCCACTTCGACCTCGCCAACAACTACGGACCGCCCTACGGTTCAGCGGAAACCAACTTTGGCCGCCACTTCAAGGACGATTTCCAGCCCTACCGCGACGAACTCGTCATTTCCTCCAAGGCCGGCTACGACATGTGGCCCGGCCCCTATGGAAACTGGGGCTCCCGTAAGTACCTGCTGGCCAGCCTGGACCAGTCGCTCGAACGCATGGGCCTGGACTATGTGGATATCTTCTACAGCCACCGCCCCGATCCCGAGACGCCGCTGGAAGAGACCATGGGCGCCTTGGACACCGCAGTGCGCTCCGGCCGCGCCCTCTACGCCGGCATTTCCTCGTACTCGCCGGAAAAGACGCTCGAAGCAGCCCGCATCCTGCGCGAGATGGGCACCCCGCTGCTCATCCACCAGCCGTCATACTCCATGCTGAACCGCTGGGTTGAGCAGGGCGATCCCAACCTGTTTGCGGCACTGGACGAAGCGGGAGCCGGTTCCATTGCCTTCTCTCCGCTGGCCCAGGGCCTGCTGACCAGCAAGTACCTCAACGGGGTGCCCGAGGATTCCCGGGCCGCCGCAGGCAAGTCCCTGGACCAGGGCCAGCTGTCCGAGGACAACATCCGGCGGGTGCGCGGACTGAACGAACTCGCCGAATCCCGGGGCCAGAGCCTGGCGCAGATGGCCATCGCCTGGGTGCTGCGCCCGCAGGCCGGAGGCGGAGCGATCACCTCGGCACTGGTGGGCGCCTCAAGCGTGAAGCAGCTCGAGGACAGCCTGGCAGCGGTGACCAACCTGGACTTCACCAGCGAGGAACTGGACGCGATCGACACGTACGCCGTCGATTCGGACATCAACCTGTGGGCCTCCGCGCTCAAGGCCTGACATTATGGCCGCAACCGGTTGACCCCGGTTGCGGCCCGGGCGGGTGCCCAAATCACCGGGTGCGTCCGGTGAGTGAAACAATGGTCAGGTGAATGACCAACAAGCTCCTCCCGCCGCAGAACGCCAAGCACTCATCGATTTGGCCGCAGTGCGGCACAACGTACGCCACCTTGTTCACCTAGTGAGCCCGGCCAGGGTAATGGCCGTCGTCAAGGCCGATGCCTACGGCCACGGCGCCGAACAAATGGCCCGCACCGCCCTGGAAGCAGGCGCTTCCTGGCTGGGTGTCGCCCATATCTCTGAGGCGCTGGCGTTGCGCGGCGCCGGCGTCAGCGCCCCGCTCCTGGCCTGGCTCCATACCGTGGACAGCCCCTTCGCCGAGGCAGTGGCGGCAAATGTGGACCTGGGCCTGTCCGGCTGGGAACTGGAAAGAGTGGTGGAGGCCGCGCGCGAACTCCAGATACCGGCCCGGGTGCACTTGAAGATCGATACGGGACTGGGCCGCAACGGATGTCCGCCGGATCAGTGGGAAGCCTTTGTGGGGCGCGCCCTGGCCTATCAGGAAGAAGGGCTGCTGCGCGTCGTCGGAATCTTTTCCCATTTTTCAGTCGCCGATGAACCCGACCGCCCCGAAACCGATGAGCAACTCGAACGGTTCCGCACCGCCGTCGCGGTGGCCGAGGACGCCGGGGTGGACCACGAAGTGCGCCACATTGCCAACACCCCCGCAGCGCTGTCCCGCCCTGACTCCCATTTCGACATGGTCCGCGTGGGGCTGGGCCTCTACGGCCTTTCCCCCTTCCCCGGACAGGCCCCGGCCGAATTGGGCCTGCGCCCGGCGATGACCCTGAAAACCAGCATCGCCAACTGCAAGGAGGTCCCTGCCGGCCAGGGCGTTTCCTACGGGCTGCGGTACTCCACCTCTGAACCGACCACTCTGGCACTGGTGCCCCTGGGGTATGCCGACGGCGTTCCCCGCGTCGGCACCGGCGGCCCGGTCTGGGTGGACGGAACCGTGTACCCCGTAGTGGGCCGCATCGCCATGGATCAAATGGTCATCGACCTCAAGACCACCGGCATCGCCGGCACGGGGAAGGACCTCGTGGGGCGCGAAGCTGTCCTGTTCGGCGGTGTCGGCATGCCCTCAGTGGATGAGTGGGCCGACGCTGCAGGCAGCATCAATTACGAGATCATCACGCGCATCAGCTCCCGGGTCGAGCGCAAATACACTGACTCCGAGGCGGCCACGGCATGAGCGCAGTGAACGACGGCGGCACTCCGAACGACGGCGGCACCCCGGTCTGGGAAGAGGAGATCCGCACCGACGGCCCGGAAGGAACCCAGGCTGCCGCAGAACGGATCGGCCGCCAGCTCGTGGCCGGCGACCTCGTACTGCTCACCGGAGAGCTGGGGGCCGGGAAAACCACCTTCACGCAAGGCCTGGGCCGCGGGCTGGGCGTACGGCCCGGCATTATCTCGCCCACCTTCGTGCTGATGCGTATCCACCCCAGCCTCGCCGACGGGCCGGATCTGGTGCATGTGGATGCCTACCGGCTCGGATCCAGTGGTGAGATTGACGACATCGATCTCGAAAACACCATGGACAGCTCGGTCACCGTAGTGGAGTGGGGCCACGGCCTCGTGGAACATCTCACCGAAAGCCGCCTCGAGATCACCCTGGTCCGGCCGACCGGGGCTGATGCGGCCCAAGCCGGAAGTGCCGGCGGGCTTACCTTCGACTTTGACGATGATCCGGACGAGGAGCGGGTGATTCGGATCGCCGCCTACGGCCCGCGCTGGGAGCACGCGGACCTGCGGTCCGCCGGGCCGGCGGAAGGAGCCGGGTCAAACGAGACGTAAAATGGGCACCGTGCTTATTCTCTCCATTGACACCTCCGCCATCGCCAGTGCGGCACTGTTGACCGGGGAAGGGGAGATCCTTGCGGCCTTTGCCACGGAAGACACCCGTTCCCACGCCGAAGTGCTGGCCCCGGGCATCAAAAACCTGATGGACACCGCCGGCGTCAGTCCGGAAGAGCTCGACGCCGTCGTGGTGGGAGTGGGGCCGGGGCCCTTCACCGGCCTGCGCTCCGGCATCGTGACGGCCCGTACCCTTGGTTTCGCCTGGAACAAGCCCGTGCACGGAGTGATGAGCCTTGACGCCATCGCCGTGGACGCTGCCCTGGATGCCTGGAGGCTGGGTATCGACGAATTCGCAGTTGCCACCGATGCCCGGCGCAAGGAAGTGTACTGGGCGCACTACCGCAGCACGGGAGGAACGGCTGAACTCCTGGCCGGCCCGTTTGTCAGCGACCCGGCCGACGTTCCTCAGCTGCCGGTCTACGGCGTCGGTGCAGGCCTCTACCCGGAAGTACTGCACGGCGTCTCGGGCTTCGCCGAAGCGCAACCCACGGCTTCGGCCCTGGGCCGCACCGCCGTCGTGCGCCTGGTCCGAGGGCTGCCGCTGCTGGACACCACCCCGCTGTACCTGCGCGAATCCGATGCCAAGGTCCCCGGACCCCGGAAGCGCGCGCTGTGAGCGGCGCCGTGCTCCGGCCCATGACCTTCGACGACATCGCAGCCGTGGACAAGCTCGAACGGGCACTGTTCCCGGTGGACGCATGGCCGCTGCAAATGTTCTACGACGAGCTGAACCAGGCCGATACCCGTTCCTACTACGTTGCGGAGGACTCCGGCGGGCAAGTCGTCGGCTATGCCGGACTGATGTGCGTGCTGCCGATTGCCGATGTGCAGACCATCGCCGTCGCGCCGGAGGCTGAAGGCGCAGGCATCGGGTCGGCGCTCCTGACCACCCTCATCGACGAGGCCAAGCAGCGCGGCGCCGACGACGTACTGCTGGAAGTGCGCGCCGACAATCCCCGGGCGCAGCGGCTGTACCGCTGGTTCGGGTTCGAGCAGATCCACATTCGGCCGCGCTATTACCGCGACGGCGCCGACGCACTCATTATGCGGCTGGCCCTTTCCGCCTGGAACGGGTCCCCCGCGAGCAACAACGAAGGACTCTGAATGAACCGCACCGACCCCCTGGTGCTTGGCATCGAATCATCCTGCGACGAAACCGGCGTCGGCATTGTCCGCGGCGGCAAGCTGCTGACCAACACGGTGTCTTCTTCCATGGATGAACACGTCCGTTTTGGCGGGGTCATTCCCGAGATTGCCTCCCGCGCCCATCTGGATGCCTTCGTGCCCACGCTCCGGCAGGCTCTGGACGAGGCCGGTGTGACGTTGGAGGACGTTGACGCCATTGCCGTGACGTCAGGTCCGGGTCTTGCCGGGGCGCTCATGGTGGGAGTCTGCGCCGCCAAGGCGCTCGCCGTCGCCACCGGCAAGCCGCTGTATGCCATCAATCATTTGGTGGCGCATGTGGGGGTTGGCGTGCTCGACGGGGGAGAGCTGCCGGATAACCTCGCTGCGCTGCTTGTTTCCGGCGGCCACACGGAGATCCTCGCGGTGAAGTCGCTGACCGGCGATGTCCAGCTGCTCGGTTCAACCATTGACGATGCCGCTGGCGAGGCTTATGACAAGGTGGCGCGCATTCTGGGGCTGGGCTATCCCGGGGGACCGGCCATCGACAAGCTCGCCCGCAGCGGTAACCCGAAGGCGATCCGGTTTCCCCGCGGCCTGACCCAGCCCAAGTACATGGGCACTGCCGATGAACCCGGCCCCCACCGCTATGACTGGTCCTTTTCCGGGCTCAAGACGGCAGTGGCCCGCTGTGTGGAGCAGTATGAGGCCTCAGGCGAAGAACTCCCCGTGGCCGACATCGCCGCTTCTTTCCAGGAGGCCGTGGTTGATGTCATCACCGCCAAAGCCATTCTTGCGTGCACCGAACACGGCATCACTAATCTGCTGCTTGGCGGCGGCGTTGCTGCCAACTCCCGGCTGCGGGAGCTGACGGCGGAGCGCTGCGCGGCCAAGGGCATTACCCTGCGGGTGCCGCCCATTTCGCTCTGTACGGACAACGGTGCCATGGTTGCCGCCCTCGGCGCACAGGTGGTGATGGCCGGTGCTGAACCCTCGGGCATCACTTTTGCTCCGGATCCGTCCATGCCGGTCACCAGCATTCATCTTTAGCGGATCTTGGTTACTGGTTACTGGTTACTGGTTCGCGGTGATGCCGGTGGTTCCCGGAGGCGCCGGAGACGCTGAGTAGTAGCGGTGTCCCGTGGGCGTCACCGTTTCCACTGTGTGCCTGCCGTGGCCGGCCCGGTCCATGCCTGGAATGTTCCGGGTGCCGGCGTTCACGGCGCTGTCGGCGTCTGTAGCTGTCCCGGCCCTTGAATCGGTGGGCGGGGCGGGCAGGGAACCAACCACGCCCATGGTGCGGGTGGTCCAGTCCGGGGCTTCCTTGGCCTGGTTGCAGGCCTCGCATAAGCCCTGGATGTTCTCTGCGCTGGTGGTTCCGCCGTCGCGGACCGGGCGGATGTGGTCATAGTGCCGGATGGGCGCACCGCACCACGGCATCCGGCATACCTGATCCCTTGCCGCTATGAACCGGGCCAAACCCTCGGGCACCAGCCGGGCCCGTGAGTCCATGCCCACCAGCTGGCCGGTGGACGGCGCCGTGTAAAGCCGCCGGAGCCAGGTGCGTGCTGACTTATCCGGGTCCACGGGGTCCTTGGTAGTTGAGTCCCGGCCCGTGGGCTTCCGGGGAATCCCGTCCCGGGTGGCGTCGCCGGAGGTTCGGTTCTGGGCGGTTGAGTTCCGGCGGATCAGGTCCCGGGCTGTCTGCGCGGGCAGGATCCCGTATCCGGGCAACACCGCCGGTTCCGCGGATCCGGCCAGCAGGGCCCGGTCCGTCATGATCAGCTGCACCTCGATCCGCACATCCTCAGCCCTGACCTGCCCAGTGGTGCGTTCCACGAAGGTGTCGGCCATGATCTGACCCTTGGTGCGCGGATCCCCGGCCCCGCGCAGGCGGTCCGCTTCGCGGGTCAGTGCCGCGTACACGCCCACGCCATGGGCCACCGGCAGCAGCGCGGTCACGTAGGTCATGGTGTCCGGGGCCGGACGGCAGGACACAAACCGCTCGGACACGGCGTGCGCGGCACGGTTGACCACGGCATGCGGATCCATGGCGTAGGAAAGGGTCTTGATTTTGGCGATCAGGGCCCGGTCTCCGAGCTGTTCGAGCTCGGTCAGGTTCCCGGCGATCTGCTCGTCGATGCGCTGCCGGTCCGCCAGGGACAGGCAGGCGGTCTCGCGGACCAGCAGTGTGGCCCGCCATTCACTAATCACTCCGAGGGTGAGGGCGTGCAGGGTGTGGGGCATTTCGCGGGTCAGGATCCGGGCCAGGCCCAGCATCCGGGTTCCGCGGTGAGGGGACTCGCGGCGGGCAAACCCGATTTGCGCTCCGACGCCTTTGCCGAGCTGATCCGCTTTGACTCCTGCTGCAGCCTGGGCTTGCCGGGTGATGGCGTCAAAGAGAGCTGTCGCCCGGGCCTGAGCCGCGGACGCGGCCGCTTTGAGTTGCTCGAGCGCCCGGATGGAATCAATCAACCCGGCGAGCAGCGCAGGATCTGCTTCAACGAGCTCTCCGGGGATGCCGACGGGCTTATCAGGGATGCCAACGGGCTCCCCGGGAGAGCCGGCAGAGACAAGTTCGGAGGCCTTGGCACCCTCCTGCGTATCCTTTTTGGTGTCCTTCTTGACCCCGTACATGTGTTCTATTTTATGTGAGCTGACCCATAAAATGCCCGGAAATCATGTACCGGAGAAATACCCGTTTAGCGCGAAAGGGAAGAGGGGGGCACGGGTGTGTTGGCTGAACGCGGCCCCCAGCCCAGCTTTGGCGCGCCCGCCGCCACCCGCACCCAGCGCCGCGGCTTAGCCTTCGCCGCGCAGCTGCCGGATGCCGTCCTGGACCACTGCCCGCAGATCGCCGCCGTTCTCCGCTGCTATGCGGCGCTGCCTCTGGTACCCGGCCCCGCGCTCGATGATGGTGCGCACATCGGCCAGCTCCGCAGTGCAGCCCAGCTTCTCGGCAACCGGTGCCAGGCGGGGCAGGACGTCTTCGAGGAGGTGGTCAGTGACCAGCTTCTCGTTGCCGGCTGCGTCCAGGATGATGATGGCATCCAAGCCGTAACGGGCCGCACGCCACTTGTTCTCCTGCACATGCCACGGGGGCATGGTGGGGATGGTGCCGCCGTTGTCCAGGATGGTAGAGAACTCCTCCACCAGGCACTGGGTCAGGGCGGCAACGGCGCCGACGTCTTCAATGGTGGCCATGCCGTCGCAGACCCGCATTTCCACGGTGCCCAGATTGGGGACGGGCCGGATGTCCCAGCGGATTTCGCTGATCGAATCGATCACTCCGGTGGTGAACATGTCCTGCACATAGGATTCGTACTCGGCCCAGGAAGCGAACTGGAACGGGAGTCCCGCCGTCGGCAGCTGCTGGAACATCAGGGCGCGCTGCGACGCGTAGCCGGTGTCCTCGCCGGACCAGTACGGGGAGGACGCGGACAGTGCCTGGAAATGCGGGAAGTAGTTCACCAGTCCGTCCAGGACCGGCAGCGCCTTGTCCCGGGAGTCCAGGCCCACGTGCACATGCACGCCATAAATGAGCATCTGCTGGCCCCACCACTGGGTGCGGTCAATCAGCTTGGCGTAGCGTTCCTTGTCGGTGATCGGCTGTGACCGTGGAGCGCTGAAAGGATGCGACCCGGAGCAGAACAACTCCACGCCCATCGGGTCCGTCACCCGGCGCAGGGCTTCGAGGGAACGGTTCAGATCGGCTTTTGCCTCCGCCACGGTGTTGCAGACACCGGTCACCAGTTCAACAGTGTTCTCGAGCAGCTCCTGCTTAATGTGCGGGTGCTCGTCATCCTCCCCGATCCCCGGGTGGGCGGCACTCACTCCGCGCAACACCTCGTCGGCCACGGACACCAAATCTCCCGTGGTCCTGTCGACAAGTGCCAGCTCCCATTCAACGCCGAGTGTTGACTGAGCTGACTGGGCGAAACCGATTTCCAAACTGTCTCCTGCTGTAATGCGTACCTCTGGAGGAACCCCGACCCGCATCTTCGCGCTTGAGAACCCGAATCAATCCTAGCCGTGCAAGGGTGGCAAACCGTTCACGAGCCGGGACAGGGCATCAGCAGTGAGCGCGGTGTACAGCGGGACGGCATCGGGATGGATATATTCTCCGCGCGCGTGCGCCCCGCTGCCCACGGCACCCATGCCGCACAGCACCGGCACGCCCAGCGCGGCGACAAAATTGGCGTCACTGGCACCGCCCACCGAGGCGTCCTCCAGCTCATGGCCCAGCGCAAGGGCCGCCCCGCGGACCAGGGCCAACAGGGGATCCCCGGGGTCGGCAGTCATGGGCGGCCGGTTCCAGAAGTGTTCAATCTGCAGGCTCACCCGGTCATCGCTGATCCGAATAGCGTCCAGCTCCCGGTCCACCCGCTCCATCTCGGCTGCTGTTTCCACCCGGATATCAATCGTTGCTTTGGCATGGCCTGCAGCTACATTGGACCCCGATCCTCCCTCGATAAGTCCCACGTTGATCGAGGTTCCACGGCTGAGATCGGCGACGCCGACGGCGGCCGTGACGAACTCGGCCAGAGCATGAATGGCGCTGGCACCGGCTGCGGGATCAAGGCCGGCATGGGCTTCAACACCGGTGGCGGTGACGGTGAAGATCCCCACGCCCTTGCGGCCGGTCTTCACCGCCCCTCCTGCGGTGGCCTCCAGCACCAGGACGGCGTCGGCGTCCTGTGCCGCCTTTTCTATGGCGGCGCGGGAGGCAATGGACCCAATCTCCTCATCGCCGTTGAAGAGGAAGGTGACAGTTGGGCGGGGGTTGCCTGCGTCCGTCAGGAGCTTCAGGGCCCAGATGCCCTGAACGAGGCCGGTCTTCATGTCGAAGATGCCCGGGCCGCTCAGTGTTGCGCGCCCGGATGGGTCTGTTCCTTCAGTGAGCGGCCATCCGGCCAGGGTGCCCGTGGGCCACACCGTGTCATAGTGGGCCAGGATCAGAACCCGCCCCGGGCCGGATCCGGGGTAGGTGACCTTAAGCGTGGGACCGAGAACGCCGTCGTCCTCCAACTGCTCTTCGGCCGGGGCGCCGAGCCGAAGCGTGAGCAGCTTGCGCACGCACTCAAGCCCGTTATCGAGTCCGCTGCGGTCCCTGCTGTAGGTTTCGGTTTCCACCAGGGAAGCGATGTCCCCGATGATTTCGGGGAGCCGGACGCGGGCGGTGTCGAGCGTGGTGTTCATGGTTCTCCTGTTGTGAAGGTGTGAAGGTGCGAAGGTGCGAAGGTGTGAAGGTGTGAAGGTGTGAAGGTGTGAAGGTGTGAAGGTGTGAAGGTGTGAAGGTGTGAAGGTGCGAAGGTGTGAAGGTGTGAAGGTGCGAAGGTTCAGGGGTGTGTAAAGAGGGAGGCTCAGATCCCGAAGGGGATGCCGAGCGCGTACCAGATCATGAAGAAGGCGATCCAGACCACCCAGATGACCATGGCCAGCGGGATGGTGAAGGACGCCAGCGTCCCGATGCCCGCTGAGCGGCGGTACTTCTGGACAAACCCGAGGGCCATCACAAAATAGGGGCTCATCGGGGTGACGCAGTTGGTGACGGAATCGGCAATGCGGTACATCGCCTGCGTGGTTGCCGGTTCTATGTCCAGGAGCATGAGCATCGGCACGAAAATCGGTGCCGCCAGGGACCACATGGCGGATCCGGACGTAATGATGAAGTTCATTACCGAAATCAGGACGGCGATGCCCAGCAGGATGGCCCAGCCCGGCGCATTAATGCTGTCCAGGGTCCGCGCTCCGCTAATGGCGAGGACTTCACCCATTCCGGTCCACTTGAAGTAGGCAAGGAACTGCGAAATGGCGAAGAACAGGACCAAGATGGGAGCCATCGATTTGATGCCTTCGATCATGGCTGCCGTGACGTCGGAACCCTGAGTAAAGGTTCCGGCCGACCGCCCGTACACAACCCCGATCAGGGCGAAAAAGAGCCCGATGACGAAGGCCATGCCGCCGATCACCGGCGAATTCAGGACTCCGCCCGCTTCTCCCCGGAACGGGGAACCGGCGGGCACGAGCGAAGCGGCCACTGCGGCCAGGAACAGCAGCGCCGTGATGCCCGCGAGGCGCAGCGCACGGCGCTCCCTGGTGGAGATCCTCAGGTCGGCAACGGAACCGGCTGCTTCGTCGCTGGCATCGGCTTCCAGATCGGGGCGCTTGGACAGGACCTTCTCCACAACCACCGTGATAGTCAGCGCGATCAGGACGGATGACGCCAGGCTGAAGAAGTAGTTGGCCAGCGGCGTGACGACGACGGCGGAATCGATGGTGCCGGCCGCAGCGGTGGTGATGGAGGACAGCAGGACGTCGGTGGTGGTCAGCGAGGGGGAGGCATCGTATCCGGCGGAAATGGAGACGAAGGCGACAATGGCGCCGAGGACCGGGCTCTTCCCGACGGCCCGGAAAACCAGGGCTCCCAGCGGGATCAGGGTTACGTATGCAGCGTCTCCGGCGACGTGGCCCAGCATGGCCGCCATGGCGAGGGCGAAGGTGACGTACTTCGCCGGCACCTTGGTGACGGTGTTCCGCAGCAGCGTGTCGATCAGGCCGCTCTTCTCCGCGACTGCAATGCCGAGCATGGTGGTCAGGATGGTTGCCAGCGGGGGGAAGGATGCGAAGTTCTCAACGGCGTCGCCGATCATGGTCTGGATGCCGGCGGCGCTGAGGAGGCTGCGCACCTCGACAGCGTCTCCGGTGCCCGGGCTCACGGCGGATACCCCCGCTGCTTCCAGCGCGGCACTGAGGACGATGACGACCCCGGCCAGGATGCAAAACAGCCAGAACGGATGCGGCAGGAGATTACCGACCCGCTCGATCGCTGAAAAGACGCGGAACGCTGCGCGCATTCCCCGGGACTGCTCGACTGTGGCGGCCTGTGTCATTGTTCCCCCTGCGGTGGTGATGGGTTCGCTCGGGCGGGGCCGTTGAAGCACCACTGGCCCGAGGGAACGGTTCCACAGGAAACCTAGTGCAGGAAAGTGCTGCGGGAAAAGAGAATGCAGATTTGTTTCCTCCCGCACCCGCTGCCCAGCGGACATAATGGAAGCGTGCCAATCCTGAATAAAGACATGACCCTGTGCATTTCCCTGGCGGCGCGGCCGTCCAATATTGGAACGCGCTTCCACAACTATTTGTATGACCAGCTCGACCTGAATTTTGTGTACAAGGCCTTCGCCCCGACGGACCTGGCCCAGGCCATAGCGGGCGTCCGCGGCCTGCCCATCCGCGGCTGCGCCGTGTCCATGCCCTATAAGGAAGACGTCATTGCGCTGGTGGACCGCATGGATGCCTCGGCGCAGGCCATCAACTCGGTCAATACGATAGTGAACGACGACGGCGTCCTCACCGCGTACAACACCGACTACCTGGCGGTCGCCCGGCTTCTGGCCGATCACCATGTGCCGGTCAGCTGGTCCGTGCTGCTGCAGGGATCCGGAGGCATGGCCAAGGCTGTTGCAGCCGCACTGAGTGATGCCGGATTCTCGGACGTGACCGTCGTGGCCCGCAATGAGGGCACCGGTAGGGCGCTCGCGGACCGGTATGACTTCAACTGGCAGGCCGAGGCCGCCGGCGCCACGGCGGACCTGCTCATTAACGTGACACCGCTCGGCATGGCCGGGGAACATGTTGCGGTGCAGTCCTTCACCCATGCTGCTGTCGATGCGGCCCGGACGGTCTTCGACGTTGTTGCCATGCCGGCGGAGACGCCGCTGGTAACGGCTGCCCGCACCGCAGGCAAAAACGTCATCACCGGCGCCGAAGTGATCGCCATCCAGGCCGAGGAGCAGTTTGTGCTCTACACCGGCGTTCGGCCAACGCCGGAACAGGTCCGGGCCGCGAGCGAGTTTTCCCGCGCCTAGTGGGCAGACGCGGCGGTTAGGAAACCTGCCCGGCGGAAGCCACGGGTTCAACCACGATGGCCACCCGGTCCTCGCCGATGCGGGTCAGGACAAGCGTTGCCTTGTTCGGTCCCTTGCCGGATCCGGTGAGCAGCTGCTTGCGCAGCTCCTCCGGGGTCACGGACATGCCGCGCTTCTTGATGTCCAGGACGCCGATCCCGTTCGCCTTCACCCAGGCCTTGAGCGCCTTGACGTTGTAGGGGCGGACCTCCAGCACGCGGTAGGCACGCGCAAACGGCGTATCCATCAGTTCCGGTGCGCCGATGTAGGCAATGTGCTCATCCAGCAAGTGCCCGCCCAGTGAGCGCGCGACGTCGGCCACAAGGCCCGCGCGGATCACCGCGCCGTCGGGCTCATACAGATAGGCGTCCACGGGACCGACGGCGACGTCCTCGCTTCCGGGGGCATAGTCCAGTGCCGAGGTGAGCTCGGCCGCGCCGTTGGGACCGATCACCAGCGCCGCCCGCCGGACACCCTCACGGCGCAGGGCGTTGAACCAGAGGGTGGCCTCGGTGACGTCTCCGTCCACGGATACCCACTGCGCTTCGCAGTTCCCCGGCAGCGCCTCGTGCGGAATTCCCGGCCCCATCTTCACGCCCACGGGCAGCCCGCGGTCGGCCAGGGACTCAACGAAGGACAGCGGCGGGGAGAACGCCTCCGGATCGAAGATGCGCGTGGTGCCGGACGTTGAGGTGGTGCGGCGCGCCGGATCAAGCCACACGCCGTCGAACCCGGTGAGATCGAAGTCCTCGGCGGTACCCTGAACCACCTTGGCGTTGGGCCATGGCATGAGGTTAATGGTGGCGGCCGCCGCGGTGATCTCATCAAGCTCCACCGCGGTGACCTCCCGGTCCAGCGTGGCCAGCGCCAGGGAGTCGGCTCCAATTCCGCAGCCCAGGTCAGCAACCTTCTCCAAGCCGGCCTCAACGTACCGCTGGGCATGCAGCGCTGCGACATTCAGGCGCGTGGCCTGCTCGAGTCCGGGGGCGGTGAAGAGCATGTGCTCGGCAAACGGTCCAAACTTGCCGCGCGCCTTCATACGGAGCTTGGCCTGGGTCAGGACGGCGGCAACAACTTCGGGGGAGTGCCCGGCCTTGCGCAGATCGGTGTTGAGTTTGAAGGACTCGGATTCCAGATACGGGCCGAGGGAGTTCAGCAGTTCCCAGCCTTCGGAGGACAGAACATGGGCAAGGGAGATATCCGGCATGCTTACCAGCCTAGTTCTTCTGCCGCCGTGCACGTTAGCTGTAGGTTGGGCGGCATGACGAAGATCGCCGCTGAGCCGATGGCCGCACTGCGCGCCCGGACGAGCTACAAATGGCAGACCTATCCCGCAGACGTGCTGCCGCTGTTCGTGGCCGAAATGGATTATCCGCTGGCAGAGCCGGTTCAGCAGGCGATGATCTCCAGGGTGCTGGCATCGGACACCGGTTACATTGCCGGACCGGAACCGGTGGCTGCCGCATTTACGGGCTATGCGGGCAGGACCTGGGAGTGGTTCGTGGAGCCCGCGGACGTGCGGACCACCACGGACGTGAGCGTGGCGATTGTCGAATGCCTGCGCCAGACCGTGCCCGTGGACGGCAGCGTGGTCATCACGCCGCCGGTGTATCCGCCCTTTTATGATCTGCCGCCCGAAGCCGATGCCTCCGTGGTGGAAGTGCCGCTGCTGCTCACCGGCGCGGGCTGGAAGCTGAACCTGCCGGAACTGGAACGCGCCTTCGCCCGCGGCGCGGACGCCCTGCTGCTGTGCAGCCCACACAATCCGCTGGGGTTGGTCCATTCGGATGAATCGCTGCGGGCGGTCGCGGATCTGTCAGCGAAGTACGGGGTGGCCGTCATCAGCGACGAAATCCATGCCCCGCTGACGTATGGCCCGGGCAGTTTTACGCCGTACCTTTCCGTCTCGGACAACGCCCGCGAGTACGGCATCTGCGTGACCGCGGCCAGCAAAGCCTGGAATATCGCCGGCACCAAGTGCGCGCTGATGGTGGCGCAAAGCGACCGCACCAGGCTGCAGCTGGATTCCATGCCGGAGGAAGTGTCGGCCCGCACCTCCATTCTGGGCCTGCACGGAACAGCAGCCGCGTACAACGACGGCGGACCCTGGCTTGGGGACGTCATGGACGCGCTGGCGGCGAACCGGGGCCTGCTGGGGGAGCTGCTCGCGGCCCGGCTGCCCGGGGTCATTTACCGTCCGCCGGCGGCCGGGTACCTGGCCTGGCTGGATTTCCGCGGCCTTGGCTGGGAAGACCCTGCGGCAGTGGCGCTGGAGCGTGCACGGGTTGCACTGGAACCGGGTGCGCGGTTCGGGCGGCAGGGGAGCGGGTTCGCCCGGCTGAACTTTGCCTGCTCTCCGGACGTCCTTGCCGAAGCCGTTGCCCGGCTGGCAGCCGCGGCGGCCGCAACCTAAACGGCTGGGCGAAGCACACGAACACAGCTAGGCGAAGTACACGCCAATCCGGTTGCCGTCGATCTCCTCGATCCGGATGTCGATGTCGTAAATGTCGCGCAGCACCTCCGGCTGCATGATCTGCGCCGGAGGTCCCTGGTGGATGAGCCGGCCGTCCCGCATGGCAATAATGTCGTCGGAATAGCAGGAGGCAAAGTTGATGTCGTGGATGACCAGCACCACCGTCTTGCCGAAGTCGTCGGTAAGCCGGCGCAGCAGCCGCATCATTTCCACCGAGTGCTTCATGTCGAGGTTGTTCAGTGGCTCATCCAGCAGCAGGTAATCAGTGCCCTGCGCCAGCACCATCGCGATGAAGGCCCGCTGGCGCTGGCCGCCGGACAGCTCGTCCACGAAGCGGTCCGCCAGTGCGGTCAGGTCCAGGTATGCCATGGCCTCGTCGATGAAGGCCTTGTCGTCGATGGTGGGGCGGCCGCCGTTGTGCGGATACCGGCCAAAGCCGACCAGGTCGCGCACGGTCAGGCGCACGGTGAGCTGGTTGTCCTGCCGCAGGATGGCCATCTTGCGGGCCAGCTCCTTGCCGGACGTGGCGTTCACGTCCAGGCCGTCCACGTTGACCGTGCCGGCATCCATGCGCAGCAGCCGCGAAATGATCGACAGCAGCGTGGATTTGCCCGCACCGTTGGGTCCGATGATCGAGGTGATGCCGCCCTCTTTGATGTCGGTGCTGACGCCGTCGACGACGAGTTGCGGGCCATAGGACTTGGAGACGCCGGTTACGGAGATCATTTGACGTTGCCTCTCAGCAGCAGGATAAGGAAGACGATGCCGCCGACAAATTCGATGACGATGCTCAGTGCGGTGTCGAACGCGAAGATCCGTTCCAGGACCAGCTGGCCGCCCACCAGGGCAATGATTCCGAGCAGGACGGCGATGGGCAGCACCGCGGTGTGCCGGAAGTGCGAGCACAGCTGGTAGGCCAGCGAAGCGACCAGCAGGCCGAAGAAAGTCACGGGTCCCACCAGGGCCGTGGACACGGCCACCAGGACGGAGCAGATGATCAGCGTGGAGGTCACGGCTTTGCGGTGGTCCACGCCCAGGTTGACGGCCATGTCCCGGCCCAGCGCCAGCACGTCAAAGGACCGGCGCATGCGCCAGGCCAGGACGCTGACCAGGGCGACGGCGGCCGTGGAGTAGCCCAGCAGGGCGCCGTCCACGTTGTTGAAGGACGCGAAGAACAAATCCTGCAGGATGATGAACTCGCTGGGGTCGATCAGGCGCTGGAGCAGGGAAGAGAAGCCGCGGAACATGGTCCCGAAAACAATCCCCACCAGCAGCATCAGGTGCAGGGACTTGCCGCCGCCGGTGAAGAGCCAGCGGTACAGCAGGAAGGAGAAGCCGACCATGAGCACGAGTTCGATGACGAACAGCAGCGGCTCGGACATGGTCAGGACCGCCTGCCCGCCGATAACGAAAACAAGCGCGGTCTGCAGCAGGATGTACAGGGCGTCAAATCCCATGATGGACGGCGTCAGGATGCGGTTGCCGGTCACCGTCTGGAAGAGGACGGTGGAGACCCCGACGGCGTACGCCACCAGGATCATGGACGCCACCTTGATGGCGCGGCGGGGCAGGATGTAGCCGATGTTCCCGCGCAGCTCGATGGTCATGAAGACGGCCACGAGGGCGGCCGCCACAATCCCGAGCGTGATGATCCAAAACTTGGGCGGAACCGAGCGCACCGGATGCCGGCGGTGGGAGACCAGGGCAGTGGGCAGCGGGCGGGCGGGGGCTTCGAGGCCGGTTTCAGCTTTAGCCACGGGTGGCACGCTTTCGCAGGAGCAGGTAAAGGAAAAGGACGCTGCCGATGGCGGAGACGATCACGCCCACCGGAATTTCATACGGATAGCGGATGGTGCGCCCAATGATGTCGCAGGCCAGGACAAAGCCGGCGCCGAAAACGGCCACCCACGGCACGGCCCGGCGCACGTTGTCACCGATCATCAGGGACACCAGGTTCGGTACGATCAGGCCCAGGAACGGAATGGATCCCACACTGACAACGACGACGGCGCTGATCAGGGACACGATGACCAGGCCCAGCGTCATTACGCGGTTGTAGTTCAGGCCCAGGTTGGTGGTGAAATCCGAGCCCATGCCGGCCACCGTGAAACGGTCGGCGGCAAGGTAACCGATGACGGTGAGGGCGCCGACGATCCACAGGAGTTCGTACCGGCCCCGCAGGACGCCCGAGAAATCTCCGACCATCCAGCTGTTCAGAGTCTGCAGCAGGTCGGAGCGGTAGGCGAAGAACGTGGTGACGGCGGAGATGACGCCGCCGAGCATGATGCCCACCAGGGGAACGATCAGCGTGTTGCGCAGCGGCAGCCGGCGCAGAATGAGCAGGAACAGCGCAGTCCCGGCGGCCGCAAAGATGGTGGCCGTGGACATCTTCATCATCAGGGATGCACCCGGAAGCAGGACGGTGACCACCAGGATGCCCAGAGATGCGGACTCCACGGTGCCGATGGTGCCCGGTTCCACGAACTTGTTGCGCGCCATCAGCTGCATGATCAGGCCGGCGACGCTGACGGCCATGCCGGCCAGGATGATGCTCAGGGTCCGGGGCACGCGGCTGACCCAAAAAACCTGCCATGCGGCGGGATCGCCGGCCAGCAGCAGGGGCAGCGAAACATCGCTGACCCCGATGAACATGCTCGCCACAGCCAGCACCAGGACCGCCGCGGCACCCAGGGCCAGATTGAGGGCGGTACGCGGAAACCGCCGTCGTCGGGCGATGGCGGCGGGCGGGGGAGCCGACGGCGAGGCGGCTGGCCCCTCGGGGGCGGAAGCGGTGCCCGGTGCGCGGGCGGCGGTGGCGCTCATAGGAAGGAATCCGGTCTTGCCTTGGGTCCGGCGGCGATGCCGGAACCCAAGGCGTCGAGGGGTGGTTAGGAAATGCCGTTCTGGATTTCGGTGACCATGCTGTCCACGTTGGTCAGGCCGTAACCGACGAGGTACCAGCTGGAAGCGTCCAGGGAGGTGATGCGGTCATTCTTGGCCGCGTTGGTGCCGTTGACCAGTTCGTTGTCCATGACGGCCACGGCTGCCTCGCCGCTCTCGCCCACCGCGGTGTCGCGGTCAATAACGAACAGGTTGTCGGGGTTCTTGTCCGCGATGTACTCGGCGGTGATGGATTCGCCGTGCTTGCCGTCGGCCTTGATCTCGGCAACCGGGGTAACGCCGAGGACGTCGTGGATGATGCCGAAGCGGGAGCCGGCGCCGTAGGCGGTCATTTCGCCGCCGCTGGTCATGACGATCAGGCCGGTTCCCGCATCAGCGGCAGCGGACTTGGTCTCTTCGATGTGCTTGTCGATAGCCGTGAGCTTCTCTTCGGCTTCCTCTTCCTTGTCGAAGATGCGGCCCAGGGTGCCGGTGACTTCCTGGAAGGATGCCATGGAATCCGTCTGGTCGACACTGAGGTCGATGGTCGGGGCGATCTTGCTCAGTTCCTCGTAGGAGGCGGCCACACGCCCGGAGATGATGATCAGGTCGGGGGCCCCTTCGCTGATGGCCTCGAAGTCGGGCTCCTTCATGGATCCGATCTTCGCGTAGTCATCACCGGCGTACTTGGAAAGGGACTCGGGGAAGTTGGCGGCCGGGACGCCGTCGACGTCAACGTCGAGGGCATCCATGGTGTCCAGTGCGCCCAGATCGAAGGTGTAGACAACTTCCGGGTTAACCGGAACCTCGGTGCTGCCCTGGGCGTGCTCCACCGTGATATTGGTCTGCACGGGAGCCGAGTCCGCCGTGGCGGCCGTCTCCGATCCGCAGGCGCTGAGGGCGAGGAGGGAAGCCAGCGCGGTGCCGGCGACGAGACGGGATTTTCCGATATTTTTCACTTTGGGGGAGCTCCAGGTACTTGGGGCCCGGCCCGGCGGGGACCCGCCAACCGAACACACAAAACTAATAGGTCACAGAAATGTTTGCTAATTGAATGCACCTGAAAACTATCGGTTAGGTAAGCCTAAGGCAAGTTGGCGTCTCGAATTATGTCCGGCGAAGGACCGCTTGGCAGGTCCGGGCCTGCCAATATTGGCACTCGCCTTGACCGAGTGCTAACCGTTGCATAAAGTCGGAGCTAGCACTCTCCCAGTGAGGGTGCTAATTCCTGAGGGAAGCGCCAACCGGCACCGCGACGACGGCCAGCGCCCACCGACGGTCCACATCCGTTAGTAACTAAGCAAAGGAGAGCCCGAGTGTCGGTCTCGATTAAGCCCCTTGAGGATCGTATTGTTGTCCGCCCCCTCGAAGCCGAGCAGACCACTGCTTCCGGCCTCGTTATCCCGGACACCGCCAAGGAAAAGCCCCAGGAGGGCGAAGTTGTCGCAGTAGGCCCCGGCCGCGTTGATGACAACGGCAACCGCGTTCCCGTGGACGTGTCCGAGGGTGACGTTGTCATCTACTCGAAGTACGGCGGAACCGAAGTCAAGCACGGCGGCCAGGAGTACCTGGTGCTCTCCGCCCGCGACGTGCTGGCCATCGTCGTTAAGTAGTCGAAAAAGGAAGACCCCGGCCAATCTGGCCGGGGTTTTCTGATGCAGGTGCAGATGTAGCTGTCGGAAAGGACACACACATGGCAAAGCAATTGGAGTTCAACGACTCCGCCCGCCGCTCGCTGGAGGCCGGCGTCGACAAGCTGGCCAACACCGTCAAGGTGACCCTCGGCCCGCGCGGCCGCAACGTAGTGCTCGCCAAGACCTGGGGCGCTCCCACCATCACCAACGACGGCGTGACCATCGCCCGCGAGGTGGAGCTGGATGACCCGTACGAGAACCTCGGCGCTCAGCTGGCCAAGGAAGTAGCCACCAAGACCAACGATGTTGCCGGCGACGGCACCACCACGGCAACCGTCCTGGCGCAGGCACTGGTCAAGGAAGGCCTGCGAAACGTTGCTGCCGGCGCAGCTCCGGGCCAGCTCAAGCGCGGCATGGAGGTCGCCGTTGAGGCAGTGGCCGCACGGCTGCTGGAAAACGCCAAGGAAGTTGAAGGCAACCAGGTTGCACACGTCGCCGCCATCTCCGCGCAGAGCATGGAGATCGGCGAACTGCTGGCCAAGGCCTTCGACACCGTCGGCAAGGACGGCGTCATCACCATCGAGGAATCCTCCTCGACGCAGACCGAACTGGTCATCACCGAGGGCATGCAGTTCGACAAGGGCTACCTGTCCCCGTATTTCGTGACCGACCCGGAGCGCCAGGAAGCCATCCTCGAAGATGCGCTGATCCTGATCAACTCCGGCAAGATCTCCTCTGTTGCCGAGTTCCTGCCGCTGCTGGAAAAGGCGCTGCAGGCCTCCAAGCCGCTGTTCATCATTGCCGAGGACATTGAGGGCGAAGCCCTGTCCACGCTGGTGGTCAACAAGATCCGCGGCACCCTGAACGTCGTTGCCGTCAAGGCCCCCGGCTTCGGTGACCGCCGCAAGGCCATGATGCAGGACATCGCCACCCTCACGGGTGCGCAGGTTGTATCTCCGGACCTGGGCCTGAAGCTGGACCAGGTTGGCCTTGAGGTGCTGGGCTCCGCCCGCCGCATCACGGTTACGAAGGACAGCACCACCATTGTTGACGGTTCGGGTTCCGAATCCGACGTGGCGGACCGCGTTGCCCAGATCCGCGCCGAGATCGAGCGCACGGATTCCGACTGGGACCGCGAGAAGCTGCAGGAACGCCTGGCCAAGCTGTCCGGCGGCATTGGCGTCATCAAGGTTGGCGCAGCCACCGAAGTTGAGCTCAAGGAAAAGAAGCACCGCATCGAAGACGCAGTATCTTCGACGCGTGCAGCCCTGGAAGAGGGCATCGTGGCCGGCGGCGGTTCCGCCCTGGTCCACGCTGCCAAGGCCCTGGACACCGATCCCGAGGTTGCCAAGCTTGAAGGCGACGCAGCCACCGCCGTGGGCCTGGTCCGCCGTGCGCTGGCCCAGCCGCTGCGCTGGATTGCCGAGAACGCCGGCTCCGAAGGCATGGTTGTTGTTGCCAAGGTCACCGACCTCGAAGTCAACAACGGCTTCAACGCCGCAACGGGCGAGTACGAGAACCTGATCGAAGCGGGCATCATCGATCCCGTCAAGGTCACGCGCTCCGCCCTGCGCAATGCTGCGTCCATCGCCGCACTGGTCCTCACCACCGAAGCTCTTGTGGTGGAGAAGCCGGCCGACGACGACGAAGATCACGGTCACCAGCACTAAGCACCTCCAAAGCCCCGGCGCAGCAGCGGATTTCCGTTGCCGCGCCGGGGTTTTCCGTGTCCCGGAACGCCTCTGGAAACGCCTGCCGCAGCGGCAGTGCACTGAGGCGCAGCGTCCGGGCATCATCGGCACCATGTTCGTTGACATGGACCTTGACCCTTGGAGCGCACATACTTGGAGACAACGGCACCCGTGCCGGCACGGCGGATCCTGGTCCCTTGGGATGGGACGGGACGGCTGTGACAGATACCACCCGGTACCACCCGGGCGCTTTTGGAATAGGGCCGCGCTGTCTTTCGTTTTAGGATGTAACTGAGCTAACCGGTCCTTTTCCCGGTTTTTCCTCCATCTCCGGTCCTTCGCGAAAGAGGCGTAGTTTTGAGCCAGCAGTCCCCAGAGCATGACCCGTTCGGCTTCATCGGCCTGACATACGACGACGTCCTGCTGCTGCCCGGCCCCACGGACGTTATCCCGTCCGAGGCGGACACGTCTTCACGCCTGTCCAAGCGGATCACCGTGCATACCCCGCTGCTCTCCGCGGCCATGGACACGGTCACCGAGTCCCGGATGGCGATCGCCATGGCCCGCCAGGGCGGCCTCGGCGTTATCCACCGCAACCTGTCCATCCCCGACCAGGCCGAGCACGTGGACCGGGTCAAGCGCAGCGAATCCGGCATGATCACCAACCCGGTGACCATCTCACCGGACGCCACACTGCAGGAACTGGACGACCTGTGCGCGCACTTCCGGGTATCCGGCCTGCCCGTCGTGGACACCGACAATAAGCTGCTGGGCATTGTCACCAACCGCGACACCCGTTTCATCCCGCGCGCCGACTACCCGCGCCGGCTGGTCAACGAGGTCATGACCCGGATGCCGCTGATCACCGGCCGCGTCGGGATCAGCGCCGAGGAAACCATGGAGCTGCTGGGCAAGCACCGGATTGAGAAGCTTCCCCTGGTTGACGCTGACGGCCGCCTGCAGGGCCTGATCACGGTCAAGGACTTCGACAAGGCCGAGCAGTACCCCCTGGCCACGAAGGACGAGGAAGGCCGGCTGCGCGTTGGTGCGGCCATCGGTTTCTTCGGCGACGGCTATGAGCGCGCCATGACCCTGGTGGAGGCCGGCGTCGACCTCCTGGTGGTGGACACCGCCAACGGCCACAGTGCCGGCGTGCTGGACATGATCGCCCGCTTGAAGAAGGATCCCGCCGTCGCGCACGTGGACATCATCGGCGGCCAGGCAGCCACCCGCGAAGGCGCCCAGGCACTGATCGACGCCGGAGCTGACGCCATCAAGGTGGGCGTGGGCCCCGGCTCCATCTGCACCACCCGTGTTGTCGCCGGCGTGGGCGTACCCCAGGTCACCGCCATTTATGAAGCTTCCAAGGCCGCCATTCCGGCCGGCGTACCGCTGATCGCCGACGGCGGACTGCAGTACTCGGGCGACATCGGCAAGGCCATTGTGGCCGGCGCCGACACCGTCATGCTCGGCAGCCTGCTCGCCGGCTCGGCCGAAAGCCCCGGGGACCTGGTCTTCGTTAACGGAAAGCAGTTCAAGTCCTACCGCGGCATGGGCTCCCTCGGTGCCATGCAGAGCCGCGGCAAAAACACGTCGTACTCCAAGGACCGCTACTTCCAGGCCGACGTCCCCTCGGACGAAAAGCTGATCCCGGAGGGCATCGAAGGCCAGGTGCCGTACCGCGGCCCGCTGTCCGCCGTCGCCCACCAGCTGGTCGGCGGCCTGCGCCAGACCATGTTCTACACCGGCGCACGCACCATCCCCGAGCTGAAGGCCAAGGGCAAGTTTGTCCGGATCACTCCGGCCGGGCTGAAGGAATCCCACCCGCACGACATCATGATGACGGCCGAAGCACCGAATTACGGCACCCGCCGCTAAGACCGCAGCTGCCGGCGCAAGCCGCATCCTTCCGTGGTTGTCCACGGAAGGATGCGGCTTGCGCTGCTTTAAGCCCCGGGCGCGTGGCTGGGATAACCTAGGGGTGTGAGTAATGAGATTGAAATTGGCCGTGGCAAGCGTGGGCGCCGAGCCTACTCCCTCGATGATGTGGCGATTGTGCCGTCCCGGCGTACCCGGGACCCGCAGGACGTTTCGATCAATTGGCAGATAGACGCCTATCAGTTCGAGATGCCGGTGATGGGCGCTCCGATGGACTCGGTGATGTCTCCCGCCACCGCCATCACCATGGGCAAGCTGGGCGGCCTGGGCGTGCTGAACCTGGAAGGACTGTGGACCCGCTACGAGGATCCGCAGCCGCTGCTGGATGAAATCGCCGTCCTGAGCGAAGATAACTTCAATCCGGCGGCAACCCGCCGGCTGCAGGAAATCTACGAGGCGCCGATCCAGGCTGAACTGATCACTTCCCGGCTGGCCGAAGTCCGCGAAGCCGGCGTGACCGTTGCCGGATCCCTGACCCCGCAGCGCACCCAGGAGTTTTACAAGACGGTGCTGGCCGCCGGAGTGGACATCTTCGTCATCCGCGGCACCACCGTGTCGGCGGAGCACGTGTCCAAGACGGTTGAGCCGCTGAACCTCAAGCAGTTCATCTATGAGCTGGACGTTCCCGTGATTGTCGGCGGAGCCGCGGGCTACACCCCGGCGCTGCACCTGATGCGCACCGGTGCCGCCGGTGTCCTCGTGGGCTTCGGCGGAGGAGCCACCACCACCACGCGCCGGGCGCTGGGCATCCATGCTCCGATGGCCACTGCCATCGCCGACATCGCCGAGGCACGCCGTGACTACATGGATGAATCGGGCGGACGCTATGTCCATGTGATTGCCGACGGCGGCATGGGCACCAGCGGCGACATCGTCAAGGCGATCGCCATGGGCGCCGACGCCGTCATGCTGGGTTCGGCGCTGGCCCGCGCCGAGGAAGCTCCGGGCCAGGGTTGGCACTGGGGCCAGGAAGCACACCACAGCGAACTTCCCCGCGGCGACAGGGTCCGGCTCGATACCGTGGGACCGCTGCAGGAAGTCCTCTGGGGACCGTCGCACCACACCAACGGAACATCGAACCTGATGGGCGCCCTGCGCCGGGCCATGGCCACCACGGGCTACTCGGATGTGAAGGCCTTCCAGCGCATCGAGGTGCTGGTCGCGCCCTACCTATCCACCATGTAATTACCTAGAGTTACAGGGAGTTGCTGCAGGGAGTGCGGCACCGGCTGGTTCAGAGAGGAAATCTCGACGATGAGTAAAGATGCACTCAGTCCCGAATACCGGGAAGATGCCCTGGCCGCGCTGCGTTCCACTGCGGAACCGGGCGAAGAACTGGACATCCTGATCGTCGGCGGCGGCGTGGTGGGCACCGGCGCCGCGCTGGACGCTGTCACCCGCGGCCTGAAAGTGGGGATGGTGGAGGCCCGCGACTGGGCCTCCGGGACGTCGTCGCGCTCTTCCAAGCTCATCCACGGGGGACTGCGCTACCTGGAGATGCTGGACTTTGCCCTCGTGGCCGAGGCCCTGAAGGAACGCGGCCTGCTGATCCAGCGGATTGCCCCGCACCTGGTGAAGCCGGTTCCGTTCCTGTACCCGCTCACGCACCGCTTCTACGAGCGCCCCTACGTGGGCGCCGGCATCCTGCTGTACGACACCATGGGCCTGACGTCCGGGAACTCCCGCGGCGTGCCCATGCACAAGCACCTCAGCAAGAAGGCAACCCTGCGGGCAGCGCCGAGCATCAAGGATGACGCCATGATCGGCTCCATCCGCTACTACGACGCCCAGGTTGACGACGCCCGCTACGTCGCCATGATGGCCCGCACCGCCGCCCACTACGGCGCGGTCGTCGCCAACCGCGTTTCGGTGGTGGACTTCCTCCGTGAAGGCGAACGCGTGGTTGGCGCCCGGGTCAAGGATTCCGAATCCGGCCGGGAATTCGATGTTTTTGCCCGTCAGGTGGTGAACGCCACCGGCGTGTGGACCGACGAAACCCAGGCGATGGTCACGGACCGCGGCCAGCTGAAAGTCCGGGCATCCAAGGGCGTGCACCTGGTGGTGCCCCGGGACCGGATCCAGTCCACGGTTGGGATGATCCTGCGCACCGAAAAGTCGGTGCTGTTCGTCATTCCCTGGGGCCGGCACTGGATTGTTGGCACCACTGACACCGATTGGAACCTGGACAAGGCGCATCCGGCCGCCACCTCGGCGGACATCGACTACATCCTGGACCACGTCAACAAGGTCCTGAAAACCCCGCTGACCCGCGAGGACGTGGAAGGCGTGTACGCCGGACTGCGGCCGCTGCTTGCCGGCGAAAACGACTCCACGGCCAAGCTGTCCCGCGAACACGTGGTGGCCCACCCGGTCCCCGGACTGGTGGTGGTTGCCGGCGGCAAATGGACCACCTACCGGGTCATGGCGAAGGATGCCGTGGACGAGGCCGCCCGGGCCCTGGACGAGAAGGTGCCCGAAAGCTGCACATCCACCATCCCGCTGCTGGGCGCAGTGGGGTACAAGGCGGACTGGAACCGCCGCCACCGCACCGCTGAGCACTACGGCGTGCACGTTGCCCGGGTGGAGCACCTGCTGAACCGCTACGGATCGCTGGCCACCGAGGTGCTCGAGCTGATCCGCGAGGATCCCTCCCTGGGCCAGACACTGCCCGGAGCGGACGACTACCTGCGGGCCGAGGTGGTGTACGCCACCACCGCCGAGGGCGCCCGCCATGTGGAGGACGTCCTGGCCCGCCGCACCCGCATTTCCATCGAATCCTGGGATCGAGGGGTGTCGGCGGCCCCCGTGGTGGCCGAGCTGATGGCACCCCTGCTGAACTGGGACCTGGACCGGGTGGAAAAGGAAGTTGCGCACTACCTGGCACGGGTCGAGGCGGAGCGCCTCAGCCAGGAACAGCCCGACGACGTATCAGCGGACGCAGCCCGGCTGAAGGCGCACGACATTGCGCCTCTTGCCTGATGACGCCTGAACTCTCCCTCAACGAGAAGGGAGCCGTGCTGACGGTTCCCGGGATGGTCATTCTCGAGATGGAAGCCGCGGACCGCAGCGATGCCGCGGCGCAGCTTGCGGAGCGGATGTTCCGGGAGGGGAGGATCTCCAACCTGGAGGGGTTCCTGGAGCAGGTCAATGCCAGGGAGCACCAGATGGCCACCGGGCTTCCCGGCGGAATCGGCATGCCGCACGCCCGGAGCGAATACGTGGCGGAAACGTCCATTGCGGTGGGGATCACACGCTACGGACACAGCATCGACTTCGGCGCGTCGGACGGGCCGGCCACCGTGATCCTTCTCATTGCAACGCCTGCCGGGGCATTCTCGGAACACCTGGAGGTCCTGGCCACCCTGGCCCGGTCGCTGTTCCGGCCGTCCTTCCGGGAATCCCTCCGCCGGGCGAATGACGCGGAAGTGATTGCCGAGTTGATCAATTCATCGCTGGTCTTCTTTGACCACTGACCCGGCCGCCGGCCCTGTCCCGGCCGGCAGGCATTGGGTTTTCTACACGGTTACGAAGTACGGTTAAGGCGTGCTGAAAACTGCCCTGCAACTCCGATGGATCGCCGCGCTGCTCCTGGCCCTCGCGATCTCCACGGTCTTCGTTCTCCTAAGCCAGTGGCAGTTTTCGACGGCCGAAAGCGACCTGCCGCCGTCGACCGACCGCACCGAAACAGTGCGGCCGCTGACCGAAGTCTTCACCCCCGGAGTGCAGCTGTTCGGCACCACGGCGGACCAGATGGTCTCCATGACCGGTTCCTTCCGCACCGACGACACCGTGCTGGTGGAGAACCGGCTGTACGACGGCGAGAAGGGCTACTGGGTGGTCACGGCCTTTGCCGTTGACGGCGCACCCGGTGACGCCGTGATTCCGGTGGTCCGGGGCTGGATTGCCGACCCCGGGGAAGCCGTACCCGCCCCGTCCGGCGAGGCCGCCGTCACCGGGCGCCTGCTGCCTCCCGAGGCCCCCGTCGCGCAGCCCACCGAGGACGGGATCCTGCCCAGCCTCGCCAGCGCTGAACTGATTAACGTGTGGGATGTTCCAGGGTATTCGGCCTTCGTGACGGCCGATGAAATAACGGTCAACGGAGCCCCCGCCGACACCGGCGAAATGCGGACCGTGGACGTCGACGCCCAGCCGCAGGAAACCTCGGTGAACTGGATGAACGTTTTCTACGCCATCGAGTGGGTCGTCTTCGCCGGGTTCTCCGTGTTCCTGTGGTGGCGCCTTGTCGCTGACGCGCACCGCCGTTCCCTCGAGGACGATGACGAGTACTACGACGACGAATACGACGACGACGATGACGACGATGAGGCCGGCAGCCTGCCGTCCGAAGGTCCGGTCCCGAGCAGTGAGGTAAAGAAGTGAGCGATCCAGCACCGGCAGTAGCCAAGAAACCGCGGCGGAAGAAGCGCCGGTTCGGCGGCACGCACGCCCAGATCCGTTCGGCACTGACGTTTTACAAGGTTTCCTCCTACGTCACCGGCGTGTTCCTGCTGCTGCTGTGCATCGAAATGATCCTGAAGTACGGGATGAAAATCGAAGAGATCACCGTGGGACCGCTGAACCTGTTCACGGGCGTCCTGATCGCCCACGGCTGGCTGTACGTGGTGTACCTGCTTGCCGACTTTCGGCTGTGGCAGCTCATGCGCTGGCCGTTCTCCAAGTTCATCGTGATTGCCCTGGGCGGCGTTGTGCCCTTCCTCTCCTTCATCGTGGAGAGCCGCACCCACAAGCAGGTCCTGGCCGAACTTGCGGCGCATCCGGAAGCGGCAAAGCGCTACTGAGCCGCACGGAAGCGGTGCCCGGCGGTCAGACTGAGCCGGAACGATGTGCGGCGCGCACGTTCCGGCGACTATCCTTGAACCGTGACTAATTCCGCGACCCCTCCCATTGAAGAGCGCCCTGTCCTCGTTGTGGACTTCGGCGCCCAATACGCCCAGCTCATTGCCCGCCGGGTGCGCGATGCAGATGTTTATTCCGAAGTGGTTCCCCACACCTGGACCACGGAACAGATCATGGCCAAGAACCCGGCAGCCATCATCCTTTCCGGCGGCCCCTCCAGCGTTTACGCGGAAGGCGCTCCCGCCGTCAGCGAAGGCCTGTTTGAAGCCGGCGTGCCGGTGCTGGGCATTTGCTACGGCTTCCAGGCCATGGCAAGCGTCCTCGGCGGCAAGGTCGCCGAGACCGGCCTGCGCGAGTACGGCTCCACCGACGCCACTGTGGTGGGCGGGGCCCGCTCCATCCTCGAAGGCACCCCCGAGCACCAGAACACCTGGATGAGCCACGGTGACAGCGTCCAGGAAGCCCCTCCCGGCTTCGATGTCCTGGCCACCACCGCCGGCGCCCCCGTTGCCGCCATTGCCAACGAAGAGAAGCGCCTTTACGGCGTTCAGTGGCACCCTGAGGTCAAGCATTCCGCCCACGGCCAGGCCGTGCTGGAAAACTTCCTCTTCAAGGGAGCCCGGCTGGAGCGCAGCTGGACCACCGGCAACATTGTCGAGGAACAGGTGGAGCGCATCCGCGAGCAGGTGGGCAGCTCCCGCGTCATCTGCGGGCTGTCCGGCGGCGTCGATTCCGCCGTCGCCGCTGCCCTGGTGCAGCGCGCAGTCGGCGACCAGCTCACCTGCGTCTTCGTTGACCACGGCCTGCTGCGCGAAGGCGAAGCGGAGCAGGTGGAACGCGACTTCGTGGCCTCCACCGGCGTCAACCTGTACGTCGCCAATGAGCAGAAGCGCTTCCTGGAAGCACTGGCCGGCGTCACCGACCCTGAAACGAAGCGCAAGATCATCGGCCGCGAGTTCATCCGCGCCTTCGAGGAAGCCGAGCGGGCCATCATGGCCGAAGCCGAAGCTTCCGGCGAACCGATCCGTTTCCTGGTCCAGGGCACCCTGTACCCGGACGTCGTCGAATCCGGCGGCGGCGAAGGTGCAGCCAACATCAAGAGCCACCACAACGTGGGCGGCCTTCCCGAGGACCTGAAGTTTGAGCTCGTTGAGCCGCTGCGGGCCCTGTTCAAGGACGAAGTCCGCGCCGTGGGCGCCGAGCTTGGCTTGCCGGCGGAGATCGTCGGACGCCAGCCGTTCCCCGGCCCCGGCCTGGGCATCCGCATCATCGGCGAAGTCAACCAGGAGCGCCTGGACCTGCTGCGCCGGGCCGACGCCATTGCCCGCGCCGAACTGACCGCAGCCGGCATGGACAATGACGTGTGGCAGATGCCGGTGGTGCTGCTGGCCGACGTCCGCAGCGTCGGAGTGCAGGGTGACGGGCGGACCTACGGACACCCGATCGTCCTGCGTCCGGTCTCCAGCGAGGACGCGATGACCGCTGACTGGTCACGCCTGCCCTATGACCTGCTGGCACGCATCTCCAACCGGATTACCAACGAGGTGGACGGCATCAACCGAGTGGTCCTGGACGTCACGTCCAAGCCGCCGGGAACCATCGAGTGGGAGTAGATTAGTCGCGGGGGACAGCCTAACCAGGCTGTCCCCCGCGTTGCTATGCCGGGCAAACCCGGCAAGAAGCGATAGTTTGGAAGGTATGCCGATTTGGTCAAGAACGCCGCGCGGAAGTGCAGAAAAGAGGGCACCTGTGTCTGAGCAGAATCCCGGGGACAACGCCTCGGACTTCCTGCTGCCCTGGCTGGGACAATTGGGGCAGCATGCCGGATCGGACACGCTTCTGCATTTCACCCCCTCAGCCTCCAACAGCATCGACCTGACTCACGCGCATCCTTCCGGGCTCGCCCAGCTGCTGGCAGGGCGCCGGACCCGGCTCTCCACCCTGCTGCGTGACTCGGAGCAGTACGGCGCGGCCATGAAAGCCGGACGCCTGCTGCGCGCCAAGATCTATGAACTGGGCACCGACCGCGGCATCGACGTCGGATACCTCGCCGCCGGAACGGCATCCTGGCGCTACGCCGCCGACGACGCCGTCCGCCCCGAATCGCTGACCGCCCCGGTCCTGCTGACACCGGTGTCGCTGACAGTGCATCCCTCGCAGGACGACTACGAACTCCAGCTCACCGACAAGGCTTCCCTGAACCCCGCCTTTGTCCGGCACCTGCAGCAGGAACAGGAGCTGGACATCGACGTCGAGTCCCTGGCCCGGCTGGCCTACGGCACGGCGCGTTTCGATCCGCACCCGGTCCTGGAAAAACTGCGCGCCGTCACCGAGGGCGTCCGCGGCATCAACATTGAGCACCGGCTCCTCGTTTCCACCTTCGCCGATCTCTCCGATCTTTCCGAAGACAGCGCACTGGACCCGGCGCACCCCATCCTGCGGGGACTGATGGACGCCGCCCGCGGGAAGAGCGCAGGCGCCCCCGCCGCCAAGGAACCGGGCCTCCCGCCGCTTGATGACCGGATGCCGGCCGACGAGCTCCTGGTGCTGGACGCCGACAGCGAGCAGCAGGACGTCCTGGACCTGATCCTGGACGGCCAGTCCCTGGTGGTTTCCGCCCCTCCGGGCACCGGACAGACCCAAACAGCCCTTAATGCCGCCGCGGCACTGGTCCACGCCGGAAAATCGGTCCTTGTGGTTGCCGAACGCCGTGGCACCCTGAACCAGTTCGTCTCCGAGCTCGACACGCTGAATCTGGGTTCAGCGGTGCTCCAGCTCAACGCCGGAGTCACCGAACAGCAGCTGAAGGACCAGCTGGTCCGGGCCATCGTCCGCAACGAGAAGGCCGCCGCACCGGACCTGGACAGCCTGCACAAGGTCCTGGTGGCCAACCGCCACCAGCTGCGCGACCACGTTAAGTCGCTGCACAACGTGCGCCGCCGCTGGGGCTGCTCGCCGTACCAGGCCATGCAGTCCCTGGCCGAGCTGACCTCCATGAGCCCGGCACCGGCGACAACCGTCCGGCTCAAGCGCAGCGTCCTGGACAGCATCACGGACCGCACCGAACTGACCGGCCGGCTGCGCCGCGCAGCGGAGCTTGGAAGCTTCAGCCGCGCCGCCACCACCAGCCCGTGGTTTGGCGCCAAGCTGCTCAACCGCAAGGAAACCGAAGAAGCCTACGAACTGACCCAGAGCCTGGCCCGGGACCTGCCGGAGCTGCGGGCCAAGGTGCAGGCTGTTGCCGAGCATTCGCAGATCCGCCTGGGCGAGACCTTTGCCCAGTGGGGCGAACAGCTGGAACTGCTGGTGGCCGTCCGGGAAAGCCTCGACAAGTTCACTCCGGACATCTTCGACCGCCCGGTCAGTGACCTGATTTCCGCCACGGCGTCCTCATCCTGGCGCCGCGAACGCGCCGTCGACATGAGTTCCATGACCCGTTCCCGGCTGCGCCGGGTGGCCAAGGAATACATCCGGCCGGGCGTGCACATCTCGGACCTGCACTCATCGCTGGTCGAGGTCCAGCAGCAGCGTGCCACCTGGGCACGCTATGCCACCACCCAGCGCCATCCCTCGGTGGCCACCGGGCTGGCGGACATCAACCGTTCCTACATCACCGTGAAGGACCAGCTCGACACCCTCACCGCAATCCTCGAGGGCACGCCCGCAAAGCCAAACCTCGCGGAGCTGACGCTGGACGAGCTGGAAAAGCAGCTCGACGCACTGGCCGGAGACCGGGAAACCCTCGAAACGCTGCCCGAGCGCACCCTGCTGCTCGACGAGATGCGCGGCCAGGGCCTGGGCGAACTGCTGGATGACCTGGAAGCACGGGAGGTCCAGCCCCGGCAGGTGGGATATGAGCTGGAACTGGCCTGGTGGCAGTCGGCCCTCGAAGCGATGATCAGCGGCGACGACTACCTGGCCATGAGTGACGGCGACAGCCTGCGCCGGCTGGAGGCCGAATACCGGCTGGCCGACAATGCGCACATCGCCTCCGGCAGCTCCCGCGTCCGGTTTGCCCTGGCTGAGCGCTGGCGTCGCGGGGTGAAGGCGTCGGCTTCCGACGCCGCGACCCTCCGCGATGCCATCAAGAACGGCCCCCTGACGCTGCAGCACCTGTGCAGCCAGCCGAAGGACCTGATTTCCGCACTCCTGCCGGTCTGGGCCGCGAGCCCGCTGGTGCTTCCCATGGTGCTGCCCGGAGACCGGACCTTCGACACGGTGATTGTCCTTGATGCCGAGTCCACGTCCCTGCAGTCCGCAGTGCCCGCGCTGGCCCGCGCGGCGCAGGTTGTTGCCTTTGGCGACGGCCAGCTGGGCGGACCACGGCCGTTCACCATCGGCGTCGAGCCGGCGCGTCCCGCAGGCGAGCAGCATGACCTCGTCAGCGCGTTCGAAGCCCTGGCCCAGGTCCTGCCGACCCGGACCCTGTCCACGGTGTACCGCGGAACGGACCGCGGCCTGCTGCATCAGCTCAGCCGCAGCTTCTACGATGACCGGCTTACCACCGTTCCGCGCGGCACTGATGTGTCCGACGACGAGCGGGCGCTGGTTGTGGAGTACCTTGCTGACGGAACGGGCATGCCCAGCGCCGATCATGAGGGCGTCGAAAGCGTCGCCGCCGAGGTGAACCGGGTGGTGGACCTGGTCTTTGAGCACATCCGCCGCCGGCCGCATCAGTCCCTCGCAGTTGTCACGGCCAGCCCGCGGCACGCCGTGCGTGTGGCTGAGGCGATCCGGGTGCAGATGGCCAACTTCCCCTGGGCTTCGGACTTCTTCACTCCGGGCAAGGAATCCTTCCGCGTGGTCCCCGTGGACCGTGCCGCCGGCCTGGTGCGGGACTGCGTGATTTTCTCGCTCGGTTTCGGCCGCACTCCGCATGGGCGCGCGCTGCACACCTTCGGCCCGTTGTCCGCGTCCGACGGCCGTGGCAAGTTCCTGACGGCCATGACCCGTGCACGGAGCAAGCTCCATGTCCTGACCTGCTTCCGGCCCGAGGACCTCGATAAATCGCGCCTGGGGTATGGAGCACTCGACTTCTACGAGCTGATCAGCCGTGAACTGAGCCCTTCGTCCGGGGCAGCCTCCATCCCGCGCATCGACGCGGGAATCACCTTCAACGGTTCCGGCGGACGCGACACCAGCACCGGCGGCATCATGGACGAGGATCCGCTGGTGGCGGACCTGGTCAACCGGCTCCGGGCCCGGGGCGCAAAGGTTTGGGACCACTATCAGGGGACCATCGACATTGTTGCCACCGTGGACCGCAGCAGCAGCGACGCCGATCCCGCCGTGCCGATGGCTATCGAGTCCGACGGCACGGAGCGCTACCGCACCATGAGCGTGCGGGAACGCAGCCGGCTGCGCCCGCAGCTGCTGGAACGGCTTGGATGGCGCTACATGCCGCTGTGGACCATCGAGGTCTTCAGCGACCCCTCCGCATGTGCAGACCTGGTGGGACGCTACCTGAACCTGCCGGCGCCGAAGGACGGCGGAGAAAAGGCAGGCACCCCGGCCGCGTCAGTGCGGGGAACCATGGCCCGCCGCGGAAGCCAGCCTGTTGTTCCTCACGGCAGCAGCCGAATCCGGGAACGTGGAACGGTTACCCCCGGCAAGGAGGCTGGCCCGCAGGTTCCTGAGGCGGAAGCGCGCCGGCCGTGAGCCCCCGGAAACCGCACCGGCGGGCCAGCGGCGGAAGCGCGCCGAAGCCCGTCACGCCGTCTCAGCCGTCTCAATCGTCTGAAGAGTCCCGGGCGCCGGCGGAGCCGTCGGTGCTGAAGGCCAAGGCTGCGGATGACGATCCGCGGGTGTGGGGCGACGGGCCCGAGGACCGCGATTCATGGCTGCTCGAACAGCGTCCTCCCCACTGGGACTGAAACCCGGATCACCCTCCGGTCAGGACCAAGTGGATCCGGCCCGATCCGGATGCTGCGGCCAGCGCCGCCGCCTCAGCGGGGGCGGCCGCAAGCACCACAACGGCGCCGCTTTCCTCTGACCCGGGCCACTGGCCGGTGCCCTCCGGGGAAGTCCACAGGACCGGTGCATCCGCTGCCAGCACCACGGGGGATGCGGTTCCCGGTTCTCCCTCGGCACCGCCGAGAATGACGTCCACGAGCTGTCCCGCCGAGATGAGCTGGACGAGTGCGGGATCGCCGGGGCGGACGGCTACGGCCACCGAACCCGGGGGAGCACCAGTCAGCAGTCCGGTCCCCACCAGTGACGTCTGCATCAGCGGGCTTCCCCGCTCCAAGGGGGTTGCCAGACGCCTGCCGGACAGCTGAGCGGCATCGGTGAAGGATCCGGGCGGAACGCCGGATGCCGCCACCGGCACCGTTTGAAGGTCCCGGGCCGTCAACAGCGCTCCGGCAGGCAAGTCAGCCGCCGTGACCACCAGGGAAACCTCGCCTGGGTCCGGCGGCAGCAGTGCCTGAACGGCGGTACCGGCAGCGGCGCAGCACAGCAGGGCGGCAAGCAGGCGCCGCCGCCGCAGGAGAAAACGCCGCAGGCGCAAAGCGGCAGCGGCGGCGGGACCGGCATGCGGCGCGGAAAAAGGAAGCACACACCGAACCTAGGCGCTGCGGGAAACCCTCGGGATGCACTGCCGGTACCGGTGGAAAACTCCGGCTGCCGGGTGGGCCGGCAGGGGGTGGGGAGGAACTATGCGGCGGAGGAACCGGTGCCGGCCGCTGAACCTGCGGACTGCGGTTTAGCCGACGAGCCGGACTCCGTGGACTTCGGGGAAGAAGCGCCGGCCGACGTGCTGTCGGACTTGGCCGGCGCTGCAGGCACCGTGTTCTTGGCGTCCCGGGAATCGGTGCGGTAGAAACCCGATCCCTTAAAGACGACGCCCACGCTGTTGAACTTCTTGCGCAGATTTCCGCTGCAAGAAGGGCATACGGTCAGGGTGTCATCGGTGAAGGACTGCTGGATGTCGAAAGCGGAACCGCAGTCCTTGCAGGCATAGGCATACGTAGGCACTGTTACTTACTCCTCCTGAAAACCAAGATGTCAGGCCCCTGGCCCCGCTGGTCCGTCAAAAAACGGCAGCTGGCACTCGGTGGCCTTGAGTGCTAACTATACACCGGGTGCCGCGGCAGTGTTTTCCATCCCGACGGCGTCAGGACAGCGTCCATCGGCTGGTCGAAATGATCCGCGGGCCAGCTTCCGGCAGGGGCAAACTCGTGGTCGTACACAATGCCCACCGCCGGTGCGGTGTTTCCGGCGGCCCGGAGACCGGACAGGAACCTGTCGTAATAACCGCCGCCCTTGCCCATGCGGACGCCGGTGTGGTCCACCGCCAGGGCCGGAACCAGCACGAGGTTCAGCCGGGGAAGTTCTGCCGCCGGCATCCGTTCCCCCGCAGGTTCCGGAACCGACGGAAACAGCCCTGGAACCAGCGGCGCATCAGGGCTCCAGCGGCACCACAGCAGCCGGCGGTCCGGCTGGCAGATGGGGACCACGACGTCGTATCCCCGCTCCCGCAAGCCATGAAGCAGCGGCAGGGTGCCGGGTTCCCGGCCGGCGGACAAATAGGCCGCCACCGTGCTGCCGGGGGGAACGAGTCCCGGGACGGAGGACAGCGCGTGTTCGGCGAGGGAAGCGCCGGCCGCCGGCGGGGCCGTGGGGGGCAGTTCCCGGCGCAGCCGGCGGTACTTTTCCCGAACCAGTTCCTTCGGTGCGGGGACAGGGAAGTCCATCATTGGTCCATTCTTGCAAAGAGACTGCTTACAATCGGCGAAACGGGCCGGTATAACCGGCCGGTATTTGGTGAAAGAGGCCTGTGCTTATGTACTCTTACGGACATGACTTCACGCGCCACCGTAACCAAAGCCGTTATTCCCGCCGCCGGGCTGGGTACCCGATTCCTGCCGGCCACCAAGGCCATGCCGAAGGAAATGCTGCCGGTGGTTGACAAGCCCGCCATCCAGTACGTCGTGGAAGAAGCCGTTAATTCCGGGATGTCCGACATCCTGATGATTACCGGCCGCAACAAGCGTTCGCTGGAAGATCATTTTGACCGCGTTCCGTTCATTGAAAAGACGCTGGAAGACAAGGGCGACCTGGAACGCCTCGCCATGGTCCGTGCCGCCTCGGAACTGGGCGAAATTCACTACCTGCGCCAGGGCGACCCCAAGGGCCTCGGACATGCCGTCCTGCGCGCCAAGCTCCACGTGGGTAACGAGCCCTTCGCCGTCCTGCTCGGTGATGACCTCATTGATGCCCGTGACGAGCTCCTGAAGCAGATGGTTGAGGTCCAGGCGAAAACCGGTGGTTCGGTCATCGCCCTCATTGAGGTGGAACCCTCACAGATCAGCTCCTACGGCTGCGCCGACATCTCCGTGGTTGAGGGCGAGGACTACGTCCGCGTCAACAAGCTGGTGGAAAAGCCGTCGGTTGACGAGGCACCGTCCAACCTGGCCGTTATCGGCCGCTACGTGCTGCACCCGGCAGTGTTCGGCGTGCTGGAGGAAACCGGACCGGGCCGCGGCGGTGAAATCCAGCTGACTGATGCGCTGCAGACCCTTGCCGCGCAGGAAGACGGAGAGGGTGCCGGAGTCTACGGTGTTGTCTTCCGCGGCCGCCGGTACGACACCGGAGACAAGCTCAGCTACCTCAAGGCCGTGGTGACCCTGGCCTCCGAGCGCGAAGACTTGGGCCCGGACCTTCGCGAGTGGCTCAAGAGCTTCACCGGTACGCTCGAAAGCTGATGTTGTGTGGGGGTCGGCCATCTGGCCGGTGACGCTGGAATGCGGAGATCTGGGCCTGAGGCCCATCCGTTACCGTGACCGCCGTGAATGGACCGAGCTCCGGGTGCGCAACGCCAAGTGGATGGCACCCTGGGAAGCGAGCAACCCGCTTCCCGGGGGCGAACTTCCCTCTTACGCCGCGATGGTGCGCAGCCTCAACCAGCAGGCGCGCCAGGACTCGGCGCTGCCCTTTGTTATCACCGAACGCCGCGGCGGGCTGCGCAGCCCGCCGGCCATTACCGGTCAGCTGACGGTTTCGACCATCGTCTGGGGCTCAGCCCGCATGGCGACGCTCGGATACTGGGTGGACGAGGCGCGGGCCGGCCGGGGGATCGCCCCAACGGCGGTGGCCATGGCCACTGACCACTGTTTTCGCGTCCTCGGACTGCACCGCATGGAAATCAACATCAGGCCGGAAAACACGGCGAGCCTGAGGGTGGTGGAGAAACTGGGCTTCCGGGATGAGGGGCTGCGCGAGCGGTACCTGCACATCGGCGGCAGATGGGCCGATCACCGAAGCTTTGCCCTCACCACCGAGGATGTGCCCGAGGGGCTGCTGAACCGGTGGCTGGCGCAGCGGTGAGCGCGGATTGAGGCCCATTTTCACGTCTGAACGCCGACACACCGGCGGCAATGCGGGCCGCCGTGTGTATTAGCTCATAACGTCGTAGATGTGGACTTCCCTCTCAACAGCTCCCTGATCCTGGCCGCCACTGTCGGCCTTTGGCTGCTGTGGGTTGGTCCCTATGTTTTCCGCAGATCTGGTCTTTCCACGGTGCCGGTTGCCGGTGCTCCAGCTCCCTCGTCAACAGTCATCCGCTCCTCCATCTCCGCCGATGGTCTGTCCCAGCAGGGGAACATCATGTACAACGCCTCCACCTCCCGGCCGCAGGACGCCGCTGCACCGGCACGCGCCTCCCACACACCGGATTCGTTCCCGCGCCGGCAGCCCGAGCTCCGCATCCGTTACGGACGCTCTGCCCTGGCACTGGCGGGAGCGCTTGCTCTTGCCTGCATCGTCATCGGATTGCCGCTGGCCCTGTTCGGACCCGTTTCCTGGTGGTTCCCCGGTGCGGCCCTGGCCGTAACGGCTGCCGCAACTGTGTCCCTGCGGACCCTTGCCGTGCGGGACCGCAGGCGCCGCGTCGATGCCGCCTTCCGGGCAGCCATGAGCGCCGGCCGCCCCGCAGCCCCGCGGCAGGATGACTCACCCCGGCAGGACGTGTCACTGCAGCAGGGTGCTGCGCCGGCCCGCAGCGAAGAGCCCCTGCAGTACCGCGAGACCGTGCTCTTCGACGCCCAAAGCACCGCCGGATCTGATACTTCAGTTGAGCACGCGGCCCCCGCAGCGTCCTCCGTCACCACGGCGCCGGGAGCATCTGACCGCCGGCCCACGGCCGAGGAACTGCGCACCGCCGCGCTGGAGGTTGCCGCCAAGGCAGCACCTGCGGCACCGGCCGGCCCGCCGAAGACCTCCACCACCCCGTGGGAGCCGGTAGCCGTCCCCAAACCGACCTACGTTGAGGCACCGGTTGCCCAGCGCCCCGCGCCGGAGCCCCTGGTTCTGCCGGAGCCGCCCAAACCGGCAGCACGCACGTCCCTTCGCCCGCCGGCTGCGGAAGTCACTGACGCCGCATCGCCGAGCACCGGCAAGATCAATCTCGACGACGTCCTGCAGCGCCGCCGCGCCTAGCGTTCCTCTGGCATGAGTCCGGGCAGCCGGAAAAACGCGGGTACAGCCGAAGGCGCCGCCAAAGCGCTGCTGGAGGGCGACGGGATGTCCGGGCCCCTGGCCGCCGCCCTGCGGCCGCTGGGACTGAGGCCCGCAGCCTGGATTCATCTGCGCTCCCACCACCGCCCCGGCGCCGGCGTCAGCGCCCTTTACCGCGTTGATGCCGTGCCCCGTTCCGGCGCAGGCAGGCACACACGCGAAGCCGTGCGTCTTCACGTGGGGGCCACAACGGCGAACCTTCCCGACGCCGGTTCCGCCCTCCGTGCTGACTTGGGCGGCACAACCGTGCGGTTGTGGATCCACCCGCGCGATCCGATCCTTTCCGGACTGCCATGGGCGACGAACGCCGAGGCGGTGGCACGGGATGTTTTCGGTGCAGACAGCGATACTGCCCGCGCAACGTTGAAGCTGGTGGCCTACCGCCCGCTGCGGCGGGCGGTTGTCCGCGGAGCGTATCAGGACGCCGTTGCCTACCTCAAGGTTCCGCAGCCCCACCTGGCCGCCGGGCTGCGGGAGCGTCTGCACCTGGCAGCGGCGGCCGGATTGCCGGTTCCACCGCTGCTGGAACCCCCGTCAGGTGCCGGGCCAGCCAGCGATGGCGTCCTGGTGCTCGGTGCGCTCCCGGGGCGGCCACTGCACCAGGAACTGCGGGGGGCCGGGCCGCACCGCCTGGACCCCGCCGTCCTGACAGGGCTGCTGGACCGGCTCCCTTCCGGGGTTCTGCTCCTGCCGCGCCGGCCCGCCTGGTCCGAACGCATTCTTGACTACGGCGCCGGGGCCGCCGTCGCGCTGCCGGAAGGAGCCGAACGAATAGAGCGCTGCGCCCAGGGGGTTGCGGCCATGGTCCGCGCCACCGATCCGGGCCCGCTGGTGCCTTCCCACGGAGACTTCCACGGCGGCAACATGCTCGCTGACGGCGGCGGGGACCTGCGGATCACCGGAATGCTCGACGTCGACGGGATGGGACCGGGACACCGGGTTGATGACCTCGCGTGTTTCGTGGGACACCTGGCGGTGCTTGCAGCGCTGACGCCGGAGAACGCCGGGCTGCAGGGTGCGGCCGAACGCTGTGCCCGGAGTTTTGCCCGCAGCGCCGGCCCGGCTGCGCTCTACAGCCGTTCGGCCGGCGTGGCACTTACCCTCGTGGCGGGAGCGGCCGTACGCGGCCCGGACGCGGCAAAGCGTGCGCTGGGTGCCGCCGAGGACCTATTGGGCCGGGCCCGCGGCCGCAGCTGAACGGCCCTGTTCCGCGGGCACCAGCTTCTGAAGGAGTGGTTCGCTCCGGTACGGAATGTGCTCGTGCAGGGCCAGCACCGTCTCGGTGCGGATGACGCCCTTGATCCGCAGCACCGAACGCAGAGCCTGCTGCAGGTGCTGCGTGTCGGTGGCAGCCAGCCGGCACCAGACATCACCGTGGCCGGAGATCTCATGGACTTCCAGGATTTGCGGCAGCGTGCGCAGCCCGGCAATCACCGTGTCCAGCTCCCGGTGGGACACCTCGATGGTCACAAAGGCGAGGACGTCGTAGCCCAGCCGTGCCAGGTCCACGTCGCGTCCACCGGGACGGACGAGTCCGGCCCGGTCCAGGTGCTTCAAGTGACTCTGCGTGGTGTTCCGGGCAATGCCCAGGGTCTCGCTCAGCTCACCGATCTGAGCGCGTGGGTCCCGCACCAACTCCAGCAGCAGCCGAAGATCGATGGCATCCAGATTGCCCAATGCGCGCATCTCCTCTCAAGGAAAACGGAGAATATTGATCATAACGGTCAATAGGGGGAGATTTAACGCCCCATAAGACCCTGCAGGCCCCATCCTATAGGGGAAATAGTTCGAAATCTCGATGAGGACGCGCTGCGCCGGCGACCTGCCCTGAACGGGCCCGGCAACGGCGGCCCAGCGAACGCAGAAGGGTAATAAACGCGCGGTGACAGTCCTGAACGAACTGCGGATGAGGCCGGCCCAGTCCGGCCGCCGCGAATGGGACGCCGCCCGCCGGCCGCGCCTGCTGCTGACCCTCGCGGTCATGACCACCCTGCTGGTGGGTGCCAACCTCGCAACGCCGCTGTATCCGCTGCTCGGGGTGCGCCTGGGGCTGACCCACTTCGGCGTCACCGTGGCGTTTGCCGCGTATGTGATCGTCCTGATCGCCGGGCTGCTGCTGGTGGGGCACTGGTCCGACTTCATCGGCCGCCGGGCGGCCCTTGTCCTGGCCGGCGTCGTCAGCCTCCTGGGCGGAGTGCTGTTCGGCACCGCCACCAGCATGGAAGCGCTCATCGTGGGACGTGCGCTGCAGGGCGCCTCGGTGGCCCTTGCCACCGGTGCGAGCTCGGCGGCACTGCGTGAACTGCTGCCGCACCGGCCCGAATGGGCCACCCGGTTCACGCTGATGGTTTCCGCCGGAGGAGTGGCCGCCGGCCCCGTCATCGGCGGACTGCTGTCCCTGCTGCCGGCCCCCACCCTGACTCCGTTCCTCATCCACTCAGTGGTGCTTGCCGGCCTGCTGGTTCCGCTGTGCCTGCTCAAGGCACGTCCTGCCATCGCGGTCCCACCGCTGGGCCGGGCTTTGGCGGCACTGCGGCCGCGCCGCCTCGCCGTCTCGCACCAGGCCCGCTCCCAGTTCTGGATGGCCTCGGTCACCGGCTTCCTGAGCTTTGCCGTTTTCGGGTTCTACCTGTCACTGGCTCCCACCTACTTCGCCGGCATTGCGGGCACATCCGCCCGCCCGGTCGTTGGCCTGCTCGCGGCCCTGGCACTGGCGGCGTCCGCCGTCAGCCAGCTCACCGGCATCCGTGGACGGCTGGTGGTCCCGGCGGGTCTGGCCCTGATGGGAACCGGCGTCGCATTGATTCCGGCGGCCGGCGCCCTGGGCAGCGTTGTCCTGCTCATCGCCGCATCACTGGCCGCCGGTTTCGGCCAGGGCATGGCCTTCCGGGCCGTGTTCAACGACGTCGCCGCGAAGGTGGAAGCCGCGCAGCACGCACAGATCATCAGCACGGTGTACGTCATCACGTACCTGGGCAGCGCCATTCCGGTGCTCGGACTCGGTGCCGCAGGTGCAGCCTGGGGCCTTCCCACGGCAGTGGCCTGGTTCTCGGCCGCCATCGCGCTGAGCTGCGCGATCCTCTGCGCCTACGCGCTGGTCCGGGCCCGCCGGAGCACGCACGCCTGACGGATTACCCGCCGGGACCGGGAACGTACCCAGCCGGTCCTATGGAAAGTAGGCTGGTTCAATGCACATCTCCCGCGAGAGGACACCCGCCGGCCCTGACGGCAGCGTCATCGGACTCGATATCGGCGGCACCAAGACCCACGGACTGCTCCTGCGCCACGGCGTACCGGCCGCCGAAGCGGTCGCGGGCAGCGCCAACCTGCAGAACGTCAGCGCCGAACAGGCCGCTGCACACCTCGCTGAAATCTTCACTGCGCTGGACGCGGGTCCGGTGGGGCGGGTTATCGCCGGATCCGGGGGCATAGACACCGACGACGACGCCGCAGCGCTCCGCGCGCTCATCACCCCCCACGTCCCGGGCGCAGCGGTGGACGTCATCCACGACACCCGGCTGATCCTGGCCGCCGGCGAGGCTCCGGCGGGCATTGCGGTCATAGCAGGCACCGGTTCGGTGGCCTGGGGGCTGAACCCTGCCGGACAGGAAGCCCGGTGCGGAGGATGGGGCTACCTGCTCGGTGACGAGGGCAGCGGCTACTGGGTGGCGCGGGAAGCGGTGCGTCATACCCTGCGCACCTTCAACCTCGGCGGGGAGCCGGATGAGCTGGGCGCTGGTCTGATGCGGGCATGTTCGGTGACCGGGCCGGTACAGCTCATTTCGCTCTTCCATTCCCGCGAAACCGGACGGCGCTACTGGGCAGCCAAAGCCGGCGTCGTGTTCGACGCGGCGCTGCAGGGAAACCCCGCCGCCGTAGAAATCGTGGCGGCCGCATCCCGTCATCTGGCCGGGCTGGCAGCGGACACCGCCCGCATGCTGGGCATCGACGGCCCCGTGGTGGTGGGCGGCGGCATGGGCATGCACCAGCCGCTGCTCCAGGAGCAGCTGCGGCAGGACCTGGAACGGGCAGGGCTGCGGGAGATCCGCTTCCTGCACCGTGATCCGGTCCACGGGGCCGGCTTCCTTGCGGCAGGGGATGCGCCGCGTGGCTGATGACTTCGACGTCCGGGTCGGCGCCTATGCCGTCATCATCCGGGACGGCAGCATCCTGCTGTCGCACTGGAACGACCACGGCTACTCGGGCTGGACGCTTCCCGGCGGCGGCCTGGAGCTGAAGGAAGACGCGCCGGCCGCCGTCGTGCGCGAAGTCCGTGAGGAAACCGGATACGGCGTCGAAACCCAGGAGCTCCTGGGCGTGGACAGCATCTTCATTCCGCCCGAGCGGCGTTTCCCCGGCGAAAAGCCGCGGTTGCTGCACGCACTGCGGATCATTTACCGCGCCCGCGTCACCTCGGGAACACTGACCCATGAGCTTGCCGGCAGCACCGATGAGGCGGCCTGGGTGGCCCTGGACCAAGTTTCCGGGCTGGGCGCCACGCCGCTGGTGCAGGTGGGGCTTAAGCTGGCCATCCACAACGCCGTCCGCTCCGAATGAACAACTGGACTACTCCAACCCTGTGTCCTACCGTTTGAACTCACGGCAGGACACCAGCTCCGCAGGACCCCCCAAGATTCCAACGGAAGGCCTCCCCATGACCCCGACGGACCCCGCACGCCGGACCGCCGAGCCGATGATCAGTTTCCGCGGCGTGACCAAGTCCTATGCCGGATCTCCGGCTCCCGCAGTGGATGGCCTGAGTTTGGACATCGCCCGCGGTTCCGTGACGGTATTTGTCGGTCCGTCCGGCTGCGGCAAGACCACCTCGCTGCGGATGATCAACCGCATGATCGACCCCACCGCCGGCTCCATCACCGTGGATGGCACCAATGTCAGCGAGGTCAAAGCGCCGGAGCTGAGGCGGTCCATGGGGTACGTCATGCAGTCCGCCGGCCTGATGCCGCACCGCACCGTGCTGGACAACGTGGCCACGGTGCCCCGGCTGCTCGGCCAGTCCAAGGCGCGGGCGCGGGCCAGGGCAGCGGAACTGCTCGACGTCGTCGGGCTCGCTTCGGCCCTGGGCGGACGCTACCCGGGCCAGCTGTCCGGCGGACAGCAGCAGCGGGTGGGCGTGGCCCGCGCACTCGCCGCGGACCCGCCCGTGCTGCTCATGGATGAACCGTTCAGCGCCGTGGACCCCGTGGTCCGGGCCGAGCTGCAGGAAGAGCTGCTGCGGCTGCAGCGTGACCTGGCCAAGACGATTGTCTTTGTCACCCATGACATTGACGAAGCAACCATTCTCGGCGACAAGGTTGCCGTGTTTGCCGTGGGCGGGCGGCTGGCGCAGTACGCCGCGCCCGAGGAGATCCTGCGGGCCCCGGTGGATGACTTCGTGGCCGGATTTGTCGGCCGGGACCGGGGCTTCCGGCATCTGTCCTTCCAAGCGGGCTCCGATGTTCCGCTGCATCCGGTCCAGCTGCTGGATCCGGCCCGGCTGGCGGATCCGGCGGTGGCCGTGACCGGGAACTGGGCGCTGGCGGTTGACGACGGCGGCCGGCCGCTGGGCTGGGTCCCGGCCCGGGACCGGGCTGCCGTGACAACACCGGACCGGCTGGTGCCGGGCGGCTCGCTGTACCGGGAAGGCGAGAACCTGCGCAAGGCCCTCGATGCCGCGCTGTCATCACCCGCCGGGATCGGCGTGGCAGTGGACAGCGAACAGCGGGTCATCGGTGCCATCCGGCCCAACGAGGTGCTGGCCCTAATCGAGCAGGCCCGGCTGCAGCGGAGCGGAGGCTGAGATGGAGTGGTTCCTCGCCCACACTGACCAGGTGTTCCGGCTGACCGGACTGCACCTGTACCAGTCAATTGTGCCGCTGGTGCTGGGCGTCGTCATCGCGGTGCCCCTGGCGGCCCTGATCCGCAGCAACCGGCGGCTGAGCGGGGCGGTGCTCGCCACCGGCTCGCTGCTCTACACCATCCCGTCCCTGGCCCTTTTCGTGACGCTGCCCGCCATCCTGGGCACCCGGATCCTGGACATCAGCAACATCATCATTGCGCTGACCATCTATGCCGTGGCCCTGATGCTGCGGGTGGCCGTTGACGCCTTCAACTCGGTTGACGACGGCGTGCGGCAGGCTGCGACGGCGATGGGATACCGGCCGCTGCGCCGGTTCCTGACCGTGGACCTGCCGCTGTCGGTTCCGGTCCTGATTGCCGGGCTGCGCGTGGTTTCGGTCAGCAACATTTCGATGGTCAGCGTGGGGGCACTGATTGGCGTGGAAAACCTGGGCTTCTTCTTCCGCGACGGACTGCGGCGGTATTTCATCACCGAGATTGTGGTTGGCATCGTCGCCACCCTGGTGCTGGCGTTCCTGATGGACCTGGTCTTCGTGCTCCTGCAGCGCGCCCTGACCCCCTGGCTGCGGGCTGGACGACGCGGAAGCACCTCCGCCGTGGGACCGGACGGGGACAACCCGGCAGGACGCAGCAGCACCGGCAGCACCGGCGGCGGATCCCGGGTGCCGGGGAGCACGCTGGCCACCGCCCCCGACGCCGCACTAAAGGGGGCCTGACCATGCCCGTAACCATCCCGCGCACCGAGTACACCAGCACCAGCGCCATGGGCCAGGGCTGGGAATGGCTCACCGACCCGGCCAACTGGACAGGAGCCGCCGGAATTCCGCTGCGCACCATGGAACATCTGCAGTACACCGGCCTGACCCTGCTGATTGCGGTTGCCATCGCCGTCCCGCTGGGCCTCTACATCGGCCACACCGGCCGCGGCCAGGTTGCGGTTGTTGCCGTCTCGGGCCTGCTGCGCGCCCTGCCAACCCTCGGAATGCTGACCCTGTTCGTGCTGCTCGCCGGGTTGGGCCTGATGCCGCCCATCTGGTCCCTGGTCCTGTTGGCGGTTCCGCCGCTGCTGGCGGGAACTTACTCGGGGATCGCCGCGGTGGACCGCAGCATCGTGGATTCAGCTCGCAGCATGGGCATGACCGAACTGCAGATCCTGTTCCGGGTGGAAGTGCCCAACGGCATGAAGGTGATGTTCGGCGGGCTGCGCGGCGCCACCCTGCAGGTGGTGGCCACCGCGGCGGTGGTAGCCGTCATCAACCTTGGGGGGCTGGGCCGGTACCTCATCGACGGGCTGGCCCTGGGCGACTACGGCCGGGTCTTTGGCGGTGCGGTCATCATCGCCGTGCTGGCGCTCGCCGTCGACGGCATGATTGCGTTGGCAGCACGGTTTGTCATTTCACCCGGTCTCCAAGACCGCCACCCTTCTCCGGCGGCTGCCGCCGCCGATAAAGCACCCATACCTACCGGAAGCGGAACTGCCGCCGCCGGCTCACTAGGAGGAAAATCATGATGCAGCACACGCGCCGGAACCCCCGGCGGAAGGGCCTGGCCACCCTGGCCGGAGGCTTCACCCTGGCCCTTGTCCTGGCCGGCTGCAGCGGCGGCGGCGGAGGTGACCCGCTGGCGTCGGAAGAGCCGTCGGAAACGGCGGCCGCCGGGAGCACCGAGACCATTGTGGTGGGTTCGGCTGACTTCCCCGAGTCCAGCACCCTCGCCGAAATCTATGCAGGCGCACTGAACGGCGCCGGCATCCAGGCCGAGACCAAGCTGGGCATTGGTTCACGCGAGGTATACCTTCCCGCACTCGAAGACGGGTCCATTGACCTGATCCCGGAATACACCGGAGCGCTGCTCGTGGGAGTGGACTCGGATACTGAACTGGTGGACGCCGGCGAAATTGTCGATGCCCTGCCCGCAGCCCTGCCGGAGGGGCTGGTCATCCTGGAGGCCTCGGATGCGGAGAACAAGGACGCGATGGTGGTCACCCAGGCCACGGCCGAAAAGTATCAGTTGGAGAGCATCGAGGACCTGGCCAAGGTCTGCGACCAGCTGACGCTGGCCGCACCTGCGGAGTTCCAGGAACGAGCCCAGGGCCTGCCCGGCCTGGAGGAGAAGTACGGCTGCGTCTTCAAGGAGTTCACCCCCATCGGTGACAGCGGCGGCCCGCTCACCGTGGACGCCCTGCTGAAGGACGAGGTGCAGGTGGCCGACATCTACACAACCACCCCCGCCATCGAGGAAAACGACCTGGTGGTCCTGGAGGATCCGAAGCAGAACTGGCCCGCCCAGCAGGTGGTGCCGCTGGCCTCCGGCGACGCACTGTCGGACGAAGCCACAGAGGTGCTGAACCAGGTGTCGGCACAGCTGACCACCGAGGACCTGATCGAGCTGAACCAGGCCGTGAGCGGGGACCAGAAAATGGACCCCAGCGAAGCGGCCCGGATGTGGCTTGAGGAAAAGGGCTTCGCCTAAGCCCTGACCGCACGGTTACCCCTCAAGGACCCCCTTTTCGCTTCACATGCGCAAAGGGGGTCCTCTGTCTGTGGCAACATGTTTGAATGGCAGAATTCAAGCAGTCGCACAAGCTCCACAACGTTCTCTATGACATCCGCGGCCCCCTGCTGGAGCATGCCCAGCGCATGGAGGCGGCAGGCCACCGGATCCTGAAGCTGAACATCGGCAACCCGGCGCCGTTCGGTTTCGAGGCGCCGGAGGCCATCCTCGTGGACATGGTGCGGCACCTGCCCAAAGCCCAGGGGTACAGCGACTCCCGGGGCCTCTTTTCCGCACGCACCGCCGTCGTCCAGTACTACCAAAGCCGCGGTATCCAGAGCATCGACGTCGACGACGTGTACCTGGGCAACGGCGTGAGCGAACTGATCACCCTGTCCATGCAGGCCCTGCTGAACAACGGCGACGAAATCCTGGTGCCGGCACCGGACTATCCGCTGTGGACCGCTTCAGTGTCGCTGGCCGGCGGCACGGCCGTGCACTACCTCTGCGACGAGGACGCGCACTGGTGGCCCGACGTCGAGGACCTCGAGTCCAAGATCACCGACCGCACCAAGGGCATTGTGCTGATCAACCCGAACAACCCCACCGGGGCGGTGTACCCGGAGCACATCGTCAAGGAGATCGTGAACCTGGCGCGCAAGCACGGGCTCATCATTTTCTCGGACGAAATCTACGAAAAAATCCTGTACGACGACGCCGTGCACATCAATTCAGCGTCCATCACCGGCGACGACGTCCTGTGCCTGACCTTCAGCGGACTGTCCAAGGCCTACCGCATTGCCGGCTACCGCAGCGGCTGGATGGCGATCTCGGGACCCAAGCACGAGGCCGCCGACTACATCGAGGGCATCAACCTGCTGGCCAACATGCGCCTGTGCGCCAACGTGCCGGGCCAGCACGCCATCCAAACGGCGCTGGGCGGGTACCAGAGCATCAACGACCTGATCCTGCCCGGCGGCCGGCTCAAGGCCCAGCGGGACCTCGCCCACAAGATGCTCAACGACATTCCCGGGGTCAGCTGCGAACTGTCCATGGGCGCGCTGTACCTGTTCCCGAAGCTGGATCCGGAGGTCTATCCGATCGAAAGCGACGAGCAGTTTGCCCTGGACCTGCTCAAGCAGCAGAAGATCCTGATCTCCGTGGGAACGGCGTTCAACTGGGTGCGCCCGGACCACTTCCGGATGGTCACGCTGCCGAACGTGGAGGACATCGAGGATGCCATGATCCGGCTCGGCGAGTTCCTGGCCAGCTACAAGCAGTAACCGCCGCAGGCTACTCGGCGCGTGCCTGGTCCCGGGCCGCGTCGAGCCTGCGCCGTGCGCCCTCGAGCCATGACTCGCAGCGCGTTGCCAGCTGTTCGCCGCGCTCCCACAGGGCCAGGGATTCCTCCAGCGATGCGCCGCCGGTTTCCAGCCGGCCGACCACCGAGACCAGTTCATCGCGCGCCTGCTCGTAGCTCATGGCTTCAATGTCGGCCGGAACTGCTGATGCTTCGTGTGCTGCGGGGTTCATATCGGTGCTGTCCTTCGGGTTGGAGTGTGCTGTGGGGTTCTGCGCGGGGGAGGAGGACGCTTCGCTCATGCTGCGCCTTCCGCCGGGTCGGATTCGGCGGTGGCTGCCAGTTCGCCAACCGCCACCCGGATGCGCAGGTGTGCTGCGGCGGGAACAGCTGCCGCGTCCCGGACCACGGCGCCGTCGGCAAGCTGTACGACGGCGTAGCCGCGGTCCAGCGTGTTCTGCGGCGACAGGGCGCGCACCTGGGCCCGGAGGTGGGAAATGCGGTCGGTGTCCCGCCGGACCTCCGAGACCATGCAGGACAGGGCCCGTTCCCGCAGGCGAGTGACGTCCTGGGCCCGCCCGTCGATCATGGTTTCCGGTGCGGCCATGACGGGACGGGACCTGATGTGGTTCAGCCGTTCCTTTTCCCGGCCGACCGTCAGCTCCACGATGCGCCGCAGCTGGGCACGTGCGGCGCCGATGCGGTGCAGTTCCTCACCCACATCCGGCACAATCCGCTTGGCGGCGTCGGTGGGCGTGGAGGCGCGCAGGTCCGCCACCTCATCCAGCAGCGGCCGGTCCGCTTCGTGGCCGATGGCGCTGACCACCGGAGTCTGTGCCGCAGAGACCGCGCGGACCAGGTCCTCATGGCTGAACGGGAGCAGGTCCTCCAGCGAGCCGCCGCCGCGGGCAATGACAATCACGTCCACTTCGGGCATGGCGTCGAGCTGCGCCAGCGCACGGCTGACCTCGGCTACGGCGTTGACGCCCTGCACTGCCACTTCACGAACTTCGAAGGCCACAGCGGGCCAGCGGAGGGCGGCGTTGCGCATCACGTCCTTCATGGCATCGGAGTTGCGGCCGGTGATCAGCCCAATCCGTGAAGGCAGCAGGGGCAGGGGAAGTTTCCGGTCCTCGCGGAACAGTCCCTCGGCCGCCAAGGACTGCCGCAGGCGTTCAATCCGGGCCAGCAGGTCACCGATGCCAACCGGGCGGATGTCTCGTGTCTGCATGGACAGCCGTCCGGTCTTGACCCAAAAATCGGGCTTGACCTGGGCCACCACCCGGGCGCCGCGTTCGAGCGGAAGCTCCAGCCGGTTCATGACGGCGCTCCACACGGTGAGCGAGAGCGATATCTCCGCATCGACGTCGCGCAGTGTGATGTACGAGGCGTTGGCCCGCTTATTCAGCTCAATGACCTGCCCCTCCACCCAGGTGGCCGGGGCGCGGTCAATGTAGGTCTTGAGGTTCCGGGACAGCAGCTGCAGCGGCCAGGGGTTCTCGGGAGTTGTTTCCGCGGCAGTTTTCGGAAGGCTCGTGGGAGCGGTTTCATCGGGACCGGAGGGGTCTAGGGGGTCTTGCATAAGTTAATGTCTATCAGGTGCCGCCCACAACGCGCGTGCCGAACCCGGACTGCTGGATTTCGGGCGTGCCGGCTGCCCCGCCTTGCTGAACCATGCTCTGCTGAACCATAGTGTCCCTTCCGCTCTGCGAAAGAACGAGGAAAGAATTTATGCGAACTTTTGGTTCGGCGCTTCTTGGCCTGGTGGCCGTCCTGCTGGCGGTAGCCGCTTTCTGTTCCGCCTGGCTGTCGGAAAACGTGGTCTCCGACGACGGTTTCACCGCCCTGGGCCAGCCGCTGGGAACTGACGCCGCCTTTCAGCAGAACCTTTCCGAGGCGATCGGACGGCAGGCGGCCGAGAATCTGCAGGTGCCCGACGCCATCGCCGGTCTTGTCGAACCGCTGATTACCGGCGCCGTGCAGGGGGTGCAGGCGCTGCCCGAGTACCCCCAGGCGTGGAACGAAACACTGCGCCGCTCACACACCCAAACGTTCGACGGCGATGGTGCGATCGCGCTGGACGTGGCACCCCTGGTGGGGCTGGTGGTCAACGCCGTGGGCAGTGAAACCGGAATAGAGGTGGCCCCGCCCGAAACCTCGCCGGTGCCGCTTACCGGGGAGGACCGGCGCCAGTACGTGGAATCGCTGGTGTCGGTGGCCGGCGCCTGGCCGTATCTGGCGCTCGGCGCCGCGGCTGCCGCCGTCCTGGCCCTGCTGGTTGCCAGGAGCCGGACCGCCGCAATGGCCTGGCTCGGCTTTGGGACGCTGCTCGCCGGGGGACTGATGTGGATCGGTGCGGGCAGTCTTCCGGCGCTCGCCGCCCGCCCGGCGTACGGCAGCGCCGTTGCCGAAACATTCGCTGCCGCTTTTTCCACCGAAGCTGCGGCAAGCCTGCAGGCCTGGACGATTCCCTTCCTCCTGGGGGCAGCGGTGCTGCTGGTTGTGGGACTGTTGGCACGGTCACTAAGTGGGGCCCGTGTGCGCCGCAGCGCCTACGGACGCCGCCCCTGAACAAGGAACCGGGGTATGCCGCAGGTGCGCCCATAGCGGACGCCCGGGCCTTAGGCCCATTCGATGCCGGGGCACCCGATAGCATGGAGGCATGACCAGCACTGCCGTATCCGTGCCTATGCCCACCGTGCCCCGCCGGCGCCGCAGCCCGCAGGAGGTGGCCGCAGCCGCCCCCGTGAGCGGTCCCCGCCGTGTCCTGCTTGCCGCCCCGCGCGGTTACTGCGCCGGTGTTGACCGTGCCGTGATCGCCGTCGAAAAGGCCCTGGAGGCTTACGGGCCGCCCGTCTACGTGCGCAAGCAGATTGTGCACAACCTCCACGTCGTTCAGACGCTGGAGGAAAAGGGTGCCATCTTCGTTGATGAAACCGACGAGGTGCCCGAGGGCTCGCTGCTGATCTTCTCCGCCCACGGCGTGTCACCCGCCGTCGTGCAGTCCGCAGCGGACCGCAACCTGCAGACCATCGACGCCACGTGCCCGCTGGTGACCAAGGTCCACAAGGAAGCCGTCCGCTTTGCCCGTGACGACTTCGACATCCTGCTGATCGGACACGCCGGCCACGAGGAAGTCGAAGGCACCTACGGCGAGGCACCGGAGCACACCCAGATTGTCAACGGTCCCGAAGACGTCGACAAGGTCACGGTCCGGGACCCCGACAAGGTTATTTGGCTGTCCCAGACCACGCTGAGCGTTGATGAGGCGATGCACACCGTGGAACTGCTGCGCAAGCGGTTCCCCACCCTGCAGGATCCGCCCAGCGACGACATTTGCTACGCCACGTCCAACCGCCAGACCGCGATCAAGAAGATTGCCCCGGAAGCCGACCTGGTTCTCGTGGTGGGCTCGGCCAACTCCTCGAACTCGGTCCGCCTTGTGGAGGTTGCCCTGGAATACGGGGCGAAGGCCTCCTACCGTGTCGATTTTGCCAACGAGGTGGACGAGAGCTGGTTTGAGGGCGTCTCCACCGTGGGCGTGACATCCGGAGCCTCAGTGCCGGAAACCCTGGTGCAGGAGGTGCTGAACCTGCTGGCCAGCTACGGCTACGGCGACGTCGAGGAAGTGGTCACCGCGCAGGAAGACATCATGTTCTCGCTGCCCAAGGAAATCCGTGCCACGCTCAAGGCCATGGGGGACACCTCCCGCGGTTTGGGAGGCCGGCGCGCCGGAGCCTAGCTCCGGCACCGGTATGATTGATTACCGTGGCTCTTACTATTGGCATCGTCGGCCTGCCCAACGTCGGCAAATCAACCCTGTTCAATGCGCTGACCCGCAATAACGTTCTGGCGGCGAACTATCCGTTCGCCACCATCGAACCGAATGTCGGCGTCGTATCGCTTCCGGATCCGCGGCTGGCCAAGCTGGCCGAAATCCACGGTTCCGCACGGATCCTGCCGGCAACGGTGTCCTTCGTGGACATCGCCGGCATCGTCAAGGGGGCGTCCGAAGGCGAAGGCCTGGGCAACCAGTTCCTGGCGAACATCCGTGAAGCCGAGGCCATTGCCCAGGTGATCCGCGTGTTCGATGACCCCGACGTTATCCACGTGGACGGCAAGGTGGATCCCCGTTCCGACATGGAGACCATCAACACCGAACTGATCCTTGCCGACCTGCAGACGCTGGAAAAGGCGATCCCGCGGGTGGAGAAGGAAGTCAAGATCAAGAAGCGCGACGCCGCGCAGCTGGCTGCCATGCAGGCCGCACAGGCCGTGCTGGAGCGCGGCGACACCATCTTCTCCTCCGTGGAGAAGGACAAGCTGGACATGGAGCACCTGCGCGAGCTGAGCTTGCTCACCGCCAAGCCGTTCATCTACGTGTTCAACGTGGACGACGCCGTGCTGGGCAACCCGGAGCGCCAGGAAGAGCTGCGCGAGCTCGTGGCTCCCGCCGACGCCATCTTCCTCGACGCCAAGCTCGAAGCCGACCTGGTGGAGCTGGATGAGGAAGAAGCCCGCGAGATGCTCGAGATGAGCGGCCAGGAAGAGTCCGGCCTGGACAAGCTGGCCCGCGTTGGCTTCCACACGCTGGGCCTGCAGACCTACCTGACGGCCGGCCCCAAGGAAACCCGTGCGTGGACCATCCGCAAGGGCGACACCGCCCCGCAGGCCGCCGGCGTCATCCACTCCGACTTCCAGCGCGGCTTCATTAAGGCCGAGGTTGTCTCCTTCGATGACCTCGCCGAGGCCGGTTCCATGGCCGAGGCCAAGTCCCGCGGCAAGGTCCGCATCGAAGGTAAGGACTACGTCATGGTCGACGGCGACGTGGTTGAGTTCCGGTTCAACGTTTAGTTCCTGACCTCTTGGACCTGTGAAGGGCCGCTAAGAACATGTTCTTAGCGGCCCTTCCTTTTGCTTCCGATTCGACGCCGAAAAATGACGTAGCCAGCATTTTGATGTACCTGAGTGGGCGGATCAGAGTTTAAGCGCTGGAACCGTGCCGGCTGGCTAGAACCCGCCATCGAAAGGAGTGTCGGGACGAGCCGAGCCCTCGACAGCGCCCTTGAGCGTCACGATCCGTACGGTGTCGAGGCGGGCTGATCCTGTTTGAATTGGGACCCAGCATAAGCGGCGAAGTTTGTCGACTGCTTTCTCGCAGTGTCCCACGACACATTTTGGGTACTGAGTGGCTCCTTTCCAGACCAGCCACGCCCGCAGTCAGCTGCTTGCTTCAGCCTGTTCGGGGAGGTGGGCCTGTAGTCTCGAGCAAGACGGTCGTGGATTAATGAAGGGCGCAGGGAATGTGGGTTTCGAGACTCCGTGTCAACGGTGGCTTCCTCAACGGGCTAGATGTTTCGTTCGTTCGTGGGTTGAACGTTGTTATCGGTTCTCGCGGTGTCGGCAAGACTGCATTGCTCGAACTTCTGCGGCATGCACTAGGTGCTGAGCATGCCGATAAACGGCGACGTCAGCAGCGGGAACAGTTCCTTTCCGCGGTGCTGGGAGTCGGCGAGGTGATTGTCGACCTGGAAGACGACCTTGGTGCAACGCAGGTGATCGTTGATGCAAGAGGGCGCGGGCGCGACCGTGACCTGTCGCATTTTGCTCTAGTTCTCGGGCAGAGTGAGTTGGAAGAGATCGCGTCCGATGCGGCTAATCGGCTGAAGCTCCTCGACCTCCGCGCTGGCGAAGAAGCCACCGCGATGCCCCGAGACGAGCTCGGAGAGCTGGCCCGCAAGATGTTCGAGCTTCGCGGGCAGTTGCAAAAGTGCGAGGAAGAGTCCCTCAAACGTGCAGGTTTGGAAGCGGACCTGCAGATCTACCGGTCGCAAGAGGAATCTCTGGTCGGAGATGCGCAAGGTCCCCTTGCCGCTCAGAGGGACACGCTTCGTGATGTAGAGGCGCGTTCTAACCTGATCGTCAGACGGGGCGTAAATCTTCGAACAGCCGGAGAATTATCAGCTCAGATGGGTAGTGCAGTCGATACGATTCAGCAGATTCTGGTGAAGCTTGATGTGCTGGATATTGAATTCATGGCGGATGAGATCTCTCTTGCTGGGACTCTCAGCACCGTTCGCTCTAAAGCTGAGTCCCTCCGAAAATCGATTGGCGTTCTTGATGATGGTGTTTCAGACCGCATCGCCACGGCGACCACGGAGGAAGCCAAGCTTCGAGAAACTGCCGCGCCGCTGAGGGAGAATCTAGAGCAAGCTGAGGCAGGGCTGGGGCAAATTACGGCTCATATCCGAAATGTCGATGCTCAACTGCGAGAACTCGACGACAACGACAAGAGGATCGTCGCACTGTCAACAGAGCTCCAGTCTCTGAAAAGTCAGAGAGATGCAGCGTTCGCCGCTGTAGAAGCGGAAGAAGAGCGACTGTACCGTGCGAGGCATACCGTTGCGGAATCTACGTCGCGTCAGATTGACCGCCATATTGTCGTGGTAGTCGAGCATCTTGCAGATGCGTCCGAACTACGCGATGTACTCACGGAGGGCCTTAAGGGTACACACACCAGAGCTACACTCATCGATTCGCTGGCAGCACGCGTTCTACCGAGGATGCTCTTGGAAATGGTGGAGGCACATGATGTCGATGGACTAGCTTCAGCCGGCGATCTGTCTCAGGAGCAGGCGGCTAGGGTGATCGGTGTTTTTGATTCCATGGAGGGGGTCGAACGCCTCGCAAAGGTTCGGCTAAAAGATAGCGTCGACTTCCTACTGCGCGACGGTGCAGTGGACAAAAGCGTTGACAATTTGTCGGCTGGTCAGAAGTGCGCCGTAACGCTGCCAATCGTTCTCTCCGAGCGAGAGCGGACACTGATCCTCGATCAGCCAGAGGACCACCTGGATAACGCCTATCTCGTGGATCACGTTGTGTCAGCAATGAGTCACCGTACCGGCGACCAGGTCCAGACAATCGTGGCGACCCATAACGCGAACATCCCGGTTCTAGGGGCAGCTGGACGAGTGTTCGTCCTTGCGAGCGATGGACAGCATGGTGAAGTCCGCGACTCCGGAGCATTCGACTCACCGGCGGTCGTCTCAGCGATCACGACCATTATGGAGGGTGGACGAGAAGCCTTCGAGCGACGAGCTAGGTTCTATGAAGTCCATGAGTGATCCGCTTAATTCCCAATGTGAATGGCTCGACGATTCCCTCAACTCGGACTCGCCGTCGGCTAGGCTGCGAGCCGCCGTGTGGATCAAAGCCAACCCGGAGGATGTTCCGGTACGCGTACTGATACGGGCTATGCAGAACGAATCTGTGCCTCAAATTCGGCAGGTCCTCAATGACGTCTTGGCGGCGCGGGAATCACTTTCAAACGCGACGCAGTCAGATTCTGTGTCCCAGGAATCGGACTCAAGTCGTGGGTCTGTTCCAGAACTTGCGCGCCTGATTCGACATGAGCTCTCTCCGCCGGTCGGTTGGATCCGCAAGGCAGGCAGTCGGGAAATCAGGGACTTCCAGCGAAGTGCGACAAATGATGCGATCAATCGGCTGGAACGCCGAATCGACGCCCTGGTTGCCCTGATCCGTGAAGGATCGGATTTGGATCTTACGGAGTGCAGCTTGGAACACACCTTGCGGGACTGCTGGCCGGATCTGACCGCTACTCCGACTTTTGTGCCGGCGCCGGACCTCGCTGGCCGCCCGGCAATGATCCTCACCGACATTGGTCTCTTGGAGGTTCTACTAGCTAACGTCTACCAGAATGCCATAGACGCGTCGCTGGAGATGGAGGGAGGGCGGTCCATCGAAGTGAGCTGGAGCATAGTTGGAGAGAGGTTTTGGGTGAGGGTGTCGAATCCGTTTGCAGGAAAGCAGTTCGACGTCAAGGACGTCGAAACAACCGGAATTTCTACGAAGAGCGGGCATCAGGGGATTGGGTTGGCTCTTATAAAAACTGCTTCCGAAAAGCTTGGTTATGGTTTCAAAATTACGGGACGTAGCGGCGTTGCAACCTTCATACTCACGGGAAAGCGAAACTGATGACAAACCCACGTGCCGTACTAGTTGATGATGATCCACAGCAACTGGCGGAGGCTTCGGCGACAATCGTCGATGCTGGATACGAGCTAATCACGTTCGAGTCGGTCGAGGAGGCGCTCAGCCTTGTCGAAAGCACTAACGACCTGATCGATCTCTTTGTCTTGGATCGAAAGTTGCCGATGCGTGTCGGCGAGAAAGCCGTTGATGAGTTGGGCGACGAGCTATTCCAGATCGTAACCGCCCGCTATCCTGATTCACGCGTGATCGTCTTCAGCGGCTACACGGATTTTGATCATGCGCAAAGATCCATGGAAGGGGCTGGTCTTGTCTTCCAAGATGAGGACGTTCGGATTGATCGAGTGTCCGTGCTGCGTAAGTCCCAGTTCGACAAGTTCGACCGTTTCATTCGAGATTTGCGCGAAGTTATCGCACGCTTCGATCTGATTGAACTTACGACGAGTGAAACGACTGAGCTTCGCGATCGGCGAGTCCTCCGTCGAATCGCCTATCACTACGGTGCGTCAGCGATTGCGGCCGTCCCTCTAGCCGGTGGACTTACGGGCGCAGCCGTTTGGCGCTGTGAGGTTGCGCGTCCAAATGGGTCTGTCGCGGTAATAGTAGCGAAGGTGAGTGGATCGCTTCCAGCGGCCGGAGGGCTGCAGGACCTGCTTCCCAAAGGAGGCATAGCACGTCGTGTCGACGTTATACAGGGCCTCATGGGCGGCTCGATCATTAGCATCTTGCAGCTCGCAGGTTCGTCGACGACCCCACTGATGAACTTAATCGGTTCAGAAGACCTCATGGCCGCTGACATCATCAAATCGCTTCGTGAGAGTCTTGACACGCTGGAACAATCCCCCGCCAGAACAGTTCCGCTCCGCGACGTTGTTTGCCAGATTGTTGATTGGAACAAGTTTGAGTGTGAACTCGCTTCGATCGGGCTTACCACGCCGCCGCCCGAGCTTTGGGTTACAACTTCGATGGTCATGAGCCATACCGACCTTCACGCTGCAAACATACTCGTATGTGACGGCCTACCGGTGATTATCGACTCGGACGAGAACCAATTCTCCAGTGCGCTCCGGGACCCGGCCGTCATGCTGATGTCGAGCTGGGTCCACCCGGACTCGCCACTCCTCGGCTCGGACTGGCCTTCAGTGGAGGACATCTCAGAGCGCTTTGGAGATTCAGCGTTCGCTCGAGGTTCGTTGTCTCCCGCATGGTGCGCATCTGTACTGAGTTGGATGGAGGCAAGAAGCGCTTCCTCACGCGAGTATTGGTCGGTGGTCATGGCCTATGGTGTGCGTCAGCTTCGGTTCGACAACGTCCGGTCGCAACCCGAATTGAAAGCGAAGGTGGCCGCTCTGGTCGCCCTAGCTCACAAACGCTTGGAAGAAACGTGAGAAGCCTCGGAGGTCTTCGTTTATGCACTCTCGTAGTAAGCATGGTGCGTATGTCTATCGAAGTTGAGGACGTGGCTCTTCGCGGCCCCAGAACTTGAGATCGCTTTTCAGTCCGGGTCTTACGCTTCACGCAGGCCGATCGTGGGTGGGCCAGGCATTCCATACGCCACACCGACGTGCTTTAAGGAGAGGTTATTCCGTAACGGAACGTGGTGGAGTTTAGGTTTAATGTGTAGATTCTTCGCCTGAATACCTAGAAATGCCGCCCTCACCGGAAACGCTGAGGGCGGCATTTCTACGTTCAGCTTCTTGTACCCAGCCCCTCAGCTAGTCTGCCTTCATGCAACGCAAAAGCATCGCCGTCGCGCTTGTGCTCGTCGCTGTGTCCATGCCGGCCGCGGGGTGTCGCAGCGATTCTTCTGTCCCGTCGTCCCCTGCACCTTCATCGCATGCTTCCCCGGCAACGGCGGACCCTGCCGATTCGCTAACCCACACTCCCGGCACGGACGAGCCCGGAGCTGAATATTGGACGCCCGAGCGGATGGAAAGCGCCGTGCCCTATATGCCCACCGACGACTGAGCAGGGTTCTTCAGGCTCCAAAAGATTAGCCGCAGCCCATTGCCCTAAGCACCGGTGCCACAGAGAATCAATCGCATGGGCTCCCTGACTTTCAGCATCAACGTCACCCTGGATGGTTGTATCGATCACCAGGAGGGCATCGCCGACGACGAGACGCACGCGCACTTCACCGCACTTCTGGACCAGTCCGGCGCCATGCTCTGGGGGCGCACGACGTACGAGATGATGGAGAGTTACTGGCCGGCGGTTGCCCGCGGGGACGTTGAGGCGCCGCCGGCGCTGCGCGAGTGGGCGCTCAAGCTGGACGCCATCCCCAAGTACGTCGTGTCCTCCACCCGCAGCGACTTCCCGTGGAACAACAGCCACCTCATGGAAGGCGACCTGCGCACCGCGGTGCAGGGTCTGAAGGACCGGACCCCGGACGGGGTGCTCGTCGGCAGCGGCCGGCTGGCGGCAGGGCTGGACCGGCTGGACCTGATTGATGAGTACAAGTTCCTTGTCCATCCCAGAATCACGGGACACGGTCCCACCCTTTATCACGGTCTGCTCGACAGCACGCGCCGCCTTGAGCTGATCTCGGCGGAGCCCCTCAGCAACGGTGCCATTTCCACGCACTACCGGCGGGCTGACTGAGGTCCGCAGCGCAGATGCTGTGCTTCCGTCCGGAGGGTGATGCGGCCCCTGCTAGCCTCGCTTCATGCGCAAAACGTCGGCACGAACCCCCAAGACCGCTGCAGGGGAGCGCGTACTGATCCTGTCCGCAGGGGTGGGCTCCGGGCACAACAGTGCCGCGGCGGCGGTGCAGCAGGCGTGCGCCGCGCGTTCCGACGTCGCCGAGGTGCAGGTACTGGACGTGCTGCAGGTCAGCAGCGTGCTGTACCGGGCGCTGCTGAACAAGGGCTACTTTGTCCTGGTTGAGGGCTTGCCGTGGCTGATCGACTGGGGCTACGACATCAGTGACCCGCCCTTCCGCCGCCGGGGCCCCATAGACCCCTGGACAAGGATGAACTCCGTTCCGGTCATTGATGCCGTCAAGCGATTCCGGCCGACCGCGATCGTGTGCACGCACTTCCTGCCCGCCCAGCTGCTGGCATCACTGCTCCTTCGCGGCGTGACCGGCGCGAGGACTGCCGTCGTCACGACGGACTATGACTTCCAGGGGCTGTCGCTTACCGGCGCGTTCCACGCGCTTTTCCTGGCCCGGGAGGAGGGGCGGGTGGAGCTGATGGCGTTCGGACTGCCCGCCGACCGCGTGGCGGCCCCGGGGATTCCGATCGCTCCACAGCTAAAGGCCGCACCCGAACGCGATGCAACCGAGCCCCCGATGCTGCTGATCTCCGCGGGCGCGAGCGGCGGTGACTACGCCGTCGCCGTGGTGCGGCAGACGCTGCACATGCGCTCGCCGTTCACTGCGACGGTCGTGTGCGGACGCAACGAAGCCCTGCGCAAGCGCATAGAGCAGGTGGTGGCACCCGCCGGAGACCGCTACCGCGTGCTCGGCTTCACCACGGAGATGCCGCAGCTGCTGCGCCGCGCCGATCTGTTTGTGGGCAAGCCCGGCGGATTGTCAGTGTCGGAGTGCATGGCTGCCGGGCTGCCGATGGTGCTGGTGAACCCCATTCCGGGCCAGGAGGTCCGCAACGGCGACTACCTGATGGAGCAGGGGGCGGCGGTCCGCTGCAACACTGCCGCGACAATCGGCTGGAAGCTCGACGAGATACTGCGCGAGCCGGGCCGCCTGCAGCGGATGCAGGCCGCGGCGCAAAGGACCGGCCGGCCTGACGCTGCGGCGGACGTGCTGTCCGGGCTGCTGGACGGACCGTCCCGTCCGCTGGTCACAACCCGGGCGGCGCAGAAGACAATCCTCTCCGCCAGCGAGGAGCGCGTTGTCGCGACCGATCTCAGCGGACCATCGGCACTGGTCCGCCTGATCGACTCGGCGACGGGCAGCACAGTCGCCCTGCTGCAGGCCCAGGAGCTGGAGGATTTGCAGAGGCGGTACGGGACCCGGGACGGAGGCCTGGTGCTGCGGCGCGGCCAGGCGCTGCGGTCGCTCAGGTGGGAGGAGCGGCGGCTGATCCGGGCCATCCTGGGGAAGGATGAAACGCTGTCGGTCCACGTTGAGAGATCCCGTCCTCACCGGCTGGTTCCGCAGGGCACCGCAACCGGACCGCGTCCGCCCAGCTGACCGGGCTGTGCCAGCCGGCGAGCAGGGCCCAGTCCCCGGCGCGGGGGGACCAGCATTTGGTGGCCGGATCGCGCTGCAGCGTAGGACCCGCATCCAGGGAAACCCGCACCGCTGTCTCCGCGCCGGGCTGCAGCGTCACCTTCCGGAAGCCCAGGAGCTGAGCCACCGGCCTGGAAACTGACACGTCTGCGGCGTAGATCTGAACAACGGTGGAGCCTGTGCGGTTACCGGTGTTTGTGACAAGCACGTCCGCGGTGCCGCCAGTGTCATCGAAGTGATGGTTGAGAAGGCGGTGCTCGAACGTGGTGTAGCCCAGGCCGAAACCGAACGGGAAGGCCGGCGCGTTCCCCTCGCCGTCGAGCCGGCGTTGACCCCACTTATCGTCATAGACGACGGACTTCGCCGCGCGGTCAAACGGCGGCAGATGCGCGGCGTCCGTCGGCAGCACAAACGGCAGCCGCCCGCCGGGCTCCGCAGTACCGGTCAGCACGTCCGCCAGGCCGCGTCCACCCTCCATGCCTCCGTACCAGGCGAGGACAAGCGCGGGCACGTGCGCCCGCCATTCCTCCGTGAGGATCGTGCTCCCGCCGATCAGTACGACGACGGTCCGGGGGTTCGCGGCGGCCACGGTGCGGATGAGACGCACATCGGACGGGCGCAGGTTGAGCGAGCTGCGGTCGCCGCCCCGGACGAACCTCGACGCCAGATGGGCGAGGCCAATGAGGACCCGACGGAGGGCGCCCGCGCCAAAAGCCCGGCTAAGGACACCCACGTCGACGCCGCCGGTAACCACGGACTCGCCCTCATCGTGCTGGTCCAGGCCGACGACGACGATGGCCGTGTCCGCGGCGGCCGCCAGTGCGGCGGCGGCGCGTTCGTTCCGACCTGACGCAGCCGTGATGCGCACCCGGGGGAGCGCCTCGCGCAGCCCCTGCAGCGGCGAGATTGTGGAGGGAGGCCGGACGCGAGATGAGCCGTGATCGCCCAGGTTCGCCCGGGCCGCGAGCCGGCCGATTACCGCGAGGCGGCGGATCGAGGGAGCCAGCGGCAGGAGCGGTACTTCGCCACGAATTTCATTCTTCAGCAGCACGATCGACTCCACGGCGGCCCGGCGGGCAAGCGCCCGGTGGGCCGGGGAGGCGATGAGGGCAGTGCTGGGCTCCGCCAACTCCCGGCTCGCGGCATGGAGCACGCTGGTGCGCAGGATGCGGCCCGCGGACTGCAGCACGGTGTCGCGGGCCAGCTTTCCGCTCCGTAGCGCGGCAGGCAGATCGCGGGCACGAAGAAGCCGCAGCGGCATCTCCACATCCATCCCCGCCTGCAGGCTGGCGGCGGCGTCGTGGGTGCCGAACACCCAGTCGCTTGTCACGAACCCCGGGAAGCCCCACTCGCGCCGCAGCACATCGGTGAGCAGGGCGTGATTCACATCCATGTACTCGCCCCGCACCCGGTTGTAGGAACTCATCACCGAGTCGGCGCCGGCGTCCACAACAGCCTTGAAATGCGGCAGGTACACCTCGTGCAGGGCATGCTCGTCCACTGTCACATCGACCTCGAAGCGCTCGTCCTCCATCGAATTGAGCGCAAAGTGTTTCACGCACGCCATCGTGTGCACGCGTACGCCCCGGGTCATCGCCGATCCCATCCGGCCGGTGAGCACCGGATCCTCCCCGTAGCACTCCTGCGCCCGGCCCCACGCGGGGTGGCGGAGCAGATTCACGCAGATGGAGGCGGAGTAGTTGGCGCCCCGTGCCCTGGTTTCCAGACCGACGGCGAGCCCAACCTGTTCCTCCAGCGACGGATTCCAGGTCGCGGCCCGTGCCATCGTCACGGGGAAGGCTGTGGAGGCGCCAATCACGACGCCGCGGCCGCCGTCGCTGAACCGGATTCCCGGGATGCCCAGCCGCGGGACCGCCCCGGCCACGAAAGGCAGCCGGCGCAGCAGCATCGGGATGAACGGGAGCAGCAGCCCGGGGGAGTCGCCGTCGAGCAGCCCGAGGAGCTCCCTGTCCGTCATCTGCCGGACCAGTTGGTTGGCGGCTTCATCGGCGTTGAGCTCGCCGGTCCGGACTGCCCGGACCGCCTCGCCGTAGGCGCCCGCCGTCGTCATCTTCATGGACTAGATTCTGCACCCTGTGAGTGCGAGTCGTGAGTGCGCCTCAGCCGGCAGCCGGAAAACCGATTTCAGCCGGCCTAGGCGGACTGTACATATGCCAGTACGGCCAGCACCCGCCGGTGATCTTCGGGGCTGTGCTGCAGTCCCAGCTTTGCGAAAATGGACGTGATGTTCTTTTCCACCGCACCTGCGGACAGGAACAGGGCGCTGCCGACGGCGGCGTTGGTCCGGCCCTGCGCCATCAGCTCCAGCACCTCGCGCTCCCGCGGAGTCAGCGCGTCCAGCACCGCACGGCGCCGCGATGCACCCATCAGCTGCTGCACCACCTCCGGATCCAGCACCGTCTCCCCGCGGGCCAGCCGCTCCAGGGCACCGAGGAAGTCCCCGACGTCGGCCACCCGGTCCTTCAACAGGTAGCCAACACCGGCCGGATTGCCCGCCAGCAGCTCCGCGGCATACCGCGTCTCCACATACTGCGACAGCACCAGCACGCCAACGTCGGGATGCAGGCGGCGCAGCGCGATGGCCGCCTGAATGCCCTCATTGGTGAAGGTGGGCGGCATCCGGTTATCCAGGATGACGACGTCGGGCCGGTCGCCGTCCTCCGCCGCGTGCACGGCGGCCAGGAGATCCGCGGCGTTGTCGACGGCGATGTCCACCTCATGCCCGCGGCTGCCCAGCAGCTCCACCAGACCTGCCCGCAGCAGGGCGGAGTCTTCGGCCAGCGCCAGCCTCACGCGGGAAGGGGTGCAGGGCAGGCTGCAGCGAAGGAGAGCTGGAGAATCATGCCTTCGAGGATAGCGGAAGCTCAACGCTGGTTCGGGTGGGCCCGCCCGAGGGGGAGTCGATCTCCAGCCGGCCGTCAACAGACCCGATCCGTTCCTGCAGGCCGGCCAGGCCGGTGCGGGTGCCGGCTGCCGTCCGGCGGCTGATCGCCGCGCCGCCGTGTCCGTTGTCGGTGACGCTCAACAGCAGGGCATCGTCATCATGGCCGGCGACCGTAATCGCGATCCCGGTGCCGCCGGAGTGCTTGACGGCGTTGTTCACCAGCTCGCTGGCGCAGAAGTAGGCAATGGCCTCAACCGCGGGGTCGGGGCGGCGGGCCAGCTTGTAGCTGACCGTGGCGGGCAGGGCCGCGCCGGCGGCCAGTGTAGCCAGCGCGGTGTCCAGGCCGTCCTCCAGCGCGGCCGGGCGGATGCCGCGGGCCAGGCCGCGCAGGTCCGCCAGGGCTTCCTTGGCGGTGCCGTTGGCGCTGTCCAGCAGGGACAGGATTTCGGGGCTGGCCGTTTCACTGGACAGGCGGTCGCGGACATCGCCAACCTTCATGGCAATGGCCACCAGCTGAGCCTGGGTGCCGTCATGCAGATCCCGTTCAATCCGGCGCAGGCGGGAGTCGGCGTCATCCACCGAGGCGCTGCGGGACTGCTCCAGCTGGCGCACCCGCAGGCTTGACGCCGTCGGGGTGAGGAGGGCCCCTGCCAGAAGCGCCTGCACGCGGGCGGTTCCGTTATTGATCCACGGCCAGATGAGCAGCAGCAGCAGGCCGGCCCCGGCGTAGATCCACTGCCACTGGGTGGTGTCCGCATACACATCCGGAAAGACCTGGCTGCCCCGGTGCCAGCTGCCGTCCGATGCCTGCTGCATGGGCAGGTAGCGGTACCAGAACCAGTGGGTCAGCCCTCCCAGTGCCGTGATCAGCCAAGTGATGCTGAGAACCGCGAACGTCATGGAAGTGATGAAGGACAACACCATGTGGGCTAGTGCCCTCCAACCGGCGGCATCGGTCAGGCCGCTGCGAAGGAAGCCGACAAAGCCCGGGCGCGGGGCAAACGGCAGCGGGGCCGGCAGATCGGTGCCCAGCAGGTTTCGAACCAGTCCCCGGTTGAGCATTGCCCAGCCGCGTGCTCCAATGATCATCGCGGCTGGAATCACCAGCCCGGCCCAGGTCACCAGCAGTCCGGCGCCGAGGGACACGGCGGTGACCGCGTAGGTCAGGGCCAGCGGCGCCAGGAGGACTGAGATCCAGTGATAGCCGAAGGCCCGCCAGGTTTTGGCCTGTAAAAGAGCGGGGCCGCGGGATGGGCGGGCGGGGGAAGCGGATAACGTCATGGTCTAAGTCTGCTGGTCCCGGCGACAGCGCGACACCGGGCAGGCCGCCGGGCTTCGGTGGGGATAACCCCCGCCGGGCAATGAGCGCTTTGCATCAGCCGTGGACCGGGCAAATCAGACCGGGACGGACTGGCCTTGTCGCGGAGCGGGAAAAGGCTTACTGTTCTTGCCAGTATTCGAAAGGAATAAACGTCGTAAGCGCTTACCACTCGGCAGCCCTGCCCCGCGGTGCTGTGACAAAATTGCAACTATGACCGAGACTCGAGCCCGGCGCCCCGGACGGGCCGTCATTACCCTTGCCGATGTCGCGGCTGCCGCTGGGGTGTCCACCGCAACGGTGTCCCGCGTGATGAACCGCGTGCCGACGGTCAATCCTGGCCTGGCGCTGCGCGTGGAGGCCATCGCCCGGCAAATGGGCTATCAATTTAATGCAGCCGCCCGCACCCTGGCAACCGGCCGCACCGGCGCCGTCGCCCTCATCATCTCCGAGGCTGACCTTTCACAGCCATACTCCTTCACATCAGCACCTCTGCACGGCGTCCTGTCCGCGGTCGCCCGGCATGACCTGCAGATTGTCATGCTCCTCTCCGGCAGCGCCCAGCAGGAGTCGTACCTGCTCGAATCCCTGGGCCGCACCGGGGTGGACGGAGCGATGGTCATCCTCGAAGACGAAATCTCGCATCTGCCCGAGCTGCTTGGCGATGCGGGGGTTCCGGTGGTTTACCTGGGCCGTCCGCTGGGAGACGCAACTTCCCAGTCCTATGTCGACGTCGACAACGTGGGCGGTGCGCGCATCGCCACCGAGGCGCTGATTGAAGCGGGACGAACCCGTATCGCCATTCTGGCCGGCACCGATCGCCTGACGGCGGCGAGAGACCGCCTCGAAGGTTGGCGGTCCACCTTGACCGAGCATGGCCTCGAAGCCCATCGCATCGCCCGCGGAGCGTTCTCGCCGGCAGGCGGAGCGGACACCATGACCCGCCTGCTCGCCGCATACCCGGACATTGATGGCGTCTTCGTGTGTTCGGACTACATGGGCTCCGGAGCTCTGCAGGTGCTGGCCGCAGCCGGACGCCGCGTACCGCATGACGTGTCGTTGGTTAGTTACGATGACTCGGTCCTGTCAGAGGTGGCGAATCCTCCACTGTCCTCGGTGCGGCAGCCGCTGGAGCTGATGGGCGAAGAGATGGTCGACGCGCTGGCCTCCCTGATGGCCGGCTCCGGGCCCTCCGTTATTCAGCGCGTTCTGCCGAGCAGCCTCACCCGGCGGGACTCCCTCTAAAGCCGATCTGCAGTAGGTGGCCCCTTGCTGCCTGTTCCAGCATGCGCTTACTTAACAAACGATGATCGCGTGCTGCGCTCTTTCATGTCCCGCCAAAATCAATGATTGACGTGCCGAAAATTCGCCGTTACGCTCCGAGATAGCGCTTACTGGCATTCTGACTCCACGATGGAATGTGAGATTGGGCACACAGCGGTCGAGGCAGTCTCGATCATCGAAAGGACAATGATGTTCACTTCACGAAAAAGACTCGCCGGAGTCGCCGCATTGACAGGGGCAGCCCTGATGCTCAGCAGTTGCTCGGCCGGCGGCGAGGCAAACAGCGCGGAAGCCGACGCGATTCTGACACTTCCAGGCACCTCGTCAACCCAGTTCACCGAGAACTTCAACCCGTTCTCCACCACGGCCCTTCTCGGCATTCAGTCCACCGTTTACGAGACCCTGTTCTTCGTGAACCGGGCTGCCGAGGGTGAACCGGTGCCGGTCCTGGGCACCGAGTACTCGTACAACGACGAGGGCAACGTCCTCAGCATCACCACCCGCGAGGGAGTCAAATGGAGCGACGGCGAGCCCTTCAGCGCCAAGGACGTCGCCTTCACGCTCAACCTGATCGCCAATACGCCCGCGCTGAACACGGGTGGATTCGACGGGGTGGCCGAAGCCACGAGCGACACCGAACTCACGGTTACGTACCCGCAGGCCGACGTGCTCAACTCCATCGGAACCCTCAGCTCCATCTACATTGTTCCCGAACACATCTGGTCCGAGATCGACGACCCCGCGACCCACATCAACAAAGACGCGGTTGGCACCGGACCGTTCACGGTGTCCGACTTCTCTCCCCAGAGCTACCTGCTGGAAAAGAATGAAGGCTACTGGGAAGAGGGCAAGCCCGAGCTCGACGGCGTTCGCTACGTGTCCCTGTCCGGGAACCAGGCCGGCGTTGACTCAATCCTCAACGGCGACGTTGACTGGATGAGCATGTTCATTCCCGAGGTCGAATCCCTCCTCGGCCCGGAGGAAGATATCGAGTACGTCAACACTGTCCAAAACCAGCTCTCGCTCGTCACCTGCTCAAATGCTGAGCTCGGCTGCACCGGCCCGCAGACCGACCCGGCTGTCCGCCAGGCCATCTACGCGGCCATGGACCGTGATCAGCTCAATTCCCTCGCCTTCTCCGAGCTCAACGGTGACATCAGCCCCACCTATGCACTGCTTCCCCGCGACGAAAAGTGGATTTCCCCGTCAATCAAGGAGCCCATCGCCTCCAACACCGGCGACCCCGCCAAAGCCGAGAAGCTGCTGACCGACGCAGGGTATGCCAAGGGATCCGACGGCATCTATGCCAAGAACCGCGAGCGGCTGAGCTTCTCCGTGAAGACCGTCACCGGCTGGACGGACTGGATTGCCGGAATCGAAACCATGGCCCAGCAGCTGCTGCCGGTCGGGATCGAGCTGAAGGCCGAGCAGATGTCCTGGAACGAATGGACCGAAGCAACCAACACCGGTAACTTCCAGCTGCTGGTGAACAACCTGTGGCCCGGTGCCGGCTCTGAGCCCTACTACCTCTACAACGCATTCTTCGACAGTGATTCAACGGCACCCGTCGGCGAGTCGGCTAACCCGAACTGGGCCCGCTACTCGAACCCGGACGTCGATGCGGCCCTGGCCGTCCTGAACGTGACCACCGACGAGGACGTGAAGATGGAGCAGTACGCCATCATCCAGGAGGCGATCGTCGAGGACATGCCGTACATCCCGATTCAGGCCTACGGCAGCCTGAGCACGTTCCGCACGGATGTTGTCACGGGCTGGCCCAGCGATGACGACCTCTACGCGCTTCCCATGGTGTGGCAGGCACCTGACTACGGTCAGGTACTCAAGAACCTCACCCTAAAGTAAGAATCCATCGGGACCAGTGGCGGGCCTGCGGGCCTGCCACTGGTCTATGTCGGAACGAGAACCGCGTGAGATACCTCCTGAGGAAAATCCTCTTCTACATCGTTGCCTTCTGTGCGGCAATCACCATCAACTTCGCTCTTCCCCGGCTCCTGCCCGGGAACCCGGTTGACGTGATGCTGGCTAAACTGGCCCAGCGCGGCCAGGTCGAACCGGAAACACGCGCCGCTATCGAGGCCATGTTGGGGACCACCGACGACGCCTCGCTGCTTTCGCAGTTCGGCGACTATCTGGTCAACATCTTCCAGGGTGATCTTGGCGTGTCGGTCACCTTCTTTCCGACGCCGGTGATCACGGTGATCGGCCAGGCACTGCCATGGACCATCCTGCTGGTCGGTATCGCCACCGTGATTTCGTTTGTCATCGCGCAGTTGCTCGGGATGCTCGCCGGATGGAAACGCGGCGGCTGGCTCGACAGTTTTATCCCCGCATCCACCGTTCTGCAGGCAGTTCCCTATTTCTGGCTGGCCCTCATCCTCAGCTACGTCTTCGCCGTGACGCTGGGAGTGTTTCCCATCAGCGGCGGCTATGACTACCGCACCGTAAGTGCGGGCTGGAGCTGGGAGTTCCTCGGAAGCGCGATCAAGTACGGCACCCTGCCCGCATTGACCATCGTGATCAGCTCCCTCGGCGCCGGCCTGGTGGGCATGCGCAACATGATGGTCTCCACCATGGCCGAGGACTACATCGTCACCGCAGAGGCCAAAGGGCTCCGGCCCCGCCGGATCATGACGATGTACGCGGGCCGCAACGCCGTGCTCCCCTCGGTGGCCGGCTTCGGCATCGCGCTGGGCGCGGTTGTTGGCGGCTCGATCCTCACCGAGCAGGTGTTCTCCTATCCCGGTATCGGGCAGACCCTGCTGCAGTCGGTGCAGAACAACGACTATGCCCTGATGCAGGGTGTCTTCCTGATCATCACCACCTCGGTGCTGCTGACCAACTTCTTCGTCGACGTGATCTACGGACTCATCGATCCCCGAACCCGGCACCAAGGATAGAGGCCCAGATCATGACCTCCACCGCCCAACTGGACACCTTCGTTCCCAGCCCGAAGCGGCGATTTGACGGGTTCCGGCGCAGCCTTCCACCCCGAACACCCAAACTCGTCGTCGGCCTGGGCATCACCATCGCGATCGCACTTTTCGGACTGATCGGACCACTGCTGGTTACCAACCCGATGGCAATCAGCAATATCGGATTGTCAGGGCCCTCGGGTGATCATCTCCTGGGCACCACCCAAACAGGACAGGACGTCCTGGCTCAACTCGCTTACGCAACCCGCGGATCACTCATCGTGGGCATCACCGTCGGATTCTTCGCAGTCGCGCTTTCCGGACTGGTCGGCATCCTCGGTGCCTACCTCGGAGGGCGCTGGGATGAGAGTTTCTCCCTCTTCACCAACGTCGCCCTGGTGATCCCCGGTATCCCGCTGATGATCGTCGTGGCGAGCTACGTCGAGCAAAAAGGCCTGCTGATGATCATCATCGTGCTGACCCTGACATCCTGGGCCGGAGGTGCGCGGGTCCTTCGCGCCCAAACCCTTTCAATGCGCAACCGTGACTACGTTCTGGCGGCCAAGGTGGCCGGCGAACCGACCTGGCGCATCATCCTCGTCGAGATCCTTCCCAACCTGCTGCCGGTCCTGGCTTCCCAGTTCGTCTTCGCGGTCATCTTCGCGATTCTCGGCGAATCCAGTCTCTCCTTCCTCGGCTTGGGTGTTTCCGGCACGTTCTCCTGGGGCAGCATGCTGTTTTACGCGCAGAACGCCTTCTCGCTAAGACTGGGGGCCTGGTGGTGGTTCATTCCGCCGGGACTGATGATCGCCCTGCTCGGAGCCGGGCTGGCTCTGATCAACTTCGCCATTGACGAAGTCATCAATCCCAAGCTCCGCCTGGCCACAGCGGCCAAGGCCACACGAAAGGGCACGCGATGAGCGGCCAGCTTGAATCGACCGACGCACTCCTCACCATAAACAACCTGAACGTGGTCTATCACGCGGCCACCCGCGTCCACGCCGTGAAGGACGTAAGCCTTACGGTGCACCGCGGCGAGATCCTTGGCCTGGCCGGTGAGAGCGGGTGCGGCAAGTCCACCTTGGCTTACGGCATCAACCAGCTGCTCAAACCGCCCGCAGCCATCGAAAGCGGCACGGTGACCTTCCACGACTCCTCGGGCAGCGACATCGACATTTTGGCCCTGTCCGGCGAAAAGCTGCGGAGCTACCGGTGGGACAAGACCTCAATGGTCTTTCAGGGGGCGATGAACTCGCTCAACCCGGTGCTGTCCGTGCACGACCAGATCAATGACGTCCTGACCACGCACCGGCCGGGCATGAAGCGTGCGGAACGGCGTGACCGCATCCGCCATCTCCTGGAACTGGTGGGGGTGTCAGCTGACCGGATCAACGCCTACCCGCACGAGCTGTCCGGCGGCATGCGCCAGCGGGTGATGATCGCCATGGCATTGGCCCTGAACCCTCAACTGATGATTATGGATGAGCCAACCACGGCACTTGATGTGGTTGTCCAGCGGGAGATCCTCGGAGAAATCCAGCGATTGCGCGACGAGTTCGGTTTTGCGGTGATCTTCATAACCCACGACCTGCCGATGCTGCTGGAGATCTCCGATCGGATAGCGGTGATGCTTGCCGGCGAAATTGTGGAACTCGCCACGGCCGAGGAGATTTACGCCGGAGCCGCCCACCCCTACACCCGCAAACTCCTGAAGTCGTTCCCGTCCCTCACCGGGGCACGCGGAGACTTTATCCGCACCGGCGAGTCAATCAACGGCTCCACTACGACAGCGGGGGTCCTCTGATGTCCACCCTTTCCGTTACCGGCCTCGTGAAAGAATTCCCGGCCCGCTCCGGCGGTATCCGTGGCAAACTTCGCGCGGTGAACGATGTTTCGTTCGAATTGAGCTCAGGCAAAACGGTTGCCCTGGTGGGGGAGAGCGGCAGCGGCAAGTCCACCGTGGCCCGCATGATCGCCCAGCTGGAGACACCCACCGCGGGCACCATTGAACTCGACGGCCAGAAAATTGCCTCGGCGGGCAGGGCGCTGCGGCGTTACCGCAGCGCGGTGCAGATGGTGTTCCAGGACCCGTTCGCATCCTTGAACCCCTATCACTCCATCAGCCATCATCTGCGGCGGCCGTTGCAGCTGAACAATCAGGCAACATCAGCCGACGGATACGACGAGAAAGTGCTCCAGCTGCTGGAACGGGTGAATCTCTCACCTGCGGCTGATTTCATCCACCGCCGACCCCACGAGCTTTCCGGCGGGCAGCGCCAGCGGGTTGCCATCGCCCGGGCACTGGCACCAAAACCGCGGGTACTCATCGCGGACGAACCGGTGTCGATGCTTGACGTCTCGATTCGGCTCGGCGTGCTGAACCTCATGGCGCAGCTCCAGCGGGAAGAGGACCTGGCGGTGCTGTACATTACCCACGACCTGGCCACGGCCCGGCATTTTTCGGATGAAATCCTGGTGATGTACCGCGGCGAGATAGTCGAGCACGGGCCATCCGATGCAGTCATCCTCGATCCCCAGCATGATTACACCAAACGCTTGCTGACCGCCGCCCCCGACCCGGGAACCCATCCACGATTCGCTGGGATGCGCGGCAACTCGTAGCCGCGGATCCCAGCCCCCTCACCTGAACCCTTTTCACTTCGTCGACCCAAGATTCGACTCGTTCCAAAGGAAGTACTCCATGTCTGACTCATCCGCGCACACCCTGACCGAAGCCCCCGAAGTGGATGACCTCATCGCCGCCATGACGCTTGAAGAGAAGGTGGCCCAGCTTGTGGGCCTCTGGATCGGGGTGGCCGACGGCGGGGAGGTGGCTCCGGCGCAGGCGGAAAACACCGGCCAGGCCAAGGCATGGAGCGAGACCGCCGCAGAGGGCCTTGGCCAAATCACCCGCCTCTACGGCACCCGCCCGGTATCGGCACAGTACGGGCTGGAGACGCTCCGACGGCTGCAGGCCGACCTGCGAAGCGCCGCTCCCCATGGCATTGGTGCGATTGTGCATGAGGAATGCCTGACCGGCGTGGCGGCATGGGGTGCCACCACCTTCCCGTCTCCGCCCGCCTACGCGGCCACCTGGGACCCGGAGCTGATCGAGCGTGTTGGCGCGGCGATTGGCGGGAGCCTGCGGGGGCTGGAAGTTCACCAGGGGCTCGCACCCGTGCTCGACGTGGTCCGTGACGCCCGCTGGGGACGGGTGGAAGAGACCTTCGGCGAGGACCCATATGTCGTGGGCACCTTGGGCGCTGCCTATATCCGGGGTTTGGAAAGCAGCGACATCATCGCGACCCCGAAACACTTCGCAGGGTATTCCGCCTCCAGGGCCGCCCGCAACCACGGCCCCGTCGACGCCGGCCCGCGCGAGCTGGCCGAGGTGTTCCTCTACCCGTTCGAGATCGTCATCCGCGACAGCTCGCCGCGGTCCATCATGCCGTCGTACGCTGCGATCGATCACGTGCCCTCGCACGGCGACAAGCACCTGCTGACCGATGTGCTGCGCACCGATTTCGGATTCAACGGCACTGTGGTCTCCGATTACTTCGGCGTGAACTTCCTGGAAACCACACAGGGGGTCACCCGGTCCCGCGCCGAGTCCGCGGTTCTTGCCCTCTGCGCCGGCGTCGACGTCGAGCTGCCCGACGCCGCAGCATTCCCGCACCTCGTGGCCGCCGTCCGCGCCGGCATCCTGGAGGAAAGCGCCATAGACATCGCCCTGCGCCGGGTCTTGGTGCAGAAGCAGCACTACGGACTGCTGCCCGCAAGTTTCAAGGCGGCCGCCGGATACGCAGAGCGTGCCGGAGCCGAAGCGGTTGCTCCGGACCTCAATCCGGTCGAACACCGGGACCTCGCCCGGGAAGTGGCCGAGAAAGCAACCATTCTGCTGGCCAATGACGGCACCTTGCCGCTGGCCGCTGCCGCCAGAATCGCCGTCGTGGGGCCCAACGCGCACAGCCGGACCGCCCTGCTTGGAGACTACAGTTTCACCAACCATGTGGAACCCCACTACCCGGACGTCGCCGAAGGAATCCACATCCCCACCATCCTCGATGCCATGAGGATCGAATTCGACTCCATCGACTATTCCCGCGGCTGCGAGGTCGAAGGCGACGACGCCGGGGGAATCGATGCGGCTGTGGCCCAGGCCGCCGCCGCCGACGTCGTGGTGGCCGTGATGGGAGACCAGGCCGGGTTGTTTGGACGCGGCACGGTGGGGGAGGGCAACGACGTCGACAGCCTCGAATTGCCCGGTCTGCAGCGCCGTTTCCTTGAGGCGCTGCTTGCCACCGGCACACCGGTTGTACTCGTGCTGGTCACCGGGCGTCCGTATGACATCTCCTGGGCCACGGACCGGTGCGCGGCAATCGTGCAGGCATGGTTCCCCGGCCAGGAAGGAGCTGCAGCCGTGGCCGGCGCCCTGTCCGGACGTATCAATCCGCGTGGCCGCACCACGTTGTCCTTCCCGCATTCCGCGGGTCGCCAGCCGGCAACGTACCTGCGTCCGGCCCTCGCCGGACCGTCGGGGGTAACCTCGCTCGGGGCCGACTTTGTGTACCCGTTCGGCCACGGCCTGAGTTACACAACCTTTGCGCACTCCAACCTGACACTCGACGCCGACCGGATCGACAGCACGGGAACCGTGCAGGTCCGGGTTACTGTCCAGAACACGGGTGAGCGGGACGGCACCGACGTGGTGCAGCTGTACCTGCGGGACGTCACCGCACACGTCACCCGCCCCGTGTCCACCCTCATCGGATACGCCGCCGTGGACCTTGAGGCCGGCGGCAGCCGAGACGTCACCTTTACAGTGTCCGCGGAACGTCTCAGCTACGTGGGACAGTCCGGGCACTGGGAAGTGGGACCGATGGAAGCGACTCTCGCTGTGGCCCACAATGCCGAGGACGCCGGCCAATCCTCGCGGATCACTGTGACCGGGCAGCGCCGGATGCTCGGCAGCGACCGCGTCCTGGTCACGCCGGTCTCGGTGACCGGCGGTGAGTGAAACCGGGACGCCCCTGTCCTTTACCAACCCGGTGCTGGCGGGGATGCATCCTGACCCGTCGATCTGCCGGCTGGGTGACACCTTTTACCTGGTCAATTCCACCTTCGAGTACCTGCCGGGGATTCCCATATACGCCAGCACCAACCTCGTGGACTGGGTTCTGTTGGGGCACGGCATCGCCAGGAAGGAACAGCTCGACCTGTCCGGCACCCGTGCCTCCGGCGGTCTTTTCGCGCCGACGATCCGGGAACACAAGGGCACGTTCTATATCGCATGCACCGCAGTGGATGCCACCGGCGCCTCGGGCAACTTCTACATCACGGCCACAGACCCGGCCGGCGAATGGAGTAACCCCGTCTGGTTGCCTGACGCGGTGGGAATCGATCCGACCATCCTCTTTGACGGGGATGACGTGTGGTGGGCCGGCTGCCGTGAGGTGGCCAATCCCGGCTATGAGGGGGAGACCGAGATCTGGCTGCGGCGGCTGGACCTCGATGCGGGGTGTTTAACCGGTCCCGAACACATCCTCTGGTCCGGTGCGGTAAAGGGGGCAATCTGGGCGGAGGGGCCGCACCTTTACAAACACGGCCAGTACTACTACCTGCTGACCGCGGAGGGAGGCACCGGCGACCACCATGCGGTCAGCGTGGCGCGGGCAACCTGTGTCTCCGGCCCGTATCTGGGTAACCCGCGCAACCCGGTGCTCACGCACCGGCACCGCGGAGACACCGCCACTGTTCAATGCGTGGGGCACGCCGACTGGGTCCAGGCGCCGGATGAGTCATGGTGGGCGGTCGCGCTCGCAACAAGGCCTCGGCACGGCCTGACCCTGCTGGGCCGGGAGACGTTTCTGACCCCCGTGGCCTGGGAGAATGACTGGCCGGTGTTCAACCCGGGTTTGGGTGGATTGCCGGAGCAGGGGGAGGTGCCTGCAGTGGTGGAAGCCGGGACCGGGCCAGACGCCACCTCCAGTCGGGTGCGCCGGGTTCTTGGCCGGAATGAACCGTGGATCACGGCGCGGGGGTTTCCCACTGACCACATGGCCGATGCAGGCCACGAGGACTCGCTTGCGTTGATCTCCACGGGTGCACGGGTGGACCGAACCGAGCCGGCAGCGGCTCTGGGGGTTCGCCTCGCTCACCACACGGCAACCTTCTCCGCCACGATCGAACGCCTGCTCACTGCGCCGGAACATGAAGGACCGGAGCAGGCTGTGGTGGGAATCATCCTGGCTCAGAGCCCGGCAGCACAGATCCGGGCGGAGCTCAGTATGCGGGGCGGAGGACACCTCGAGGTCATTGAGGTGGCGGACGGCATAAGCCGCACAATCACCTCCCGCAGCCTCGACGCCGGAACGGTCGGTCAGCTTCTGGCAGGTGAACCGGCACGCATCAACCTCCGAATGAGCGTGCTTGATGGCCTGATGATGCGTGTCGCGGCTACTGCCGGCGGTACTGCGGTGCTGAACGAGGAATTATCAGTGCGCGTGCTCAGCACCGAGGCCGCCGGCGGGTTTGTCGGAGCGGTGGCCTCAATCCACTCAACGGGCGATGCCGGCACCGGAGCAGTCTTCACCGACATGTTCTACGAGCACTGACGGAGCACGGCCGCTGAGCCACAGATGATGTGCGCCGCCGCCCGGACCCGGCAGAATCGGACCCGGAGATGTCGGGCGGAGCGGTCGTGCCGGGGGCAAGAGTGGAAGGTGAAGGGAGCAGCCGTGATACAAATCCTCAACCGCCTCGTCGACGACATCGAGCAGCGCCTCAGCGAAGACCTGGACTTCGACGAGCTCGCCGGAACGCTGGGAACTACGGGCTACCACGCACGCCGCATGTTCTCGTCGCTGGCCGGCATGCCGGTTTCCGAATATGTGCGGCGCCGGCGGATGACCGTCGCTGCGGCTGACGTCATAGGCGGCGCGGATGATCTGCTCACGATCGCGGTGCGGTACGGCTACGGCTCGACCGAGGCCTTCGGGCGGGCGTTCCGTGCCGTTCACGGCGCCAGTCCCGGCAATATTCGCCGTGACGGCGGCCCCCTGCAGAGCCAACCAGTCCTCAGGTTCCGCCTGACCGTCGAAGGGAACACCCCCGTGGACGCCCGCATCATCGAACGCCCTGCCTTCCGCCTCACCGGCCACGCCGCCCGCGTCCCGCTGATCCACGAGGGCATCAACCCCCACATTCAGCGGCATATCGCGTCGCTGCCCGCCTCCGAACACGAGCGGCTCAAGAACCTCAGCGGCACCGAGCCCCGGGGACTGCTGCAGGTCAGTGCCGACGTCGGTCCCGACTATGACGAGGGCAGCGAACTGACCTACCTTCACGGCGTGGCGGTCGACGCCGATGCCAAAGTTCCCGGCGACCTCGACGTGATCGATGTCGAAGCGGGGAAATGGGTCGTGTTCCGGACAACGGGCCCGCATCCGCGCGCCTTGCAGGAGGCATACGCGGCCTCCGCAACGGAATGGTTCCCCTCCAACCCGTGGAGGCTGCGCCCCGGCCCATCGATCGTCTCGGTGCTTGACCGTGCTCCCGACTTCAGCACTGCCACCTGCGATCTTTGGTTCCCCATTGAACGCAGCTGAGCACCCGGCCTAGCCGGAGCGGCTCCAGAGAAGGTAGGCCTCGGCGAGCTGTCCCGGCACACTCGGAGCAGCTTCGCGGATGGCCGCCGCCTGCGGCCTGGTAATGGTGGCCACCGCGACGACGACTTCAAGTGCCGTGATGTTCTTCCGGACCGCATTTGCGCGCTTCAGAATCGTCAGCAGCTCCTCCAGCGCGTTGAGCGCGGGCTGTTGAACATCCACAAGCGGTGAGGATTCTTCTGTTCCTGAGTCCGCCTGCAGGCCAAGACCATCCGTCAGCGCCCCGAGCTCCATATCCATCAGCCCGGCCAGCAAACTCTTCCAGGCCCCCGCCGGGTCCTTCTCAACGACGGCGCGCGCTTCGGCCACGAGATTCAGGATCTCCCGGACCATATCGTCAATCACGGCCCGGATCAGGTCATTGCGGGATGGAAAGTTGCGGTACAGCGTTGCGATACCCACGCCGCTCGCAGCGGCCACTGCATCCAGGGCAACGTCGCCGCCGCGCTCGGCAAACACGTGCCTTGCAGAACTGATGATCGCTTCTCTTCGCTGCGCCGCGTCCGCCCGCATCCGCGCTCCCTTCAAGTTGACCTTCAGTCTAAACCGGAGGAATATCTTCCATAGAAGTGGAGGAAATTCCTCCGAAAGAAGGATTCATGACATCGCAAACGCCGTCATCCGGCTCTCACCGCAAGCACGCGGCCATCTGGGCCGGTCTAACCATCGGGTTGTCCGTCATTCTGCTGGTCCTTCTCATGCTGTTCATTTCGCCATCGCTCCTCTCCGGGCCACGGGATCTGGCGCTGGGAGTGGTTGGGTCTCAGGACCCGGCGGAATCCGTCGCGGAAACATTGGAGGCCTAGTCGCCGGGTGCTTTCGTGGTGCACTCCTATGAGAGCGCAGGCGCCCTTGAGCAGGGAATCCGGGACCGGGAGATCGTTGGCGGGTTCGACTTCACCGATCCGGATATGTCGGTGTATGTGGCCAGCGCCGGCTCAACGGCCGTCTCCGGCACAGTGAGCAACGTGGGGGCCACGATGGCGGGCAGCCTGGGACAGACCGCGGAGATTGTGGATGTGGTCCCGCTTCCCCCGGGCGACCCCACCGGCGTAGGTATCGGAGTCCTGGCCTTTCCGCTGGTATTTGGCGGCATTGTGCCTGCCGTGGCCTTCCGCTCCATGCTGTCCGGACAGCGCTGGTGGATTCTTGCCGGACTCACCGACTTTTCGGTGGCCGGAGGGTTCGTCGTTGCCGGGGTGCTGAAGTACCTGTTCGGCAGCATCGAGGGTCCGCTGGCCCCGGTGGCGGCAAGTGTGGCGCTGGGGATTGCGGCGCTGGCGCTTCCGCTGGCCGGCCTCAATGAGTGTTTTGGCACGAAGGGCTTCACCATCGCCGCCATGTCCATGATGTTTGTGGGGAATCCCTTTGCCGGCATTGCCACCAGCGCCCAGTGGCTTCCGGGCGGGGTGGCGATGATTGGCCAGCTGCTTCCGCCCGGTGCCGCCGGTACCCTGGTGCGCTCCATGGCCTACTTTGGCGGCGTCGGCGGCGGCGCTGCGGCACTGACCCTGGGCATCTGGGTCTTGGCGGGGGTTGTGCTGTGGTTTACCGGGCCGCGGATCACGGCTGCCAAGGCCAGCAAAGAGGCGGCACTTCCGGTGGCCTGAGATCGTGTGCGTGGAAGGCCGCTCCCGCCGAGCCTAGCTGCTGATGCCGGGCGCGGTGCCGATACTGGAATCGTCACTCAGAATGCCAAGCATGCAGGCGGCGAGGTCACGGCGCGGAATAGTTCCGCCGAGAGTTCCTTTGTCGCCAGTGTTCAGGGCCTTCCAACTGCCCGAGGGTTCTTTGTTCGTGAGGCCGGTCGGCCGGACAATGGTCCAGTCCAGTCCCGACGCCTTGACGGCCTTTTCCTGCTCGTTGTGATCGGCCAGCGCCTTGGCCAGCGCCACCTGCATGATCAGCCGCAGCGGCGCCGGCATCTGCTTGCCCGAGTCTCCGGCGCCCAGCGAAGACTGCACAATGAGCCGGCGCACGCCTTCCTTCTGCATGGCGGTTATGACGTTCCGGGTCACTGACGTGCGCTGATGGGCTACGCCTTTCGCGCCGCCAACGGTGACGACGACGGCGTCGGCCCCTGAAACTGCCGAAGCAGCGGCGTCCGGATCGGTCGCATCGCCGGCGATCGCCCTCACGCCGGCCGGCGCGCGGCCGCTGCGCGAGAGAACCGTGACGTCGTGCCCCGCGGCCTGGGCGAGGGAAGCCAGTTCGGCTCCGGTACCGCCGGAGCCGCCAATAATGGTGAGTTTCACGTGAGCCTCTTGTTGTTGGGTGCCGATAGCCTCCCAGCATCTTATCCGGCGGCGCATTCCCGGCCCCGGCATCCCGGCACCCCGGTGCCCGGCGGCTTTCCGGCATTCGTTGCGCCCAAAATTTCCCCGGTGTGCAATTATCACAAGGTGTGCGACCGACGCCATATAGTCCCGGGGAGCAAGAATGCGTTTGAACCGCCTGACCAAGCTGGCTGCCGCCTGCGCCGCGGCCGTCCTGGCCCTGGGCGCCTGCACCGCAGAGGAGAGGATGGCCGAAGAACTGCCGGGAGCATCGCCCAGCCCCGGCGGTGAGATTTCGGTGGCGGAGGCCGGCGTCGTCAATTCCTTCAATCCGCAGTCGGCGGCGGGGAACACCGATATTAACCGGAAGCTCGCGTACGCCACGCACTCCGGCTTCAACTATGTGGACAACAACCTCGAGGTTATACCGCTGGAGGACTTTGGCAGCTATGAACGGGTTTCCGAGGATCCCCTGACGGTCAAATACACGGTCAATGACGGCGTGGCCTGGTCCGACGGAGCGCCGGTGGGTGCCGATGACATGATGCTGGCCTGGGCTGCGGGATCCGGATGGTTCGACGACGAACTCCCCGGCCCCGACGGAGAGCCACTTTCGGGGACCCGCTATTTCGACTACGCCGGTTCCACCGAAGCCCTGGGCTTGACGGGCCTGCCGGAAATCGGCGACGACAACCGGTCCATCACCCTGACCTATTCAGAGCCGTATGCGGACTGGGAAACGGCTTTCGGATCCTTGTCCGACAGCAGCGGAATTGGTGTCCCGGCCCATGTGGTGGCCCAAGGCGCCGGGCTGGCGGACGAAAAGGCGCTGACGGAGCTGATCCGGGAGACTCCGGGGGGAGATCCGCTGAACCCGGCCCCGGTCAACCCGGAGCTTCGTGCCGTGGCCGACTACTGGAACACGGCCTTTGCTGCGCGGACCCTTCCCGAGGATCCAGCCCTGTACCTCTCCAACGGGCCCTACATCCTTTCCGGCATCATCCCGGGGGAGTCCCTTACCCTGGTCCGCAACGAGGACTACACCTGGGGCGTCAAGCCGGGCCTGGACAAAATCACCGTCCGCTTCCTCTCGAATCCCGCAGCGCAGACGGCTGCCCTGGAAGACGGCTCGGTGGACATTATTTCCCCGCAACCGGACGGCGGCACGCTCCCGGAGCTTGAGGCGCTTGAAAGCCTGGGGAACATCAACCTGCACCAGGGCAACCAGCTTGCCTATGACCACTTGGACCTAACCTTCGACGGCGTGTTCGCTGCAGGCGCTGTGCGCGAAGCCTTTCTGGCAACCGTCCCGCGCCAGGCGATCGTCGAAGCCACCGTTCAGCGGCTGCAGCCGGGGGCCGAACCCCTGAATTCCCAGGTTTTCCTGATGGACCAGTCCGGGTACGGCGAATCCGTGGCCGAAAACGGGTCCGGCGAGTTCGCGGAGGTGGACCTGGAGCGGGCGCAGGAGCTGCTTGACGGCGAGACTCCCACGGTCCGCGTCCTGTACGACCGCGACAACGCATACCGGACCGAGGCCTTCCGCCTGATCAGCGAGTCCGCCTCCGCAGCCGGCTTCGACGTTGTTGACGGCGGCCTTCCCTCCGGGGAATGGGCCGCCCGGCTCGGAACCGGCACCTATGACGCGGTGATCTTTGGCTGGACCGCCAGCGGGGTGGGCGTGGCAGGGGTGCCGCAGGTTTTCCGCACGGGCGCAGCGTCCAACTACAACGGTTTCTCCAGTTCGGAGGCCAATGACCTCATGGCAGAGCTCGTGGTGGAACAGGATGCCCGCCGCCGGGGGGAACTTCTGGCAGGCATTGACCGGCTGATCTGGGAAGCCCGCTACGGCCTGCCGCTGTACCAGCTGCCCGGACTGCAGGCTTCGGCGGACACGATCGAGGGCGTGGAGTACATGCCAAACTCCACCGGGGTGTGGTGGAACGTCTGGGAATGGAGAGTGCTCCGGTAGCCGATAGCTGCGGCCCTGGGAGCGCAGAGTATGACATGGGTCACCCTGCAAACCTATAATTGCGTCGTAATATGATGCGCGTATATCGAATCGTTACATCTGCATGTGTTTCTATGTATTTCCGCCTCTGATAAGCCGTTTTGTCCACTTTGGGGGCCTCCGGGCGGGCATGTCTGTCATTTGGGCCGCCCCGGAGTGAGTACGGTATGGGCCAAAGGCAATTGCTTTTGAATTTGTGAGTGGGCTCACTAGGTAGCCTCACTGCCGGCGCTATGCGCTCGGATCCAGAAACTAAGGAGGCGGAATGCGTTTCACACGCACTCCCAAACTACTCAGCGTTGCAGCCGTGGCCCTTCTGGCACTGACGGCCTGCGGCGGCGGCGACACCTCGAACGAGGCCGGAGCCGAAGGCGACACGAGCCGTGTCATTATTGCGGACAACGCAGAGCCCCAGAACCCGCTGATCCCCACCAACACCAACGAGGTGGGCGGCGGCGCGGTACTGGACCTGCTCTTTGCCGGCCTGATCAGCTATGACGCTGACGGCAAGCCGCAGAATGAAATGGCCGAGTCGATTGAGACCGAGGACGCCCAGAACTACACCATCACCCTGAAGGAGGGAAAGACCTTCAGCAACGGTGAGCCCGTGACGGCGGCTTCCTTTGTGGATGCCTGGAACTACGGTGCCGCTGCGAAGAACGCGCAGCTGTCGAGCTACTTCTTCGAGAGCATCGAAGGCTACGACGAAGCCAGCGCCGAAGGCTCCACCGTGGAAACCATGTCCGGCCTGAAGGTTGTGGATGACACAACGTTCACCGTCGCCCTGAAGCAGCCGGAGTCCGACTGGCAGCTGCGCCTGGGTTACAGCGCCTTCTACCCGATGCTGGCGGAAGCGCTGGCAGACCCGGCCACCTACGGCGAAAACCCCGTGGGCAACGGCCCCTACAAGTTCGACGGCGAAGGTGCCTGGGAGCACAACCAGCAGATCAAGCTGGTTCCGAACGAGTCTTACGAAGGCCCCCAGGAAGCCCAGAACGCAGGCGTGACGTTCAAGATCTACCAGAACGACACCACGGCCTACCAGGACCTCATTTCCGACAACCTGGACGTCCTCAAGGTCATCCCGACCTCCGACGTGAAGAACTTCAAGAACGACCTCGGCGAAGAGCGGTCCATCGAGTCCCCGTACGCCGGGAACCAGACCCTCGCCATCCCGTACTACCTCGAGAACTGGAGTGGCGAGGCCGGCAAGCTCCGCCGCCAGGCCCTGTCCATGTCCATCGACCGCGAAGAGATCACCCGCGTGATCTTCAACAACGGGCGGACCCCGGCAGCAGACTTCACTGCTCCGGTGCTGGACGGGTACAAGGACGATCTCCCGGGCAGCGAAAACCTGGAGTTCAACCCGGACGAGGCCAAGAAGCTGTGGGAAGAAGCCGAGAAGCTTGCTCCCTACGATGCTTCCGAACCCCTGACCATCGCATACAACGCTGACAAAGGCGATCACAAGACCTGGGTCGAAGCTGTGGTCAACAACGTCAAGAACAACCTCGGCATTGAGATCACGGGCAAGCCCTACGCCACCTTTAAGGAAGCCCGCACCGAGGCTACCGACGGTGTGCTGACCGGCGCCATCCGCTCAGGCTGGCAGGCGGATTACCCGTCGCTGTACAACTTCCTCGGCCCGATCTACGCCACGGGAGCCGGCTCCAACGACGCACGTTACGAGAACCCCGAGTTCGATGAACTGCTCAGCACGGGCCTCGCGGCAACCTCCGTCGAAGAAGGCAACGAGGTCATGAACGAAGCACAGGAAATGCTTCTGGAAGATCTGCCCGCCATTCCCCTGTGGTACCAGGTTGCCCAGGGCGGCTGGAGCACCAATGTAGACAACGTTGAGTTCGGCTGGAACGGCGTGCCGCTGTACCACGCCATCACCGGCAAGTAATTCCGACAGCGCAGGGGCCCGGCTGCGGTTTGCAGCCGGGCCCCTGGGCCGTTCCAAAGTAAAGGTGCTCTTTAGAATGAGTTTCACCAACCCCCCTCAGCGGGAATGCCCCGCGCGGCAGGCAGGCATCTGATGACCGGATATGTCCTCAGGCGCTTCCTCCAGTTAATCCCCGTGTTCCTCGGCGCAACACTGCTCCTGTACTTCCTGGTCTTCAGCCTTCCCGGCGACGCCACTGCCGCCATCTGCGGCGAAAAGGGCTGCACGCCCGCCGTCGAAGCCTCGCTACGCGCCCAGTACAACCTGGACCAGCCCTTCTTTATGCAGTATCTGCTGTATCTGAAGGGTGTGCTGACCTTCGATCTGGGGACCAACTTTGCGGGCCGCGAAATTGCGACCATCATTGGTGAGGTCTTCCCGACCACCGCCAAGCTGGCCGTGATGGCCCTGGTCTTCGAAGCAGTCTTCGGCATTGTCTTCGGCTTGTTTGCCGGACTGCGCAAGGGCAAGTTCTTCGACTCGACGGTCCTGGTAGTCTCCCTCGTGGTCATCTCCGTACCGATCTTCGTGCTCGGCTTCCTCATGCAGTTCGTTTTCGGCGTCAAGCTGGCCTGGACCAATCCAACGGTCAGCGGCGCAGCGGGTTTCACTGAATTGCTGCTGCCCGCCATCGTGCTGGGTCTGGTGTCCTTCGCCTACGTGCTGCGGTTGACGCGCACCAGTGTTATTGAAAATGCGAACGCCGACTACGTGCGGACTGCCACAGCCAAGGGGCTCAGCCGCCCCCGGGTCGTGACAGTGCACATTCTGCGAAACTCCATGATTCCGGTCGCCACCTTCCTGGGTGCGGATCTTGGCGCCCTGATGGGCGGCGCGATCGTGACCGAAGGAATCTTTAACGTCAACGGCGTCGGCAACACCCTGTACCGCGCCGTGCTCAACGGCGAAGGTCCGGTTGTCGTCTCGATCGTCACCGTGCTCATCCTGATTTTTTGCCTCGCCAACCTGTTGGTAGACCTGCTGTACGCGTGGCTGGACCCGAGGATTCGATATGCCTGAGAATGACCAAACCATGACCCCCGCCATCCGCGGCAAGGTTTCCCCCTATCCCATTGAGCACTTCGTGGCGAAACTGGACGAAACACCGGTGGCCGCCGTGGACAGTTCAACAAGCGACGGCGCTCCCCGCAGTCTCTGGAGCGAAGCGTGGCGCAGCCTGCGCAAGCAGCCGCTGTTCATCATCAGTGCCCTCCTTCTGCTGATCGTGGTTGTGGTGGCACTGTTCCCGGGCATGTTCACCAGCCAGCAGCCCAACGACAACTGCCTGCTTGCCAACTCCGACGGCGGTCCCGCCCCGGGCCACCCGCTTGGCTTCACCCAGCAGGGATGCGACATCCTGGCCCGCGTGGTCTACGGCACCCGCTCCTCACTGCTGGTCGGCCTGATGGCGACCCTCGGCGTCGTCCTCATCGGCGGCATCATTGGCGCCCTGGCCGGTTTCTTCGGCGGCTGGATCGATGCCATCCTGGCCCGCCTGGGTGACATCTTCTTTGCCCTGCCGCTGATCCTCGGCGCGATCGTCGTCGTCCAGCTTCCGTTCTTCCGCGAGAACCGCAACGTCTGGACGATGGTGCTGATCCTCGTAGCGTTTGGGTGGCCGCAGGTGGCCCGCATTACCCGCGGCGCTGTCCTTGAGGTCCGCAACGCGGATTTCGTCACGGCCGCACGCTCCCTGGGCGTCTCCCGGATGTCGGCACTGATCAAGCACGTCATCCCCAATGCCGTTGCACCCGTGATCGTGATCGCCACCATCTCGCTCGGTACCTTTATCGTGGCGGAATCCACGCTGTCCTTCCTAGGCATTGGACTGCCGCCGGACATTATGTCCTGGGGTAACGACATTTTCTCCGCGAAGCCTTCCCTGCGCACCAATCCGACGGCAATCTTCTGGCCCGGCCTTGCCCTGTCGCTGACCGTGCTGTCCTTCATCATGCTTGGTGATGCCCTGCGGGATGCGCTCGACCCGAAGTCGCGCAAGCGATGACTAAGGATGTGACCATGTCCACGACCCCCAAGGCGGACACCGCTGCCTCGGCACAGGCCCGGGACGGACAGCCGCAGCCGCTGCTCGAACTCCGGGACCTTGCCATTACCTTCAAGACCAACAACGGCGACGTCCCGGCGGTGCGCAATGCACACCTGACGATCATGCCCGGGGAAACCGTGGCGATCGTGGGGGAGTCCGGATCCGGCAAGTCGACGACGGCCCTGGCCGCCATCGGCCTGCTGCCCGGCAACGGTGCGGTCTCCGGCGGAAGCATCATCTTTGACGGCGAAGACATCACCCACGCCAGCGAGAAGCGCATTGTTGAACTGCGCGGCTCCTCCATCGGCATGGTTCCCCAGGATCCGATGTCCAACCTGAACCCCGTCTGGAAGATCGGTTTTCAGGTCAAGGAAACGCTGCGGGCCAACGGCCTGCCGCACGATGCCAAGGACGTTGCCCAGGTCCTGTCCGAGGCCGGGCTGCCGGACGCCGCGGCGCGGGCCAACCAGTACCCGCACGAGTTCTCCGGCGGCATGCGCCAGCGCGCGCTGATCGCCATTGGCCTGTCCTGCCGGCCGCGCCTGCTCATCGCCGATGAGCCGACGTCGGCCCTGGACGTGACCGTGCAGCGCCAGATCCTGGACCACCTGGACCGGATGACCGATGAACTCGGCACCGCCGTCCTGCTGATTACGCACGACCTCGGCCTCGCCGCCGAGCGCGCGCACAAGGTAGTGGTGATGTACAAGGGCCAGGTAGTGGAGTCCGGGCCTGCCCTGGAAATCCTGCGCAACCCGCAGCATCCGTATACGCGCAAGCTCGTGGAGTCCGCGCCGTCGCTGGCCTCGCGCCGGATTGAGACAGCGCGGACCCTCGGCGTGGAAAACGACGAGGTTCTCGCCTCCGGCCCCGAAACGGTGCGCACCGACAACGTGATCGAGGTCAAGCATCTGACCAAGGTGTTCAACCTGCGCGGGGCCCTGGGCAAGTCCACGGACTTCAAGGCCGTCGACGACGTGTCCTTCTCCATTCCGCGCGGCACCACCACCGCCGTCGTGGGGGAGTCCGGTTCCGGCAAGTCCACGGTGGCGCGCATGGTCCTCGGCCTGGAAAAAGCCACCGAGGGTGACATCCTGTTTGACGGCGTGGACATCACCACGCTGAACCGGCGGAAGATGTTCGATTTCCGCCGCCGGGTACAGCCGATTTTCCAGGATCCCTACGGGTCCCTGGATCCGATGTACAACATCTTCCGGACCATCGAGGAGCCCCTGCGGGTTCACGGTATCGGTGACGCCAAGAGCCGGGAGAAAAAGGTCCGCGCGCTGCTGGACCAGGTCTCCCTGCCGGCATCCATGATGCGGCGCTATCCCAATGAGCTGTCCGGTGGCCAGCGCCAGCGTGTTGCCATTGCCCGGGCCCTCGCGCTTGATCCGGAGGTGGTGATTTGCGACGAGGCCGTTTCGGCACTGGACGTCCTGGTCCAGGCCCAGATCCTGAACCTTCTGGCCGACCTGCAGTCCGACCTGGGGCTGAGCTACCTCTTTATTACGCATGACCTCGCCGTGGTGCGCCAGATCGCGGACCAGGTGTGCGTCATGCAAAAGGGGCGGATTGTTGAGACCGGGTCCACCAACGACGTCTTCGACAACCCGCAGCAGGACTACACCCGGGCGCTGCTTGCAGCCATCCCCGGTGCCGGCCTGATGCTCCCGCCGCAGGTGGCCTAGGAACCAGGTTCGCCGGCAGCAACACCGGAAGGCAGGCAGCCCCAGCGGCTGCCTGCCTTCCGGCGCATCCGGCCCCGGTCCGCAGGGCCCCGGATCCGCACGCCGGCAGGCCCGCGGACGGTCCATTAGGGAACTTATGGTCTTCGGATTAGAATGGTAGCGTGCCCGCTGACGGCGGCGCCTTCGGTACATTCTTTACGGAGCATACGTGTAGAGCGGGATTCGTACAGAACGGCCGGATTGACCCGGAAACATCCCGGGCTACTGTGCACCACCTTCGAACTTATCTCCTATGAATTGAGTCCTCACGCATGTCAGAAACCAACACGGCTGTAAATACCGCAGTACGGAGCGATCTCCGCAACGTTGCGATTGTGGCCCACGTTGACCACGGTAAGACGACCCTCGTCGACGCCATGCTGAAGCAGACGAACTCGTTTGCCGCCCACGGAAACGTGGAAGAACGCGTGATGGACTCCGGTGACCTGGAGCGCGAAAAGGGAATCACCATCCTGGCCAAGAACACCACCGTGTTCTACAACGGCCCGGCTGCCAAGGGTGAAACGATCACCATCAACGTCATTGACACCCCCGGCCACGCCGACTTCGGTGGCGAGGTTGAGCGCGGCCTGTCCATGGTTGACGGCGTTGTTCTCCTCGTTGACGCTTCCGAGGGCCCGCTGCCGCAGACCCGCTTCGTGCTGCGCAAGGCGCTGGCCGCCAAGCTGCCCGTCATCCTGCTGGTCAACAAGACCGACCGCCCCGACTCCCGCATTGAAGAGGTTGTCGGCGAAGCCATGGACCTGCTCCTGGGCCTGGCATCCGACCTCGCGGACGAAGTTCCGGACCTGGACCTGGACCTCGTCCTGAACGTTCCGGTTGTCTACGCAGCAGCCCGTGTCGGCGCAGCTTCGCTGGAGCAGCCGGCAGACGGATCCGCTCCGGACAATGACAACCTGGAACCGCTGTTCCAGACGATCATCGAGCACATCCCGGCTCCGACCTACAACCCGGACGGCGTGCTGCAGGCACACGTGACCAACCTGGACGCTTCCCCGTTCCTTGGCCGCCTGGCACTGCTGCGCATCTTCAACGGCACCCTGCACAAGGGCCAGACCGTTGCCTGGGCCCGCGCCGACGGCACCCTCAAGTCCGTCAAGATCACCGAGCTGCTGGCCACCAAGGCCCTGGAGCGCGTTCCGACCGAGTCGGCCGGACCCGGTGAAATTGTTGCTGTTGCCGGTATCGAGGACATCACCATTGGTGAAACCCTCACCGACATCGACAACCCGATGCCGCTGCCGCTTATCACCGTTGACGATCCGGCCATCTCCATGACCATCGGTATCAACACCTCGCCGCTGGCCGGCCGGGTCAAGGGCGCTAAGGTTACCGCCCGCCAGGTCAAGGACCGCCTCGACAAGGAACTGATCGGTAACGTTTCGCTGAAGGTTCTGCCGACCGAGCGTCCGGATGCCTGGGAAGTCCAGGGCCGCGGCGAGCTCGCGCTGGCCATCCTCGTGGAGCAGATGCGCCGCGAAGGCTTCGAACTGACCGTGGGCAAGCCCCAGGTTGTGACCAAGCAGATCGACGGCAAGAAGTGCGAGCCGATGGAGCACATGACCATCGACGTACCCGAGGAATACCTCGGCGCCGTGACGCAGCTGATGGCTGTCCGCAAGGGCCGCATGGTCAACATGGCCAACCACGGCACCGGCTGGGTCCGCATGGAATTCATCGTTCCGGCCCGTGGCCTGATCGGCTTCCGCACCAAGTTCCTTACGGAAACGCACGGCGCCGGTATCTCGTCCTCCATCGCCGAGGGCTACGAGCCCTGGGTTGGTCCGATCGAGTACCGCACCAACGGTTCGCTCATTGCTGACCGCTCCGGTGTTGTCACCCCGTTCGCCATGATCAAGCTGCAGGAACGCGGCTCCTTCTTCGTGGAGCCCACCTCCGAGGTTTACGAGGGCATGATCGTTGGCGAGAACTCACGCGCCGATGACATGGACGTGAACATCACCAAGGAAAAGCAGCTCACCAACATGCGTGCGGCTTCCTCGGACACCTTCGAGAACCTGACCCCGCCGCGCAAGCTGACCCTGGAAGAGTCGCTCGAATTCGCCCGCGAAGACGAGTGCGTGGAAGTAACCCCGGAGTCCATCCGCATCCGCAAGCTGGTCCTGAACGCTTCCGAGCGTGCCAAGGTAACCCGCGCACGCGCCAAGGGCTAACAGCATTTCGGCAGCATTGAGCCCCGTCCGCCGGGTCCCGCTTTGGCGGGGCCCGGCGGCGGCCGTGCTCGGGGGAGTGCTGGCAGCCGTGCTCGGGACCGGGCTCCACGCCCAGGTCCTGTATGCCGGGGACACCGCCGTACCGCTGGGAGCAGCGGGAGCGCTGATCCTGAGCTGCGCCGTCGCCGTGTTTGCGGGGGTATGGGCAGCCTCCGTGCTGTGGACGGCTGCGGCCGGGCTGGTCTCCTACGTGATCCTGGGCCTGTTCACGCTGGACCTCTGGGATACGCCCCTCATCATCACCGATACGGTGCTTGAGGTGCAGCCCGGCATTGTCCTGGCCGGACGCATGTGGCTCTTTGGGCAGGCGCTGGTGACCATTGCCGCGGTGTTCGTCAGCGCCCGCGTGCTGGCCGCATCCCGCCGGCTGGAGGCGGAACAAGCTGCCGGACGGCAGCTGCCTGAGCCTCCATTTGCGGGCGCCTGAAAAGCCGAGGGCCTGAAAAGCCAGTTGTCCGCAAAACCCCGCTTCCGGATCTCCGGCAGCGGGGTTTTTGCTGTCTTGGCATGTGATCCTGCGCACCCGTTCCCACCCTTTGTGCACTGCTGGGACAGGAGGTTCCCCGGCAGCCCCACCAGTCACGAAGAGTGGGAACCAATGCAGCGGGATGGGCCGTCAGCGGCGGTAGCGTCGCCGTCGGCAGCGGAAAAATCAGCGGCGCGGCGGGCGCGGCGCCGGCGGGGGCGGAACTTCCTTGGCCGCGGTAACCAGCGCGTAGGGCACCGTGACATGGCCGCGTCGGCCGGCAACAGTGACTTCCTCGTCAACAGCCTCCACCAGGTAGCCCAGAACGTCGGTGAAACCGCCTTCAATGCGGTAGCGGACCACCACCCGCGCTCCGGCGGGCAGGGCACGAAGGACGGCGGCGGGAGGGGGAGCATTCACCGTTACATGGTACGCGGGCATCTCCCGGCTGGGAGATAATGGATCAGGCTACTAACGTGGAACCAACACTTCGTGGATTTTCCCGGCACGGGACGGTCCGCAGATCAGGAAGGCAAGGGACGTGACGTACGTAATTGCGCAGCCATGCGTAGATGTAAAAGACAAGGCATGCATTGAGGAATGCCCGGTGGACTGCATCTATGAAGGTGAACGCTCCCTCTACATCCACCCGGACGAGTGCGTCGACTGCGGTGCCTGTGAGCCGGTCTGCCCCGTTGAAGCGATTTACTACGAGGACGACACTCCCGAAGAGTGGGCCGAGTACTACAAGGCCAATGTTGAATTCTTCGACGATCTGGGTTCCCCGGGCGGTGCTGCCAAGATCGGCAACACACACAAGGACCACCCGATCATCGCCGTCCTGCCGCCGCAGAACCAAGAGGCATGAGCACGGTTCCTTCCCGCACTTTCGGGCTGGACCTGCCGGAGTACCCCTGGGAAGCCATGGCGCCGTACGCCAAGCTGGCCGCGGAGCACCCTGACGGTGCCGTCAACCTGTCCATCGGCACGCCCGTGGACCCGACGCCCGCCGTCGTCCGCGAGGCGCTGACGGCGGCAGCGGACGCGCCGGGCTATCCCACCACCCACGGCACGCCGGCACTGCGGGAGGCCATCAGCGCATGGTACGCGCGGCGCCGCAACGTGCCGGGGCTGGATCCCCAGGACATCATGCCCACCGTGGGCTCCAAGGAGCTGGTGGCGTGGCTGCCGCTGCTGCTGGGACTGGGGCAGGGCGACGTCGTTGTCCGTCCCACGGTTGCGTACCCCACCTATGACATGGGTGCCATCCTGGCAGGCGCCACCCCCGTGGCCGCCGACAGTTTGGATGAGCTCGACGACGACGTCCGCGCCCGGGTGCGCCTGGTCTGGGTTAATTCTCCGGGCAACCCCACCGGAATTGTCCGTACTGCGGCCTCCCTGCGCGCCCTCGTGGATTCGGCCCGGAAAACCGGAGCCGTGGTGGCGTCCGACGAATGTTATGCGGAACTGGGCTGGGGCGGCTGGGATCCGGAGCGCGGGGGATCTCCGGTGCCAAGCATCCTGGACCCCGCGGTCAGCGGCGGAAACAATGAGCTGCTGCTGTCGGTGTATTCGCTGAGCAAGCAGTCCAATGTGGCCGGCTACCGCGCCGCCTTTGTCGCCGGCGACGGTGCCATCATTGCCAATCTCGTGAACAGCCGGAAGCATGCCGGAATGATTGTCCCGGCACCGGTGCAGGCGGCCATGATTGCAGCGCTTTCCGATGACGCCCACGTGGCGGCGCAGAAGGAGAAGTACCGGGCGCGCCGGGAGCTGCTGGTGCCGGCGCTGGAAGCCTTCGGGCTGACCATCCATCATTCCGAGGCCGGGCTGTACCTTTGGGCAACAGCGGGTGAGGACACCTGGACCACGGTGGAACGGCTGGCGAAGCTGGGGATTGTTTCCGGGCCGGGCGTCATTTACGGCGACGCCGGAGCTGGCTTTGTGCGTATTGCGCTGACCGGCTCCGATGAACGCGTCGCGGCCGCTGCCCGCCGGCTAAGGGACGCCGGGATATAGCGCAGGCTTATAACGCCGGAACCGGATGGACGACATGTTTCGCTTCCACAACAACCCGGCTGCCGATTAGTCGTAAAGGGCGCCCAAAGGGTAGCGTTTTGCGTAAATAGATTTAGCGGAATTGACACTATGGGCGCCCCCCGACACCAAGCGGTGCCCGTAGCTATGGTTTCTTCAAACTCCTGAAGGAGACTTAATGACTGAGCGTCCCAGTGCACAGCTGCACTACGGGGAAAACACCGAAGACCGGCTGGAGCTTCCCCGCGTTGCGGCGGCGGAGGGCAACGACGGCTTTGATGTCTCCAAGCTGCTGAAGCAGACCGGAACCGTCACGTATGACCCCGGCTTCATGAACACCGCCTCCACGAAGTCCGCCATCACCTACATTGACGGTGACGCCGGCATCCTGCGGTACCGCGGCTATCCCATTGAGCAGCTGGCCAAGCACTCAAGCTTCCTGGAAACGTCCTACCTGCTGATCTACGGGGAACTGCCCACTCCCGCGCAGCTGGAGGATTTTGACCAGCGCATCCGCCGGCACACGCTGCTGCATGAAGACCTCAAGGGTTTCTTCGGCGGCTTCCCGCGCGATGCGCACCCGATGCCGGTGCTGTCCTCCGCAGTCAGCGCGCTCTCGACCTTCTACCAGGACTCCCTGGATCCGTTCGACGAAGAGCAGGTGGAACTCTCCACGATCCGCCTGATGGCGAAGCTTCCGGTGATTGCCGCCTACGCGCACAAGAAGTCCATCGGCCAGCCCATGCTGTACCCGGACAACTCCATGAACCTCGTGGAGAACTTCATGCGCCTGAGCTTCGGCTTCCCGGCGGAACCGTATGAAATTGATCCTGACCTGGTCAAGGCGCTGGACCTGCTGCTGATCCTGCATGCGGATCACGAGCAGAACTGCTCCACCTCCACCGTCCGCCTGGTCGGCAGCGCCGGTGCCAACATGTTCACCTCCGTTTCCTCCGGAATCAGCGCCCTTTCGGGACCGCTGCACGGCGGCGCCAACGAGGCCGTGCTGAACATGCTCCGCGACATCAAGTCCACGGGCATGGCGCCGGAAACCTTCATGGAGAAGGTCAAGAACAAGGAAGACGGCGTGAAGCTCATGGGCTTCGGGCACCGCGTCTACAAGAACTACGATCCGCGCGCCAAGATCGTGAAGGCCACCGCCCATGACATCCTGGCCAAGCTCGGCGGGAACGACGAGCTGCTGGATATTGCCATGCGCCTGGAAGAGAAGGCCCTGGCCGATGATTACTTCATCGAGCGCAAGCTGTACCCGAACGTGGACTTCTACACGGGCCTGATCTACAAGGCCATGGGCTTCCCGGAGAAGATGTTCACCGTCCTCTTCGCCATCGGACGCCTGCCGGGCTGGATTGCCCAGTGGCGCGAAATGATGCAGGACCCGCAGACCAAGATTGGCCGCCCGCGCCAGCTGTACACGGGTTCCCCGGAACGGAACTACCCCGCCCGCTAGGCTCCAGAGCCTCGCAGGAGCGCGATATGCAAAAGGGCCCCTGGAATCCGCAAGGATTCCAGGGGCCCTTTTGCCGTGCCCGCTAGGAACCGGCGTAACCCTGGGGATTGTTCTTCTGCCAGCGCCAGTGGTCCTCGCACATGGCCTCAAGCGTGCGCTGGGCGGACCAGCCGAGATCCATCAGCGCCGCGGACGGGTCGGCGTAGCTGACGGCCGCGTCACCCGGGCGGCGGGCGGTGACTTCGTAGGGAATCTCCCTGCCGGCAGCCTTGCCGAAAGCGGCCAGCACCTGCAGCACCGAGGAACCGTTGCCGGTGCCGAGGTTCCAGCGGTGCACGCCGGACTTGGCGGTGATGAATTCGAGCGCGGCCAGGTGGCCTGCGGCGAGGTCCACGACGTGGATGTAGTCGCGCACGCCGGTGCCGTCGGGGGTGGGGTAGTCGTCGCCGAATACCATCACCTTTTCCCGGCGGCCCACGGCCACCTGGGCCACGAACGGCAGCAGGTTGTTCGGAACGCCGGTGGGATCTTCGCCGATCCGGCCCGACTCGTGGGCGCCGGCCGGATTGAAGTAGCGCAGCAGGGCGATGTTCCAGCGCCCGTCGGCGGCACCCAGATCGGCCAGGATGTCTTCGATCTGTTCCTTGGTGCGGCCGTAGGGATTCACCGCGTCCATCGGCGTGTTTTCGGTCAGCGGAACCTCTTCGGAGGCTCCGTACACGGTGGCCGAGGAGCTGAAGACCAGGGTCCGGACGTCGTGCTTGTCCATCATGCGCAGCAGGTTTAGGGTGCCGCCCACGTTGTTGTGGTAGTAGTACAGGGGCTTCGCCACGGACTCCCCAACGGCCTTCAGCCCGGCAAAGTGGATGACGGCGTCGATCGCGTGGTCGGTAAAAACGGCGTCAACGGCCTGCTCGTCGAGCAGGTCAGCGCGGACAAACTCCGCACTGCGCCCGGCCAGGTCCTGGACCCGGTTCAGTGACTCTTTGCTGGAGTTGGCCAGGTTGTCCAGCACAACCACGTCGTGGCCGGATTCCAGCAGGGCCAGTGTCGTGTGGGAACCGATGTATCCCGTGCCTCCGGTAACAAGTATTCGCATGACTTCAGACTAGTTGATAGCGCGCCGGAGCCGGGTTAGGAACCCTCCGCTGTCCGGAACACCGTCAGGACCACGGCGTCACCGGAGGACGGCGCCTGGTTCCAGGTTCCCGTGGCCCGTGTCCACCGGCGTTCATCAAAGGCCACCGAATCCAGGGAGAGTGTTTCGGCGCTGGCGACGGCCCACTCGGCCAGCGACCACCCGTAGCTTCCGGTTCCCGCCACAGTGATGCGCGAGCCCTCCACCGTGGCCTCCACGGGGCCGTAGACCGAGGTCATGGCAGCCAGCACGGCTTCCGGATCACCCGGGGCCGACGGCGGATCCAAGGTGCAGGCCATCCCGGCGGGGGAGTGCCCGGTCAGGGCGGAGGCGAAGGCCTTGGCCTCGCCCTCGTGGTCCGCGTAGGCATCGGGGAAAGCGCTGCGCTGCACCGTTTGGGCCGCCACGGTCAGGGGCAGGTCCGCGTAGTTTGGAACCTTTTCCAGCGCGTCGTAGAAGGCGTTGGCCGCATACACCGGGTCCATGACCTGTTCCTCGGTGCCCCAGCCCTGGGACGGGCGCTGCTGGAACAGGCCGCGGGAGTCCGGGCCGGCGTCGTCCCCGTAGTTGAGGTTGCGCAGCCCGGACTCCTGGATGGCGGTGGCCACGGCGATGGACGCGGCACGCGCGGGCAAGCCGCGGCGCACCGAAATACCGGCGAGGAGCGCCGCGGTCTCGGCGCGCGCCGGGGTCAGGTGGTATTCCACGCCGTCGGCTGTGGCGGTGCACGACGGCGGCGGCGCGGCCTTCTCTCCCGGCCCGCGGAACACCGACACCGCATATATAGTGACGGCGACAAGGAACAGCAGCACCAGCGCCAGCACCGGAAGGATTCCGGTGCTGCGCCGGTCCGCGGGACGGGAAGCGGCCATGAGGGGCGTGCAGCTGCCCTAGTTGGCGTGCAGGGCGGCGTTGAGCTCCACCGACGCTCCGCTGCGGGCCAGCGCTTCCACGCTGCCCGTGACCGAGTTGCGGCGGAAGAGCAGGTTGGGAACTCCGGAAAGCTCCACAGCCTTGACGATCTGCGGTTCCTCGCCCGGAACCAGCACTGACACCCGGGTGCCGGCGGTGATGTACAGGCCCGCTTCCACCACCGATTCGTTCCCGATGCTGATGCCCACGCCGGAGTTGGCCCCCAGCAGGACCCGCTCGCCGAGCGTGATCTTCTCCCGGCCACCGCCGGAGAGGGTGCCCATGATGGAGGCGCCGCCACCCACGTCGGTTCCGTTGCCCACCACCACGCCGGCGGAAATGCGTCCTTCCACCATGGAAACGCCGAGCGTGCCGGCGTTGAAGTTCACAAAGCCCTCATGCATGACCGTGGTCCCTTCGGCCAGGTGCGCGCCGAGGCGGACCCGGCCGGCGTCGGCAATCCGCACGCCGGACGGGACGACATAATCCGTCATGCGCGGGAACTTGTCCACGCCGAACACGGTGACCGGTCCGCGGGCGCGCAGGCGCAGGCGGACGGCTTCGAAGCCTTCGACGGCGCACGGGCCGAAGTTGGTCCAGACCACGTTGGGCAGCTGCGCGAAGATGCCGTCCATGTTCAGGGTGTTCGGGGCGGCCAGACGGGTGGACAGCAGGTGCAGGCGCAGATAGGCGTCGGCGGTGGAAGCCGGAGCGGCGTCCAGGTCAATTTCGGTGCTGACGACCTCGCCGCGTGTGCCGCGGTCCGGGTCGGTCATTGAGGCTGCCGCGGCTGTGAGATCTGCGGCGAGAGTGCCTGCAGAGGCGTCGGTGGGGAGGGCTGCGAGCACGGGCTGCGGGTACCAGACGTCCAGGACGGTTCCGTCGTTGGTGATGGTCGCCAGGCCCAGGCCGGAGGCAATGCGGGCGGTCGGGGAGGAGGTGCTTGAAGTCATGCGTTCCAGTCTACCGACGGCCCCTGCGAGGTGCCGTTGCTGCCGGGGCTGCCGGCCTGCCGCCGCCTGATCGGTAGGGTGGAGGCATGACACAAACGCCATCCCGGACCTTGGACCTGACCCGCGACGTTGCCCTGCTCACCGCAGACCTCATGGACATTGAGAGTGTCTCCGGCAACGAAAAGGAGGTGGCCGACGCCGTGGAGGCGGCGCTGCGTTCCCTCGAGCATCTGGAAGTGGTGCGCGACGGCGACTCCATCATCGCGCGGACATCCCTGGGCCGCGGGGAGAGGGTTCTCCTGGCCGGACACCTGGACACGGTGCCGCTGCCGACGGTTGAAGGTTCGCGCGGAACGGTCCCCTCCACCTGGGACGGCGAGGTGCTTTACGGACGCGGCGCCACCGACATGAAGGGCGGGGTTGCCGTGCAGCTGGCGCTGGCCGCCGAACTCACCGCCCCGAACCGGGACGTGACCTACGTGTTTTATGACCACGAGGAAGTGGAGGCGTCCCTGAGTGGACTGGGCCGGCTGCAGCGCAGCTATCCGGACTGGCTGGCAGCGGACTTCGCGGTGCTCCTGGAACCGACCAACGGCACCGTGGAGGGCGGCTGCAACGGCACCATGCGTTTTCACGCCACCACCACGGGCCGCGCCGCGCACTCTGCCCGGGCCTGGATGGGCGAGAACGCCATCCACGCGGCGGCGGAGATCCTGGCGCGGCTGCGGGACCATGAGCCGGCCACCGTGAGCGTTGAGGGACTGGAGTACCGGGAATCGCTGAATGCGGTGAAAATCTGGGGCGGCACCGCGGGAAACGTCATTCCGGACTCAGCCACCGTGGAGATCAACTACCGGTTCGCTCCGGATAAGGGCATCGAGGAAGCGGAGGCCTACGTGCGGCAGCTGCTTGACGGGTTTGACCTCGTCCGCACCGATGCGGCATCGGGCGCCCGGCCCGGACTGGACCGGCCGGCCGCAGCGAGCTTTGTTGCCGCCGTCGGGGCCGAGCCCAAGCCCAAATACGGCTGGACCGACGTCGCCCGCTTCAGCGAACTGGGCATTCCCGCCGTGAACTTTGGCCCGGGGGACGCGCTGCTGGCCCATACCGACAACGAACACGTGCACGCCGATGCCGTCCGGGCCTGCCTGGGCGCGCTGCGCAGCTGGCTGAGCTAACGGTTTTTCATATGCACAGAAGAAGGCCCCGGACGGATGTCCGGGGCCTTCCTCTGTGCACTGGCTGAAGCGGTTGGCCTACTTCACCGGCGCTTCGACGCCTTCAGGGTCAATGGCGTCCTCTCGCTCCAGCAGTTTCCCGGCCCGCGCGCCGAGCAGGCGGGACAGCCGCTGCGCGGTGAAGGTCAGCAGCATGTTGATCAGGATGAAGATCGCCGCCGCCACGAGCAGGGAGGGCAGCATGTTGCCGGCACCGGCGCCGAAGCGCTGGGCATTTGCCAGCAGATCGGTGTAGCCGATGATGTAGCCCAGGGCCGAGTCCTTGAGGATCACGACAAACTGGCCCAGCAGGGCCGGCAGCATGGCCACCAGCGCCTGCGGGATCTCGATGCTGCGCAGCGACTGGGACGGGGTCAGCCCGATCGCCAGGCCGGCCTCGCGCTGGCCCTTGGGCAGGCCGAAGACGCCCGAACGCACCAGTTCCGCGATGACTGATCCGTTGTAGAGCGTCAGCGCCACCACCACGGCCCAGAACGGAGCGCTTGACGCTTCCATAGGCGTGGACTTGGCGAAGAACTGGTACAGGAAGATCATCATCAGCAGCACCGGAACGGCGCGGAAGAACTCGACGACGACGTCGCACACCCACCGCAGCGGCGCCAGCCCGGACAGCCGGCCGAAGCCGAAGATCAGGCCGAAGACGATGGAAGTGACCACGGCGACGCCGGCGGCCCGCAGGGTGGCGAGCAGGCCGGGCAGCAGCGTGTAGCGCCAGGTTTCCCATTCCAGGAACGGAGTCCACTTGGCAGCTTCAAACTGGTCCTTTTCCGCCAGGCCGTTGACTGCGAAGCCCAGCACGCCCAGGACGAAGAGTCCGCCAAGGATATTGAAGACCAGGATCCGGCGCTTGGCCTTGGGCCCGGGAACGTCGAACAGGACAGCTTGGTTGCTCATCGGGCCACCGCCAGTTTCTTGGAGGCCCACGTGGTGAGCAGGCCGATGGGGATCACAATGATGACAAAGCCGATGGCAAAGGTCAGGAAGACCTGGGTCATGACGTCGGGCCGGAACTCGATCATGGTTTTCATCAGGCCCGAGGCCTCGGCAACGCTGGCTGCGGCGGCCACCGTGGTGTTCTTCACCAGGGCGATGATGACGTTGCCCAGCGGTGCGACGGCACCGCGGAAAGCCTGCGGAAGAATGATCAGCCACGCTGCGGGCAGGAAGGACAACCCGATGGAACGGGCGGCTTCTGCCTGACCGAGCGGAACCGTGTTGACGCCGCTGCGGATTGCCTCGCAGACGAAGGCGGCGTGGTAAATACTCAGGGACAGGACCGCCAGCAGGAAGAAGTTGAAGTTGAAGTCCTTGACGAAGTTCACCTGCAGCTGGCCCCACAGCCCAAGCACGGAGAACACCATGATGATGGTCAGCGGAGTGTTGCGGAAGATATTGACATAGGCGGTGCCGAACCAGCGCAGGCTGGCGATCGGCGAAATCCGCATAACGGCGAGGATGGTGCCGAGCACCAGCGATGCCAGGGCTGCCCAGAACGCCAGCTGGATGTTGACCCAGAACGCCGCAACGACGTCGTAATCCTCGAAGAGGGCGAAGAATCCACCCATGATGTACCTCTTCTGTGAGAGAAAGAAACCGGTGCATGCGAAGGAATTGACGTCCTTCGCATGCACCGAGGTTTACGCCGGCGGACCGCCGCCGGTTGACGTGCTTAGGCGCAGGCTGCCGGCTCCGGCGGGTTCAGCTCGTCATTGTAGGTGTAGTCGGCACCCTCGGTGTTGGCCTTGATGGCCTCTTCCCAGGAACCGTCCTCGATCATGGTGCGGATGGCCGTGTTGATGGCCTCGCACTGAGTGCTGTCCTTGGAGATGCCAACGCCGTACTGCTCTTCGCTGAACGGGTTGCCGACCACTTTGAACTTGCCGGAGTTGGCATCCGTGGAGGCGAGGCCGGCGAGGATGATGTCGTCGGTGGTGACGGCGTCAACCTGGCCGCCCTGCATGGCGGTGACGCAGTTGGCGTAGCCGCCCTGCTCCAGCAGGTTCACATCGGCCGCCAGCGTGTCCTTGATCTTCTGGGCCGAGGTGGAACCGGTGACCGAGCACAGCGTCTTGCCGTTGAGGTCTTCGGGGCCCTTGATGTCCGTGTTGTCGGCGTTGACCAGCAGGTCCTGGCCGGCAACGAAGTACGGTCCGGCGAACGCAACGCGCTCCTTGCGGGCGTCAGTGATGGAGTAGGTCGCGAAGATCATGTCCACTTCGCCGTTTTCCAGCACATTTTCACGCTGGGCGGAGGGGGTCTCCACCCATTCGATCTGGTCTTCGGAATAGCCCAGGTCTTCTGCCACGTACTTGGCGACGTCAACATCGAAGCCGCTGTACTCGTTGCCTTCCTTGAAGCCCAGGCCCGGCTGGTCGAACTTGATGCCGATCTTGATCGTCTCTCCGGAGCCGGTTTCGCCGCCGCCGGCCTCATTGCCGGAGTCGCCTCCGCAGGCGGACAGGGTCAGTGCTGCTGCGGCGGCGAATGCCACTGCTGCATAACGGGTCTTGCGCATGATTTCTCCTTGTTTAGCGGCCCAACCGGACGGGCTGGCCTTGCTTCAAGGGGTTGCCCCCAACGTGTGGATCCGGGTGAATATAAGTGGATCCGGTGCTTCGTTATTCGGTGAATCTGAAACGGTGAATCTAGTGGGCGAGGATCTTGCCCAGGAAGTCCTTGGCACGGTCGCTCTTGGGATTGGTGAAGAACTCCTCCGGAGTGGCCTCTTCGACGATCTGTCCGTCGGCCATGAACACCACGCGGTCCGCCGCCTTGCGGGCGAAGCCCATCTCGTGGGTGACAACGATCATGGTCATGCCCTCCTTGGCCAGGCCGACCATGGTGTCCAGGACTTCGTTGATCATTTCCGGGTCCAAGGCCGAAGTGGGCTCATCGAAGAGCATGACCTTCGGCTTCATGGCGAGCGCCCGGGCAATCGCCACGCGCTGCTGCTGACCGCCGGACAGCTGGGCCGGAAGTTTGTTCGCCTGGTTGGCAACTCCCACCCGTTCCAGCAGGTCCATCGACAGCTTTTTCGCTTCTGCTGACTTCATTCCCTTGACCTTGACCGGACCCAGAGACACGTTGTCGAGGATGGTCTTGTGGGCAAAGAGGTTGAAGGACTGGAAAACCATGCCGACGTCGGCGCGCAGCTTCGCGAGTGCCTTGCCCTCTGCAGGCAGGACTTTGCCGTCAACGGCGATTTCGCCGTCGTCGATGGTCTCGAGCCTGTTGATGGCACGGCAGAGAGTGGACTTTCCGGAACCGGACGGGCCGATCACTACGACTACTTCGCCGCGGGCTACGTCGAGGTTGATGTTCTGCAGGACGTGCAGGTCCCCAAAGTGCTTATTGACGTTCTTGAGCGAGACAAGAGGAGCAGCAGAATCAGGCGATGCAGAATCAGTCAGTGCAGAATCAGGCATTGCGCCTTCGGGTGTGTCACGGGTCATAAGAAGAAGATAGCCAATGATTGTGTCCACTATGTGTCATAGTCCACAATTTCTCCGCAATCGTGACGCAAGAGCAACCAAACACGTACCCCGGGGGGTGTGAGACCGTGGCCACGCCTGTGCTTACCCTTGAAGCATGGAATTCAGCGACAACACGTCACGTCCCCGTATCGGCACGCCCCGGAAGCGGGGGCCCGTGGAACTGCGCCGGGCGCAGGCTGCCGCGCCGCAGTCGGACCGGTACCTGCTGGACGGCAGCGATCAGACGCATTTCACGCATACCGATCCGTGGCGGGTGCTGCGCATCCAGAGCGAGTTTGTGGAGGGCTTCGGCACGTTGTCCGAGCTGGGCCCGGCGGTCAGCGTGTTCGGCTCAGCCCGCAGCACCCCCGGCTCGCCGTACTACAAACTCGGCGAGGAAGTGGGGCGGCTGCTTGCCGAGGAGGGACTGGCGGTGATTACCGGCGGCGGTCCGGGGTCCATGGAGGCGGCGAACAAGGGGGCGGTGGAAGCTGACGGGCTGTCGGTGGGCCTGGGCATTGAGCTTCCCTTTGAGACCGGCCTGAACGACTGGGTGGACCTCGGGATCAACTTCCGGTACTTCTTTGTGCGCAAGACAATGTTCGTCAAGTACGCCCAGGGATTCATCGTCCTTCCGGGCGGGTTCGGAACCATGGATGAACTGTTCGAAGCCATGACCCTGGTGCAGACCCAAAAGGTCACGTCCTTCCCGATTGTCCTGATTGGCACCGACTTCTGGAGCCCGCTCATGGACTGGGTGCGGGGCACCCTGCTGGCCGAGGGCATGATCTCGGCCAAGGACCTCGACCTGATCCACGTGGTGGATGATCCGGCGGAAGCCGTGCGCCTGATGATCGCTGACAGCGCCGGGCACGTCTCGCCGTAGCGGCCCGGGGCAGCCGTCCCGTCTGGCACGATGGTCCTGTGACAACATTCCTGGTCTTCCTGGCAGTCCTTGCCGCAGGGGCTGTGGCGCTGGCAGCCACCGGGCTTCCGGCGCGCCGCAGATCCACGGCCCATCCGGAAGGAACCGCCGCGGCCCGGGCCCTTCCCGGAGCGGGGGGAACGGGGGATCCCGGACTGGCGGAACCTGACCCGCGGCTGCCGCCGGTCCTGCTCCCGGATCACGTCCAGGCATCCGATATTGGGCGGCTGAGGTTTTCCGTTGCGCTGCGGGGATACCGGATGGACCAGGTGGACGAGGTCCTGGCGAGACTGGCCACGGCGCTCGCCGAGCGGGATGCCGAGCTTGCCGCCCTCCGGAATCCTCCGGGAGGCCGGACGGAAGAGCCGGGAGCGCGTTCATGAACGCCGCGGCCGGCACTGACGGTTTACTGCGCTGTCCCTGGGCCGTCACCAGCCCGGATTACCAGCTCTACCATGACGGGGAGTGGGGCCGTCCGGTGAGCGGGGAGGCGGCACTTTTTGAACGGCTGAGCCTTGAGGCCTTTCAGTCCGGGCTGAGCTGGATCACCATCCTGCGCAAGCGGCCGGCGTTTCGGAAGGCGTTCGCAGACTTCGATCCCGCCGTGGTTGCCACCTTCACCGACGCGGACCGGGAGCGGTTGATGGCCGACGCGGGAATTGTCCGTAACCGCGCCAAGATCAACGCCGTCATTGCCAATGCCCAGGCGCTGCTGCAGCTGCCCGAGGGCGAGAGCCTGGACCGGCTGTTGCGGGAACACGTTCCGAACCGGCCGCGCCCGGTACCCCGGACCCTGGCGGATGTTCCCGCGTCAACCGCCGAATCCGCTGCACTCGCCAAGGCCCTGAAGCAGCGTGGATTCCGCTTTGTCGGTCCCACCACTGCTTACGCCATGCAGCAGGCCGCCGGTTACGTCAACGACCACTTGGAAAGCTGCTGGGTGCGCGATGGAGGGTAGGACGTCCGTGGAACAGGAGAACCCACCGGCGTCGCGGCCCAACCGCGTTGCCGGGGCCGCCGCTGCCGCCGCTGCCGGTGTTTTTGGCCGCTGGCCCTGGTACGGCAAGGTGCTGGCCGTATGGGCCCTGGCGCGCCTCTTTTCCTATGCCCTGTTCATGGCGGTGGCCGCGCAGCAGGGTTTGAACCCCTGGGGCTGGGAGGGTACTCCGTCCTATCTGCAGTTCATTGGCGCGTGGGACAGCGAGTGGTACGGGAAAATCTTTGCCGGCGGGTATCCGTCGGAAGTGCCGCGGGACGCCACCGGACGCGCCCAGGAGAACGAGTGGGCGTTCTACGCACTCTTTCCCTACCTGGTCCGGGCGCTCGCGGCCGTGACGGGGTTGGGCTGGGAAGTGCTGGCCCCGCTAGTCGCCACGGCCGCGGGATTCGCTGCGGCGCTGATGGTGTACCGGCTCTTCACACTCCGCGCGTCGGCCGGCACCGCACTGTGGGGTGTGGTGTTCGTGGCGGTCAATCCGGTGTCGCCGGTCCTTCAGGTGCCCTACGCCGAATCGCTGAACCTGCTCCTGCTCGCCGCGGCGCTGTATCTGCTGGTGCAGCGCCGATATTTGGCCGCGGTGCCGGTGGTGCTGGTGATGTGCCTGTCCCGCCCGGTGGGGGTGGCTTTTGCAGTGATGATGCTGGTGCTCTTTGTCCGCCGCTGGATTCGGCGCCGGACCGAACCGTTCTCCCTGGCCGAGACCTGGCGGATGATCGTGCTGGGTCTGGCCTCCGGAGTCGGCGCCCTGGCCTGGCCCGCCCTGGCCTGGGCGGTGACGGGGGACCTGCGGGCCTACACGGACACGGAGACCGCCTGGCGGGGCGACAGCCTGCTGCTGTTCAAACCCTGGTTTGACGAGGCTGAGCGGCTCTTTGGTCCGGTCATGGGGCCGGCGGCGCTGGCGGTGCTGGTGGTCCTGACCATCCTGTGGCTCACTTCCGGTCCGGTGCGCCGGCTGGGTGTTGAACTCCAGGTGTGGTGCGGGGCGTACCTGATGTACCTGTTTGCCTTCCTGAACCCGCTGACGAGCACTTTCCGGCTCCTGCTGCCGCTGTTCCCCCTGGGATTGGCCTTGGCGTTCCTGAGCACATCCCGGGCCTACCGGTGGACCGTGACCGCGGCGTTCCTGATTCTCCAGATCGTATGGGTCGCATGGCTCTGGCGATGGACTCCGCTTCCCGGCGGAGGAGATTATCCACCCTGATCCTGTGGCGGGGAACACACGAAATTTCGTTTGCATGATGTTTGTACGGAATAATGAAGGGCAATTGCCGCCGGAGCTGGTTTGAGGCCGTGCGACAGAGGATTACATGTGACTGGGGGGCAACCCGCAGCGCACTGTGAAAGGGGAACTGGAACATGGCTGCAATGAAACCGCGCACAGGGGACGGACCAATGGAGGTCACCAAGGAGGGGCGAAGCCTCATCCTTCGGGTGCCGATCGACGGCGGCGGACGGCTGGTCGTGGAGCTGAACGCCGAGGAAGCCGGAAAGCTCAAAGACTGCCTGCTGGGCGCCACGAGCTAGGAAACGAAACGATGCAGCGAGTTCCCAGAGGATTCTCCCAGGCGGCCGGGGCAGCCGGGCCAGCCGGGGCAGTCAACGGGCACGGGGCGGCGAACTCGGTGATGACCGCCGTGTCCGCGCTGGAGCCGCTGCAGCGGCGTGCCGGCGACCCCACCGCCGGTACCGGGCTGCAGCCGGGACCCGATGAAGGTGTCGATGTCCTGGTGGCGGCCATTGCGGCTGCTCCCCAGACAACAGTCCGGGAGGACACCGAGGAAGCGCTGCATCCAACCCCGCAGCCGCGCCGGGGCGCAGTGGAAACGGCGCTCGGATACGAGGTGGATGTGGCTGCCCGGGCAGCCACTGCGGGAGTCACCGGCAAAGCCGGCGAGACACTGCTGGTGGGGCCGCCCTCCGCGAAGGAGGGCAGCTTGCCGGCGAAACTGATTTTCCTCGGTGTCGGCGATGAGTCGGTGCAGAGCATGCGCCGCGCCGGTGCCGCCCTGGCCCGGGCAACCCGGGGCGCGCAGTTGATCCGCGCCGCGGTGGTCGACGGACTGGACCCTGCCGCTCAGCAGGCCTTTGTGGAGGGCTTCCTCCTGGGCGGATACACGGCACCCCGCCGCGGAAAGACTCCGGCCGGCCCGCCGATGGCCCGGAAAATGGAAGTAACCGGGCTGGACCCGGAAGCCCTGAACATCGCCGAAATCACTGCCCGTGCCGTGTGGCTGGCGAGGGACCTGACCAATCTGCCGCCCGACGTCGCAACCCCCGAGTGGATGGCCGGGCAAAGCCGTGCCGTAGCCGCCCGTGCTGGCCTGGAAGTATCTGTGCTGGACGAGGCTGAACTGCTGCGGCGCGGATTTGGCGGGATGCTTGCCGTCGGTTCCGGATCCGCCCATCCGCCCCGCCTGGTGCAGGTTTCCTACCAGCCGGAGTCCGGGGACGGTGAACACGTGGTGCTGACCGGGAAGGGCATCACCTTCGACTCAGGGGGAATTTCCCTCAAGCCCCGCGACGCCATGATGGCCATGAAAATGGACATGGCCGGGGCCGCCGTCGTGCTGGCCGCAGTTGAGGCTGCGGCGGAACTGAAGCTTCCATACCGTGTGACAGCCGTGCTCGCGCTGGCCGAGAACGCCATCGGCGGGTCCGCGTACCGTCCCGGAGACGTGGTGGACACGTACAACGGAACAACCGTTGAGATCGGCAACACGGATGCCGAGGGCCGGATGGTCCTGGCCGACGCCCTGGCGTATGCGGCGGCTGAACTGGCACCGGATGTGCTGCTGGATGTGGCCACCCTGACCGGAGCGGCCGCTCTGGGCCTGGGCCAGCAGTACGGAGCGTTGTTTGCCAACTCAGCGCAGCTGCTGGCAGGGATGGAAAAGGCGGGACGCACTTCCGGTGACCGGGTCTGGCAGCTGCCGCTGGTTCACGAGTATGAGTACGCCCTCGAATCGGTAACAGCAGACCTGGCACATGTGGCGCCTCCGGCCCTGAAGTTCGGTGCCGGTGCCATCGTGGCAGCGCTGTTCCTGGAGAAGTTTGTCGACGGAGTGCCCTGGGCGCACATCGACATTGCCGGACCCATGCGCGCCGGATCGGATTCCCACGAGGTTTCCAAGGGCGCCACCGGATTTGGAACCCGGCTGCTGATTTCCTATCTCAGGGATGCGGCGAAGGGGAGCTGAAACGGTCCTAGCTGCCGGTCTTTACGGCCAGCAGCAGGCCGTCCCCGGTGGGAAGGAGGGATGAAACGAGCGCCTCGTTCTCCCGGATGGCCTTGCCTACCTTGCGCATAATGTTGGTGGTTGCTTCCCGCACGGCGGGATCTGACACCTTGCCGTGGTCCAGCGCGTCGTTGACCACCAGCAGTCCGCCGCGCTTGAGGAGGCGGACCGCCTGCGTCACGTAGAGCGGAAACGACGGCTTATCCGCGTCGATGAACACCATGTCATACGCTCCGTCGGTGAGCCGGGGGAGGACCTCGGCCGCACGCCCGGAAATGGTCCGTGTCCGGTTCCCCGGCACGCCGGCTTCCCGGTATGCCTCGCGTGCAGCCCGCAGATGGTCCACGTCCGAGTCGATGGTGGTCAGCACCGACTGCGGTCCGAGTCCACGGAGCAGGCAGACGCCGGAAACACCGGCTCCGGTGCCCACCTCCACCACGGTCTGCGCCTTGGAAGCGGCGGCGAGCACGGTCAGGGCGGCTCCCACGCCGGTGGAAACCGGAGAAACACCGAGCTCATAGGAGCGCTCCCGCGCACGCAGCAGAACTTCGTCCTCGAAGGGCAGCCCCTCCGTGTAGGACCAGCTGGTCTGCTTGTCGGCGCTCATCGGTGTCACTTTCATTAAGAGGGGAAGGGTGCTCAGTCAAGCTTAGGGCCCGGCGGCTGTCCGCCCGCATTTCCCGTGGGGCGTGCCGCCGCAACGGGGGCGGGAACTGCCCTTGTGCACCCGCCTTACGCGTGCTAACAGAGAATTCCCAGATTGATGCGTCAACATAATTATGCAGGAAACAGCACCGGGGATTGGTTCGTCCTCCCGGCGGATCACAGCGGCCAGGGGAAGGAGGGAAGACCATGACGACGACACCTTCAGTGGCAGACGCCGGATCGGCTGAATCCGAGTGGGTGAGGCCCACCTGGGAAGAGGTGGTGACGGCGCACTCAGCGAAAGTTTACCGCCTGGCGTACCGGCTCACGGGAAACCGGCACGACGCCGAAGATCTCACCCAGGAAGTTTTTGTCCGCGTCTTCCGGTCCCTGGAGAACTTCCAGCCCGGCACCCTGGACGGCTGGCTGCACCGCATCACCACGAATCTGTTCCTTGACCAGGCGCGCCGCAAGAGCCGCATCCGTTTTGACGGCATGAGCGAAGAAGCGGAGAGCCGCCTGCCCAGCAACGGCCCCGGGCCGGAACGCAGCTTCGAATTCAACAATCTTGACGTAGACATCACCCGGGCCCTGGATGAACTTCCGCCGGATTTCCGCGCTGCGGTTGTCCTGTGCGACCTTGAGGGGCTTTCCTACGATGAAGTGGCCCGCGCCCTGGGCGTCAAACTCGGCACCGTACGGTCCCGGATCCACCGGGGCCGCACCATGCTGAAAGAGAAACTGGCGCACCGTGACCCGCAGCTGCGGCGCGGACCCGGGTCCCGGCTGGCCCTCCCACGCGTGGCGGGCGCCAGCTGATCCCATGCGACATCCCAAACGCCTCCTGCGGGAGTTCCTGGACAATGAAACCAGCCCCTCCCGGGCCGCTGCGGTCCAGGCCCACCTGGCGCGCTGCAGCACCTGCCGCGCGGAAGCCGCCCGGCAGCGGCGCTCCCAGAGCCGCCTGCGGTCAGCGGAAATCCCCAGGCCCGGCCCGGAACTGCGGGAGCACTTTGAACAGACGGCACACCGGGGAACCGAAACGGTGCACGGTTACGCCGACGCGCCCGCCCGCACCGGCAGGCGCCGGCACCGCGGCGCCGTCTTCGCTGCAGGGGCGGCAGCCGCCGTCGGCCTGGTCCTTTCCACCGCATACCTGCTGGGAGGGTGGTCCACAGACGCGGCGCTGACCGGATCGGCGCCGGGAATGGCGGCTGGCTGGAGCGAGGTGACCGGCGGTGACGCCCACGAACTCACGGGCGAACAGATCGACGCCCTGAGGACCCACGGCTGGGCCTGCCCGGAACTCCAGGCGGTGGGAATGTCCCTGGTAGCCGCGCATTCCGTCCAGGTGGACGGGCAGCCGGCGGTGCTGATGACGCTGGAGGGCAACGGCGGCTCGGTAACGGTCTACGAGATCCGTCCGGACGGCGGGACCCGGGAACCGGCAGTGGACGGCTTCAGCGGACATCCTGTCACCGATGAAGGATTTGTCCTGCGGGACGAGAAGCGGGGCCTGGGCCGGCCGGAGGTATGGGTCCACCCGCAGCGCCCGCAGCAAGCGGTGGTCGCATCACCGCGGGTGACGTACTCCATCAATGCGGCACCGGACGGCCAGGTGCTGGAAGACGCCGTCAGCGAGATCTCGCTGACCGAATCATCCCGCCTGGTCCGGCACATACCCGACACTGCGCAGGGGCTTTGGGACCGCATCCAGCGGGGACTCTCAGTCATGAGTGGAACAGGAACGCACCCTTGAGCCCGACGCAGCGGCGTGGGCTCTCCCGCCCGGCGAGTGGCCTGCAGGGCCGGCGGAAAGGTAGTCTTCACAGGTGATCGGAATCAACGGCTATGAGCTGCTCGTCCTGGCGATCCTCGCTGTGGTGGTGCTGGGGCCTGAACGCCTGCCTGAGTACGCCTCTCAGCTGGCCAGGCTGATCCGTGAACTGCGGCGCATGGCCACCGGAGCCCGGGACCAGCTTCGTGAAGAGGTGGGTCCGGAAATCGACGAAGTGGACTGGCGCAAGCTTGATCCGCGGCAATACGATCCCCGCCGGATTATTAAAGAAGCCCTGCTTGATGACTTCGAGGACGCCGTAAAGCCGGTCAGCGCACGCCCCGCACCGGCGGCGCCGCGCGGAAGCACCCGCGCTCCGGGAGCCGAAACGGCTGCCGCGCCCACGTCTCCGCCTGCCGTCAAGCCGCTGATGCGGCTCCAGACCGGAGACAAGGCCCCCTTCGATTCCGAAGCCACCTAAGAGCTCCGGCTACGCGGCCACCCCGCGGGTCAGCGCGGCGTCACGTCGAGCTTGAGTCCGGACAGCCCGCGTGGACGCCGCGCGAGGGCTGCGGCTATGCGGCGGAGTTCCGCTCCCGCCGATCCCTCCACGGATGCGGATTCCGACAGCACCACCGGCGCTCCGGCATCCCCGCCCGTCCGCAGGTCGACATCCAGCGGGATGCTGCCCAGCAGCTCAATGTTCTTGCCGAGGGTTTCGCTGAGGCGTTTGGCAACGATGCTGCCGCCGCCGGAACCGAACAGCTCCATCCGCTCCCCGGTGGGCAGCTGCAGCCAGGACATGTTCTCGATGACTCCGGCCACGCTTTGCCCGGTCTGAGAGGCGACGGAACCGGCACGTTCAGCAACATCGGCGGCTGCCGCCTGGGGCGTGGTGACCACCAGGATCTCCGACTGCGGCAGGAGCTGCGCTACGGATATAGCGATATCACCGGTTCCCGGCGGGAGGTCAAGGAACAAGACATCAAGATCGCCAAAGTAGACGTCCGTCAGGAACTGCTCCAGGGCCCGGTGCAGCATTGGACCGCGCCACGCGACCGGGGCATTGCCGGCCACGAACATGCCAATGGAAATGGTCTTGATGCCGTAGGCCACCGGAGGAAGGATCATTTCATCCACCCGCGTGGGCGGCATGGTGATGCCCAGCAGCCCGGGAATGGAGAATCCGTGCACATCGGCGTCCACGATTCCCACGCGCAGTCCGGAAGCGGCCATGGCGGCCGCGAGGTTCACCGTGACGCTGGACTTGCCCACCCCGCCCTTGCCGCTGGCCACGGCGTAAACGCGGGTCAGCGATCCGGGGCGGTTGAAGGGAATATCCTTGGCGCCGCCGGGTCCGCGCAGTTTTTCCTTGAGCGCCGTGCGCTGTTCGGCGCTCATGACGCCCAGGTTCACCCGGACAGCGGTGACTCCGTCAACGGCGGCGAGTGCGCGCTCGACGTCGGCGGTGATGGTTTCATGAAGCGGGCATCCGGCGATGGTCAGGAGAATGCCCACGGAGGCGACGCCGTCGTCGTCCACTGATACTCCCGTGACCATTCCCAGCTCCGTGATCGGGCGGCGGAGCTCGGGGTCCATGACGGCGTCCAGGGCTGCCAGGGCATGGTCCGCAGTGTGCTGTGCTGTCGCCACGCCTTAGCCTTCCCTCCCGCCCGGATTGAGTTTGGGCATGCTGTCGGTGCTGCCGGACTCGTTGTGCCGTCGGCGCACGGGCCGCCGCTGCCCCTGGCCGTCCTCGGCGCCGTCGTTGGCTTCCAGCAGTTCCTCGAGCAGGCTGCGGAGTTCGGAGCGCACGTAGTCGCGGGTGGCAACTTCACGCAGGGCTATCCGCAGTTCGGCGATTTCGCGGGTGAGGTATTCGGTGTCCATCAGGTTGCGTTCGGCCCGTTCGCGGTCCTGGCGGACCGAAACCCGGTCCCGGTCATCCTGGCGGTTCTGGGCCAGCAGCAGCAGCGGAGCCGCGTAAGAGGCCTGCAGGGACAGCATCAGGGTCAGCAGTGTGAAGCCCAGCGCCACGTTGTCGAAGCGCAGCGGTTCGGGTCCCCAGGTGTTCCAAATCAGCCAGACGGCACAGAAAATCGTCATGTAGACAAGGAACGTGGGAGTGCCCATGAAGCGGGCAAAGTTTTCCGTGGCGTGGCCGAAGGCGTCCGGGTTAGGGGACAGCCGCGGCAGCCAGCGGGTGCGGGCGGTCCTGGGGGTGTCCAGGCCACTCGTTTGGGACTTCACTCTTTCAGCCATGTGTCCTTCCCTGCGTTGCGGTGGGGGCGTCATCCGAGGCGCGCCAGTCATCGGGGAGCAGATGGTCCAGGACGTCATCCACTGTCACCGCCCCCACGAGGCGGCCGCCGTCATTGACCACCGGCAGCGAATTGAGGTTGTAGGTGGCGAGCATCCGGGACACTTCGCTGATGCTCGCGTAGTCCCGGACCGGCTCCAAATCCGTATCAAGGATATTCCCCAGCGCCTCCGGGGGAGCGGACCGCAGCAGCTGCTGGATATGCACGACGCCGAGGTACCGCCCCGTGGGTGTCTCCAGCGGCGGGCGGCACACGTAGATCGAGGAAGCCAGGGCCGGGGTCAGCTCCTCCCGGCGCACATGCGCCAGGGCTTCCGCCACCGTCGCCTCGGGCGGCAGGATCACCGGCACGGGAGTCATCAGCGAACCGGCGGTATCCTCCTCGTACTGCATCAGGCGCCGCACATCGCGGGCATCCTCGGGCTCCATGAGCTGCAGCAGCTCTTCCTTTTGCTCCTCGGGAAGCTCATTCAGGAGGTCCGCGGCGTCGTCGGGATCCATTTCCTCGAGCACATCCGCGGCGCGCTCCACATCGAGTGACTGCAGAATCTGAACCTGGTCATCGTCGGGGAGTTCCTGCAGCACATCGGCCAGGCGCTCGTCCTGCAGCTCGCTCGCCACCTCGATGCGGCGCTTGCCGCTCATCTCATGCAGGGCCTCGGCGAAGTCGGCGGCCTTCAGGTCATCGTTCTGCGCCACGAACTGCGTGGCCGCCTGCGGTCCGCTGATGTCCCAGTGGAAGATATCCGCCCAGTCGATGATGATGGGTTCCCCGCGCCGGCGCAGGGACCGCAGCCGGGAGGGGGAACCGCCGCGGCGGACAAACAGGTTGGAAACGTGCCAGTCACCGGCGCGGTTTTGTTCAATGGCAATGTCTTCAATGGTTGCCTCTCCGCTGCCGTCGCGGAGCAGCACCTTGCGGTCGAAGAGTTCGGCCACCACCAGCATCTCGGCGCCGCGCTGTTCGAAACGGCGCAGATTGACCAGTCCGGTGCAAATGATCTGTCCCGGATCCATGGACGTAATGCGGGTAATCGGCACAAAAACCCGTTTCTTTCCCGGTACTTCCACCACGATGCCCACGGCCTGCGGCGGACGGCCCGGGCCGCGGTCCAGCACGACGGCGTCACGCAGCCGGCCCAGACGGTCGCCCAGCGGGTCAAAGACATCGAGGCCGAGCAGGCGTGCAATAAAGACACGGGTAGGATTTTTGCTCACATTCTTAGGCTACGTGGTGCCCGGCGCTTCCGCCGTATTTGGGTCCGGCAGCAGGCGCGGGATGCCCCGGCGGGGAAACAGCGGCGGGATGGCCGTTCACTTCAAGCGATACAGCCACCGCCGGGGCGGTAAGTGGGACAGAATGGAAGGATGTCTAACCTCTTCGGTTCAAAGCCGCCCCGCGACGAAGGCCGCAGCCTGCCACAGGGAGAAACGGTGGGCCGCTACACGGCCTACCTGGACGCCCAGAAAGCGGTGGACTATCTGGCCGACAGCAAGTTCCCGGTCCAGATGGTCTCCATTATCGGCAACGAGCTGAAGTCCGTGGAGCGGGTGACCGGCCGGTTGTCCTATCCGAAGGTGGCCCTGTCATCGGCTGCAACCGGTGCCTGGTTTGGCCTGTTTGTGGGTTTGGCGCTCATGCTGTTTGCCGGCGGGGAGTCCTACGTTTCGCTGATTCCGTCCATGGCCCTGGGTGCAGTCTTCTGGCTGCTGTTTGGGGTGCTGGCCTACGCCCTGCAGCGCGGCCGGCGCGATTTCACGTCCATCAGCCAAGTGGTGGCCACCAGCTATGACGTCATTGTTGCTCCGCAGGCCGCGAACGATGCCCGCCGGCTGCTCCAGCAGCTGCCGATGATCGGGCAGCACGGCCATCCCCACCCGCCGCAGAACCGTCCGCCGTACCAGGGCCAGGGCGCGCCCGGACCGTACCAGGGTGCACCGGGACCGTACCAGGGGCAGAACCCGCAGCAGGGTCCGCAGGGCGGGCAGGGTGCCGCTCCGGAGCGCCCGGCCAGCTGGGCCAACCCGTACGGCGCGGCAACCGGCGCACAGCAGCCGGCTTCCGGCCCTGAAGGAGCCGGCCAGGACGCCGCCGGCGCCCACAGCGTCCAGGGGACCCCGGCACAGCAGGAGCAGACCGGATCGGTGCCCCGCGGCCAATTCCCCGATCTTCCCGACGGTAGGCCGCAGTACGGTGTGCGGCTTCCCCCGGCTCCGGCACCGGCAGCCCCGGCTCCGGATGCTCCCGCGGGAGGAAACGGCGCAGCCGGCTCCACCGGCCAGGATGATGCTGCACCGGGCCGGACGCCCGATCAGGACAGCACCGGCGGCCAGGGCGACACCGCGGACAACCGCTAGCCAGCGCAACCGCTGGGCCGGCAACCGCTGGTCCGGCAACAGCTGGAAGCCAGAAACCGCTGGGCGCCAGCGGCCGGAAGCCGTAAACACATGAGGCTCCGCACCCCCAGGGGTGCGGAGCCTCAGTCGTCTGCGCTTAGGTGCAGGCGCTGGTGCTATTCGGCGGCGTACAGGCCGGCCATCCAGTTTTCGACGTCCTCCGGGTTGCGCGGCAGGGCCGAGCTGAGATTGACGGGACCGTCAGCGGTGATCAGGATGTCATCCTCAATCCGGACGCCGATGCCGCGGTACTCCTCGGGGACGGTCAGGTCCTCGTTCTTGAAGTACAGGCCCGGCTCGATGGTGAAGACCATTCCCTCGGTGATGACCCCGTCCAGGTACAAGTCCTTGCGGGCCTGGGCGCAGTCGTGGACATCCATGCCGAGGTGGTGGCTGGTGCCGTGCGGCATCCAGCGGCGGTGCTGCTGGCCCTGGTCCGAGAGTGCTTCCTCGAGCGGAACGGGCAGCAGGCCCCAGCTGTCGAGGCGCTCGGCCAGAACCTTGACGGCCGCTGCGTGGACGTCGCGGAACTTCGCGCCGGGCGTGGCGGCGGCAAAGCCGGCATCGGCAGCATCCAGCACAGCCTGGTAGATCTTGCGCTGCACGGGGGAGTAAGTGCCGTTGACCGGCACCGTGCGGGTGATGTCAGCGGTGTAAAGGCTGTCCGCTTCCACCCCGGCGTCCAGGAGCAGCAGCTCACCTGCGTTCACCGTACCGTTGTTGCGGATCCAGTGCAGCACCGTGGCGTTGTTGCCGGCGGCCGCGATGGTGTCGTAGCCGAGGTCGTTACCCTCTTCACGTGCCCGGGCGAAGAATGCGCCTTCAACAACGCGTTCCCCGCGGGGATGCGAGATGGCCCGCGGCAGGGCCTTGATGACCTCGGTGAAGCCGTTGACAGTGGCGGCCACGGCGGCTTCCATCTGCTTGATTTCCCAGGCGTCCTTGATCAGGCGAAGTTCGGACAGCGCCTCGGTCAATTCACCGTCGAGGGCATCGAGTGCGCTGAGGTCCGCGTTTTCCGGATCCATGGCGGTGTTGTAGCGGACGGTGTCCACCAGGGCATCAACCATTTCGTCGACCTTGCGCAGCAGGCGGACGGAAGTTCCGCCAAACGTGGGGTCGCCAACGTTGGCGGTGATGGCGGTTTCGGCTTCGTCCAGGTGCCGGGTGGGAAGGTCCAGCAGTGCGCTGACCTGTTCCAGGCCCAGGCGGGATCCAATCCAGAACGCGCCGTAACGGGCGTTGGAGTAGAACTCCTCGCTGTCAGTGCCGGCCAGCGGACGGAAGTACAGGACGGCCGTGTGGTTCCCGCCGTCGTCGCCCGTTCCCGGTCCCACCGGCTCCATGACCAGGATGGCATCCGGCTCCTGGTCCAGGCCGAGGCCGGTGAGGTGCGCGAAGCCGGAGTGCGGGCGGAAGCGGTAATCGGTGTCGTTGGAGCGGACCTTCAGGGGGCCTGCGGGGATCACAAGGCGTTCACCCGGGAACCGCTCGGACAGGGCGCGGCGGCGCTTCGCCGCGTACGGCGCCACTTCAGCCGGAGCCGGCAGTTCGGCGTCGTCGTCGGCCCAGCCCGTTGCCATGAACGCCTTGTAGGCCTCGTTGGAGGGCTTCTGCGAGCGGTTGTTTACGCGGTCATCCAGGGGCTGCCCTTCGGACAACTCCCCGAGTCCGGAAGTATCGGCGGTGGTCAGGGGATTCGCATCAGTAGTCACCCTTCCATGGTCTCACTGCGCGGCCGGGGCGGCCAAACACCCTTTACTGTTTTGCCCTGCGGCGCCAATGGGGAAGTGGAGGTGCGGAACCCAGTAGATTGAGGACGTGAGAATCGACCTGCATACCCACTCCACGGTTTCCGACGGAACCCAGCCGCCGGCGGACGTCATGCGGTCCGCCAGGGACGCGGGCCTGGACGCCGTCGCCCTCACCGACCACGACTCCACGGCAGGGTGGGAGGAAGCGGCCAGGACCGCCCGCGGACTGGGCCTGACCCTGGTGCCCGGCATGGAGGTGTCATGCCGCAGCAGCGAGGGCATCAGCGTCCATGTCCTGTCCTACCTGCATGACCCGGGGCATCCGGAGCTGCTTGCCGAGATTGCCCGGTCACGGACGGCGCGGGTGTCGCGGGCGGAGCTGATGGTGCAGCGCCTTGCCGAGGACTTCCCCATCAACTGGGAGCTCGTCCAGGAACATGTTGCCCCGGGAGCGACCATAGGCCGGCCGCACATCGCGGATGCCCTGGTTGCCGCAGGCGTGGTCCCCAACCGGTCGGCCGCTTTTTCCGGCATCCTGACCGCACGGTCACGTTACTTTGTTGCCCATTACGCCCCGGATCCGGCCCGTGCCGTTGAACTGATCCGGCAGGCCGGAGGGGTTCCCGTGTTCGCGCATCCGGTGGCTTCCTCACGGGGACGCGTGGTGGGCGAGCAGACCTTCCACGACATGATCGACGCCGGACTGCTCGGCGTGGAGATCGACCACCGGGACAACCCGCCGGAAGGACGTGCCTGGCTGCGGAAGCTGGCACAGGAGAACTCCCTCCTGGTCACCGGATCCAGTGATTACCACGGGACCGGCAAGCCAAATCTGCTCGGCGAATTCACGACGGCGCCGGAAGTCCTCGAAAAAATTACGGCGCTGGCCACCGGCTCCGCAGTCGTTCATCCCTAGGAAAAAATTCCGGGAAATTCAACCGGAAATTCCATAGTAATTCTAATTGCCACAATAACTCTGCTAGCTTTGAAAAGTCCGATGACGTCTTGGGGGATGCCGTCGGATGGAGATGCCCTGCGCATTCTTCGGGCAGCCAAGCAGCTGCCTGCCGCGGTTTGAGCCGACGCTCACCGCTTGTTTGCGAAGCTGTATGCGCTGCTGCCCCGATGGACCGGCTGCCCTTCAGCGGTTTCCGATTAGCGGATACCGCTTGAGCGCATGTGCCGTCCTGGCCCGCCGGAATGCGGTTGACGGCCTTAGTGCAGCAATTACCCGTGCTGTTTTTTGCGCGGAGGAGAGGGAACTGTGCCGAACGACGGAGTGGATTTTTATCAGCTGGGAGGATGGACAGTAATAACACTGTTTGTCCTTTTTTACGGCGGGACATTCTTCATGTCCACAATGATTGGCAAAAAGAATGAGAATGCCGACGGTTATATGACGGCCGGCAACAAGGTCGGTTTCGGTGTCTCGGCCGCCAGCATGACAGCCACGTGGATCTGGGCCTCCTCCATGTACGCCTCGGCCACCTCCGGCTACACCTACGGCATCTCCGGCCCGATCCACTACGGGCTCTGGGGCGCCCTGATGATCCTGTTTATCTACCCCTTCGGCAAACGGATCCGTAAGGTCGCGCCCAAGGCACACACGCTGGCCGAAGTGATGCGGGCCCGGCACGGGAAATCCAGCCAGCTGATGCTTGCCGGCTCCAATGTGGTGGGCAGCGTCATTTCGCTGACGTCTAACTTTATTGCCGGCGGCGCCCTGGTGGCGCTCCTGTCTCCCTTCAGCTTTCAGCAGGGCATAATCGCCGTCGCCGCGGGAGTCCTGCTGTACACCCTGTGGTCCGGGTTCCGGGCCTCCGTCCTGACTGATTTTGCCCAGGTGGTCGCCATGCTCGGCGCCGTCGTCGTCATTATTCCGGTGGTTTTCTTCGCAGCCGGCGGGCCGTCCATGTTTGAAGCCGGGGCCGCGAACCTCACTCCCCAGCAATCGAACTTCTTCTCCTCCGACGCCTTCCTCAACCAGGGCGCCCCGTACATTGCGGCGGTCCTCGCGTATGCCATCGGCAACCAGACCATTGCCCAGCGGCTGTTCGCGGTCCGTGAGGACATGATCAAGAAAACCTTCGTCACCGCCACTGTGGGTTACGGCGCGACCGTCATCGGCATCGGCATGCTCGGCGTCATGGCGCTGTACCTGGGAATCAGCCCGGTCGACAATGACCTCAATAACCTGATCCCGCAGATGGCCACCACCTACCTCGGCCCGATCCTGCTGGGTGTCTTTTTCATCATGATCCTTGGTTCCCTTTCCTCCACCGCGGACTCCGACTTGTCGGCGCTGTCCTCCATCATGATGGCTGACGTCTACGGCCAGAACATCGCCAAACGAGGCAAGGCCAATCCCAAGACCATGCTCCTGATTGGCAGATTGTCCATGGTGGCGGCCACCGGTGCCGGCCTCTACTTCGCCAGCGGACAGCTGAACATCCTCGACCTGCTGGTCTTCGTCGGCGCACTCTGGGGTGCCCTGGTCTTCCCTGTGCTGGCCAGCTTCTACTGGGACAAAGTCACCAACAGTGCTTTCACCGTCTCGGTGCTGGCCGCCCTTGCGGTGTTCATCCCGGTGCGCTTTGCCTGGTTCTCCATGGACGGCGCCACAGGGTATGTCTTCGATGCCGTGTCGGTCATCGGAATCGGCGTAGTCCTCGGGCTGATGGTCTTCGGTTTCCTGGGACTGAGGCCGGCGCTGTTCATCGGAGCCGCCGGTGCCGCCGTGTCGGCTCCGTTCGTGATGGGTTTCCTTCACGACTACGAGGTGCTGACCGGTTCCCTTGTTGCCTATGCCGTAAGCACGGTCATCTGCTTCCTGATGTCGGTGCGCAATCCATCGAACTTCGACTTCGACACCATCCAGCAGCGGATCGGGGACTTCGACAACCGCACCCCCGCGGAGACGATATCCGCCGCAAAGTCCTGACCCCGCACCCCTGATCCCCCCCCGTAGTCCTGATCCAAGGAGAGCACTGATGGAAACAATTTGGCTTACTGTCTACGTCCTTGTCTGGCCCGTCATTGTGGCCGGCGTCCTGGTGCAGATTGTCCGCGCCTTCTTCCGTGACTGGGTCCAGTCACGCCGCGAAGGACGAAGCATCATCTAGGCCCGGCAGATCCGGCCGGGAGCATAAAAGCGCCGTCCGTGCAGGGGATCCCTGCACGGACGGCGCTTTTTGTGTTTCGTGTCTTTGCCTTATCCGGCGTCGGCGGTCATAACGGCTGAATCGTCCGCAGCGACTGAACCAGCCGCTTCTGAAGGGGCCACCGCGCCTGAATCCGCCGCCGCGTCTAAACCGGCCGCAGCAGCGGACACCGCTTCGGCGGTCACCAGATCGGCTGCGTGCCCGAGCCGTTTGGCCATCACCTCGATGGCCTGGGGATTCGCGTCCACGCAGACAAACTTGCGGTTCAGCTTCGCGGCAACGGCGCCCAGGGTGCCGGAGCCCGCGAAGAAGTCCAGGACCCAGTCACCCTCACGGCTGCTGGCAGCCACGGTGCGGCGTAGCAGGCCCTCCGGTTTCTGCGTCGGATAGCCTGTTTTCTCCTTGCCGGTGGGGGAGACGATGGTGTGCCACCAGACGTCGGTGGGCAGCTTGCCCAGAGCCACCTTCTCCGGAGTCACCAGTCCCGGGGCCATGTACGGCTCCCGGTCCACTTCGGTGTTGTCGAAATGGTAGGCCGCCGGGTTTTTCACGTAGACCAGAATGTTGTCGTGCTTGGCCGGCCAGCGGTTCTTCGCCCGTCCGCCGTAGTCGTACGCCCAGATGATTTCGTTGAGGAAGCAGTCCCGCCCGAACAGGGCATCGAGCATCACCTTGGCGTAGTGCACCTCGCGGTAGTCCAAATGCACGTACAGCGTGCCGTCGTCGGCCAGCAGGCGCCATGCCTCGGCCAGTCGGGGTTCCAGGAACGCCCAGTAATCCTCGAAGGCGTCGTCGTAGCTCGAAAGCAGGCCCTTGACCGTGCTGTAACTGCGGCCCTTGAAACCCACCCGGTCACCGGTGCCGTCGGTGCTGCGGACCATGGTGGTCTGCTGCCGCCGCTGCGACCGGCCGGTATTGAACGGGGGATCCACATAAATCATGGTGAAGGCGCCGTCCGGCAGGGTCGGCAGGAACACGGCGTTGTCCGCGTGTACCACCATAGACCTGCCGTCCGGCGACCAGAGGGGTGTGCTCATGGGCTTGTGGTGCTGCCCGGCTATTCGGCGGCGGAGGCGGAGCCGCCAACCACTTCGCCGTTGCGGCGGCGGGTGCGGGAACGGCTGCGGCGGGGACGGTCAGCCGAAGCGCCGGCCGCTGCTGCGGGGGCCTCAGCCTTTTGTGCCGGTGCGGCAGCGGTTTCAACGTCGGAGCGGCGCGGGGCGTCCCGCTTTTCCGAGCGTGACCGGTCGCTGCTGCGGGGACGGTCACCGTTGCGGTCGCTGCTGCGGGGACGGTCACCCCGGGTACGGGAACGGTCGCCGCCGCGGGCACCGTCACGGGACGGCGCCGAGGTGTTCTTCTTGCCGGTTTCGCCAAGATCCTCGATCTGCTCGGCGTTAATCCCGGCGTGGGTGCGCTTGTTGCGCGGCAACCGGCCCTTGGTGCCGGCGGGAATGTTCAGATCCGTGTAGAGGTGCGGGGACGAGGAATAGGTCTCCACAGGCTCGGCCTGGTCCAGGCCCAAGGCCTTGTTGATCAGGCCCCACCGGGGAACGTCATCCCAGTCGACAAAGGTCACTGCGGTGCCCTTGTTGCCGGCACGGCCGGTGCGGCCCACGCGGTGCAGGTAGGTCTTTTCATCTTCGGGGCACTGGTAGTTGATGACGTGGGTGACGTCGTCGACGTCAATACCGCGGGCGGCGACGTCTGTGGCGACGAGGACGTCCACCTTTTCGTTGCGGAAGGCGCGCATGGCCTGTTCGCGGGCACCCTGGCCCAGGTCGCCGTGCATGGCGGCTACGGCGAAGCCACGGTCGGTCAGCTCCTCCGACAGCTTGGCTGCCGTGCGCTTGGTCTTGGTGAAGATGATCGTGCGGCCGCGGCCTTCCGCCTGCAGGATGCGGGACACCACTTCGCTCTTGTCGAGGTTGTGGGCGCGGTAGACAACCTGGCGGATGTCCTTCTTGGTCATCCCCTCGTCATCCGGATCGGCGGCGCGGATGTGGGTGGGCTTGGTCATGTAGCGGCGTGCCATGGCGACGACGGCGCCGGGCATGGTGGCCGAGAACAGCAGCGTCTGGCGGACGGCGGGGGTGGCGGCCATCAGGGTTTCGACGTCGGGGAGGAAGCCCAGGTCCAGCATTTCGTCAGCTTCGTCGAGCACCACGATGCGGACGTTCTTCAGCGAGAGGTGCTTTTTGTTGTACAGGTCGATGAGCCGGCCGGGGGTTCCAACCACAATCTCCACGCCGGAGGTCAGTGATTCGATCTGCGGCTCGTAGGCGCGGCCGCCGTAGATCGTGGCGATGCGGGCGCCGCGGCGCTTGGCCGCGGTGGAGAGGTCGCCGGCCACCTGGACGGCAAGCTCACGGGTGGGCACCACAATCAGTGCCTGCGGTGCGCCGGGCACGGCAAGGGAGGCATAGGCCTCGTCATCCGGGGCGATGACGCGCTGGATGGCGGGAATGCCGAAGCCCAGCGTCTTGCCGGTACCGGTCTTGGCCTGGCCAATGATGTCGTGGCCGCCGAGGGCAACCGGAAGCGTCATGGACTGGATCGGGAAGGGGTGGGTGATTCCGGCCTCGGCCAGCGACTGCACGATGTCGGGGCGGACGCCGAAGTCCGCGAAGGTCAGTTCGGGAATTTCGGCTGCCGCCTGCGACGTGGCGAGGGTTTCGGCCACGGACAGAGCTTCGTTGCTGTCATCAGCGGTGAGGTGACGGGTGTCGTCCACCTGGGGAAGTTCAGTGTTCAATTAAATACCGTTCAGTTAGGCATCGCGGCGCCATGCTCGACGAGTGGCTGTGAGAGCCCATACCGGAGCGGATGGCGCGCGCATGATGCGTCCAGCGGAAGCCGATCGCGGGCTAACAACTGCAGGTCCGCCGCGGTGCATCGGGCACGGGCGGCGGCCAAAAATATCAAGATCGCGTAGGTGTTGCGGGTCTGGCTAAGGTCTATCAGACGACCGGGCATCCTTTTACTACCCAACAAGTCTAACCGGTGGGTGCCAAGGAGAGCGCATTGGGAGCGGGTGCGGCGCGCGGCCGGGTGCTGGCGGTACGCTGAACTGCATGACGAACCGGACCCGTTCCCAGCCCCCTGCCCCTCACGGCCCGGATCTGCGGGATCCTTCCCCCGATCCGGCGGAGCTGTACCGCCGCTTCCTCGCCGACCTGTTCGGTGTCATGGCCTACGGTGAGCTGTCGGCCTTCGAGCGGATGTCCTCCGACGCGCGGTTTTCGCCCACCCTGCATGACCGGACCGTCCTGGGGCGGCTGGCAGTCCGCGAATACGGGCACTTTGAACGGGTGACCGGACATCTCCGGAGCCTCGGGCTGGATCCCGAAACGGCAATGCGGCCGTTCCAGCCGTCAGTGGATGCCTTCCACGACCGGACGCGGCCGGCCGACTGGTTCGAGTCGCTGATGAAGTTCTACGTGACTGACGGCATTTCCGATGACTTTTATCAGGCAGTTGCATCCCGGCTGGATCCGGAGACGGCGGAGCTGGTGCTTGGGCTGCAGGAGGACGAACCAACCGGCGCCGTTCTCGAGGCAAGGCTTCAGCAGGCGCTGGCGGATGATCCGCGGCTGTCCTCGCGGCTGGCACTGTGGGGACGGCGCCTGGTCGGAGAAGCACTGACCCAGGCGCAGCGGGTCGTCCTGGAACGGGCCGTGCTGGGAGGGCTGCTGCCGGACACTGAGCAGGGCGTCTACGAGGACGAGGTCAAAACCCTTTTTGCATCGCTGACCCGGAACCACTCGCGCCGCATGAGCCGGCTGGGCCTAACCGCCTGAAAGTGCGGCGCCTTAACGTGCGGATGGCCTCAATGGCGCCATCGGGATCATCTGTCGTGCAGATAACGGGGTATCAACCCGCCACCGAGCATCTATCGTGCAGATAACGGGGTATCAAAACATCTCTCGTGCAGATGAGGGGACCAAAAGGCCTCAGAACGCCTTCTTGAGCCCCTGATGTGCGCGAAGGATTCCGGGAAGGCCCCTGATGTGCGCGAAGGATTCCGGGAAGGCCCTGCGCGAATCTGCGCGAAGGAGCCGAAGGCTAGAGGCGCAGGACACGTTCCAGTTCGGCGCTGTCCCGCGACTCGCGCGCCGGGCCCAGGACGAGTGCTGTCGTCACCGCGCAGGCGGCGGCAGCCACCGGGGGCAGGGCCCAGACGAGCCAGTGCAGGTCCGGATCGGACCCGGCACCGGCCAGCTGCAGCACCACCCACAGCAGCAGCCCGGCCACCACGCCAAGCCCCGGGAGCAGGAAGACGCCATAGCGGGACCGGCGCCGGTCAGCGCCCCACACGATGAAACCGGCTGCCAAAGAGGCAACAACGGCAACAATCAGGCTGGCCATCTTCCTGTCCGAAGCCTAGAGGGCGCCGAAGCCGACGCGCCGTACCTCTTCAGCACCGATTTCCACGTAGCCGATGGAGCCGGCGGGAACCATGATGAGCCGGCCCTTGTCATCCTTCAGGCGCAGTTCCTTCTGGGCGCTGAGGGCCTCAGCCACCACATCGGCTACCGCGTCGGCGGTCTGGCTCGACTCAAAGACAATCTCGCGGCCAACATTCTGAATACCGATTTTTACTTCCACCGTGGTGCCTCCTGTATTAACGAATGTATCCGCTTCGGAATCTACTCTAGATCTCCTTGGGGAACCGGCTGATTCCGCGCCAAGCTAAACGGTAAATAAGTTCGGAAGCCGCATCGATGTCCAGGTCCCCGTCGGTCTCGAGCCAGTAGCGGGCACTGACCTGAGCCATTCCGGCAAGCGCGCGGCCCAGCAGGGTTGCCTCGACGGGCGAAAGCTTGGTGTCCTCAGCGATCACCCCGGCAATGCTGCTCGCGAACCGGGCGTTGAACTCCTCAATCCGTGCGCTGACCTCGACGTCGTTCGTGAGGTCCGATTCGAAGACCAGCCGGTGCCCCTGGCTGTCCTGGGCCACGAAGCGGAAGTATGCCCGCATGGTTTCGCGGACCCGCAGCTTGTTGTCCGTGGTGGAGGTCAGCGCGGAGTTGAGGAACTCCGTCAGCGTCCCCAGATGGTTCTCCAGCAGCGCCAGGTACAGCTCGCGCTTGCCCGGAAAGTGCTGGTAGAGCACGGGCTTGCTGACATGCGCGGCTTCGGCGATGTCGTCCATCGCGGCTCCGTGGAAACCGTTGCTGACAAAGACTTCCTGCGCGGCGCTCAGCAGCTGGCGGCGGCGTTCCTCCCGGGGCAGGCGGGTGGATTTGCCGGTTTGCTGGCTGCTCACGTGTACGGACCTCTCAACGGCACCGGGCGAAGGTGCCCGGATAACGGATTTCAGTTTACCCGCGGGTAATAAGTCCAACAGGTTTCCGCTGCGCGATTCGGTACTAGATTGGGATTCATGACTGAGCAGCATGTTGCACTTCCGCCGCTGGTTGAGCCTGCAGAAGGGCTGAGCGACGAGGAAACCCTGCGGTATTCCCGGCACCTTCTGCTGCCCGAGTTCGGGATCCAGGCCCAGCGGCGCCTGAAAAACGCGCGTGTCCTGGTGATCGGCGCCGGGGGACTGGGGTCGCCTGCTTTGCTGTATCTGGCGGCGGCCGGCGTGGGAACCCTGGGCATCATCGACGACGACACGGTGGAACTTTCAAATCTGCAGCGCCAGGTGATCCACGGGGTAACCGATGTCGGCAGTTCCAAGGCCGAGTCCGCCCGCCGCAGCGTTCTCGAGCTCAATCCCCTGGTCACGGTGGTGCTGCATCCGGTCCGCTTGGATGCCTCCAACGCGCTGGAGATCTTTGCCGGCTATGACCTGATCCTGGACGGCACCGACAACTTCGCCACCCGCTACCTGGTGAACGACGCAGCCGAAATCCTGGGTAAACCCTATGTGTGGGGTTCCATTCTCCGCTTTGACGGTCAAGTGAGCGTGTTCTGGGGACAGTACGGGCCAACCTACCGGGACCTCTATCCGGAGGCGCCGCCGCCCGGTTCCGTTCCCTCCTGTGCGGAGGGCGGGGTGCTGGGGGTGCTGTGCGCACAAATCGGATCCGTAATGGTCAACGAAGCCATCAAGCTCATTACCGGCACCGGGACCACCCTGCTGGGCCGGGTGCTGGTGCTGAACGCCCTGGATATGGTCTGGCGGCAGATTCGGGTGCGCAAGGACCCGGCGGCCGTGCCCGTCACCGAGCTGGTGGATTACGAGGCCTTCTGCGGCTTGCCGCCGCGCGGAACAACCGCCGGCGGGAGCGACGCCGAAATCCCCGCCGTCGGCGTTCGGGAACTCGAACGGCTGCTGGCCGAACGAAGTGCCGGGACCCGGGATTTTGATCTGCTGGACGTCCGGGAACCCGGTGAGCACGCGATAGTGAGCATCCCCGGCGCGGTGCTGATGCCAAGGGCCGGCATCCTCTCGGGGGAGCAGCTGCCGGGGCGTGGCCGGGAGCTTTACGTCCACTGCAAGTCAGGGGTCCGGTCAGCCGAAGTGACAGCGTTTCTTCGGGGCCGGGGATACCCGGACGTCTACAACGTGGCCGGGGGAATCCTGGAGTGGGTGCGCGAAATTGAGCCGGCAAAGCCGGTGTATTAGGCGAAGGGTCAAGAACCCAAGGAGCTAGGCGGACTCCGCGGTGTCGGTGTCGTCGGCCGCGGGGACGCCGTGGTGTCCGGAGAGGCTGCCGTGCGGCGGAACCGCGGGACGGCGCTGAACCGGCTGATCGGGAGTAATGCCGAACAGGGCTTCGAGTCCCTTAATGTAGTCGTCCTGCTGTCCGCTGGCAGCGAGCTCGCGTGCGCGGACCGTGGGGACGTGCAGCAGCTGCTTGACCATGCGGCGCATGGCGAATTCCACTTCCTCGGCGGCACCGGTGCAGCCGTGCTGCGCGCGGACCTTCTCGAGCTCGGAATCCAGGACGTTGAGGGTGTGCCGGCGCAGGGCCACAATGGCGGAGTCCATCTGCCGGCTTAGCTGCAGTTCGGAAAAGGCCTTGGCGGCGTCAGCCACTATCCCGCTGGCCTGCTTCAGGGATTCGGCCTGCTCCGCGGGAGCCGCCAGGCGCACCGACTCGAGGGTGATCAGGTCCACGCCCTCAACTTCGCGCACGGCGGGCTCGAAGTCGTGGGTCAGCGCCAGGTCAATGATGATCAGCGGCTTGTTGCTGTGCGCCCGGACCCTGCTGATGTCCCTTGCGCTGACCTGGCTGTCGCTGCCGCTGCAGCCAATGACGACGTCGGCGGCGGCAAGGGCGGCGGGAAGCGAATCGCGGGTCAGCGGTGTTCCGCCGCGGGAAGCCGTAAACGACTCAGCCCGGTCGGAGGAGGAATACACGCTGATGTCGGTGCAGCCGCGCTCCTTGAGCAGCGACATGGTGGCCCCGGCGTAGGCGCCGGTGCCGAAGACGACCACCGACTTGTTGCGCCAGTCGATGTCCACTGACAGATCGGTGGCCAGCTCCAGCGCCACAGACACAATGGAAAGCCCCCGTTTGCCGAGGGCTGTCAGGGCGCCAACATCTTTGGCGGTGCGGGAAGCGGTCTGGAAAAGCCTGGTCAGGCCGCCGCTGGCTGTGCCTTTTTCCTGGGCTTCAATCAGCGCCCTGCGGACCTGGCCGGCAATTTCACGTTCGCCGACGACGGCGGAATCCAGTCCGGCGCCCACGGCGAAGAGGTGCTTGGCCACCGATTCACCCGTGTTTGTGGTGAAGGAGCGCGACACCAGGTCTTTGTTCAGTCCGGAGTGCCGGCTGATTTCCGCGACGACGGCGGAGCGGGCTGCTTCGATGTCCGCCTCCGACCGCGCTTCGCAGTAAACCTCGAAGCGGTTGCAGGTTGCCAGGACCACGGATCCGGACACCGGCGAGCCGGTTTCGAGCAGGGAGGAGGAGACCTGGGATGCACCGGCGCTGAGGCGGGCAACAGTTTCCAGATCAACATCGGAATGCGTCGCAATAAGGGAAAGTAGAACCACAGTGCCTCAATACTAGCCACCGGGGTGGTGTTCACCCCAATAGGGCGCCCTAACAAACACCCCTTTCCGGGGTGTTTCCCATCACCCCTGATGCCATCCGGGCCCCGGCCCGGGACCCTGGTTATCCTTCGGCGGGGATTTTGGAGAGAATCAGGGTATGACTCTTAGCGCCTCTCATCCGCTCATGGATGGCCGCACGGCCGATTCCCCCCTGATTACCGCTTACCGCGGCGGAACTCCGTCCCGCCGGCCGGTCTGGTTTATGCGGCAGGCCGGCAGGTCACTTCCGGAATACCGCAAGCTGCGGGAGGGGACGGCCATGCTGGATTCGTGCCTGGACCCGGCCATGGCTTCGGAAATCACCCTGCAGCCGGTCCGCCGGCACGACGTGGACGCCGGGATCTTCTTTTCGGACATCGTTATTCCGCTCAAGCTCGCCGGCGTTGACGTGGACATCGTTCCGGGTGTCGGCCCGGTCCTGGGAGCGCCGGTGCGGACCGCAGCCGACGCAGCCGCCCTGCCGGTCCTGACCGAGGAATCACTGGAACCAATCCGTGAAGCCGTCCGCCTGACCGTGGCCGAGCTGGGCAGCACGCCCCTGATCGGCTTTGCCGGTGCGCCCTTTACGCTTGCCGCGTACATGGTGGAGGGGAAGCCGTCCCGCGACCACCTCGGCCCCCGCACCATGATGCACGCCGATCCCGAGACCTGGCAGGCATTGACGCAGTGGGCCGCCGACGCTTCGGGCATGTTCCTGCGCGCCCAGCTTGAGGCCGGAGCCAGTGCCGGGCAGCTGTTCGACTCCTGGGCGGGATCCCTTGGCCTGGCCGATTACACCCGCCATGTGGCACCGGCCTCGGCGCGCGCCCTGGACCATGTCCGTGACCTGGGTGCCCCGCTGATTCACTTCGGCACGGGCACCTCCGAACTGCTCGGAGCAATGCGCGACGTCGGCGTTGACGTTGTCGGCGTGGATTACCGACTGCCGCTTGATGAGGCCAACCGCCGGCTGGGCGGCACCACGCCGCTGCAGGGCAACATTGACCCCGCTCTGCTGGAAGCTCCCTGGCCGGTGCTCGAGGCCCACGTCCGGGACGTGCTGGCAGCCGGAGCGAATGCGCCGGGCCATGTGGTCAACCTGGGCCACGGAGTTCCGCCGGACACCAATCCGGACGTCCTGACGCGCGTCGTTGAGCTGATCCACTCGGTGGAGCCGTAACCATGCCGCACCGCCCGGTTCTTCCCCATTTCCCGGCCGTCCGCAAGCCCGCTCCCGCGGCTGAACCCGTATCCGTGCCCATCACTGAGGCCCGCAGCGCCGTGGTGGTTGGCGGCGGTATTTCCGGACTCATCGCAGCGCGGGACCTGGCCCGCCGCGGCCTGGCCGTGACGCTGCTCGAGGCCGGCGCTTCCCTTGGCGGCTGTGTGGGCACCCATTCGGTTGCCGGGCTGACCCTGGACAGCGGAGCGGAGTCCTTCGCCACCCGGTCCCGCGCCGTGCCCGACCTGATTGAGGAGCTGGGACTCAGCGGCGCCGTCGTGAACCCCAACCGGGACGGCGCATGGCTGCAGCTGTCCGGTGACGACGTCGCAGCTGCCGCCCAGCGGATGCCGCAAACCGGGATGCTCGGCATTCCCGCGGACCCGCGCGCTCCCGAGATTGTCCGGGCGATTGGACGCGCCGGTGCCGCACGTGCCGCCCTGGACAGGATCCTGCCGGTTGGCTCCCTGGCCCGGAAGGAAAGCCTCAGCCTCGGCGAGGTTGTCCGTGCACGCATGGGTGATGCCGTGCTGCGCCGGCTCGTGGCACCCGTGGTCGGGGGCGTCTATTCCTCGGATCCGGACGTCCTGGACGTGGACTCGGTGGCACCGGGACTGCGCGCGGCGCTGGCAAAGCACGGTTCCCTTGCAGCCGCGGTGGGTGCCATGCGGGCCGCGGCTCCGGCCGGGTCCACCGTTGCCGGCCTGGCCGGCGGCATGGGCATGCTCAGCAGGGCGCTGGAAGAGGACCTGGCGGCGCTGGGCGTCAAGATCGACACCGGGGTGGCCGTTGAGTCGGTCCAACGCGGCGCTGACGGCTGGATTGTGTCCGCCGCCGGCCGCACGCTGTCCGCTGATGCGCTGGTGATGGCCACCGACGGGCCCACCGCCGTCGAACTGCTGGCCGACACCGTCCCGGAACTCGCAGCCGCGCGTCCCGGTCCGGGGCCCGGCGTCGCCCTCGTGACCCTGGTGGTGGACCAGCCGGACCTGGATGCCAACCCCCGCGGCACCGGTGTCCTGGTGGCGGAGGACGTTGAAGCGGTGGACGCCAAAGCGCTGACGCACGCCACGGCCAAGTGGCAGTGGCTGGCGGACTCCACGGGACCGGGGACGCACGTTCTGCGGCTGTCCTACGGGCGCGCACTCAGTGCGGCCCCCGCCGGCGCGCAGACGCGGCCAAGCCCGGTGAACCGGGACGACGAGGACCTGTTTGCCCAGGCGCTGGCGGACGCGTCCGTGCTGCTGCAGGTCCCGCTGGGCGTTGACGACGTGGTGGGCTGGGATGTGGTCCGCTGGGTTGGCGCTCTGCCCTCCGCCGCCGTCGGGCACCGGGAGCGGGTCACTGCGGTCCGTGCGGCGGTGGACGCCGTGCCCGGACTTGAAGTGGTGGGAGCCTGGCTCGCCGGCACTGGACTGGCTGCCGTGACCGCCGATACCAGGACCCGGATAACGGGCCTGGCGGAGCAGCTGGACCAACTGTGACATTAACCACTTTCTACAAGAAGTAGAAGTGGAGTATTTCGTCTAAGCCTGCCCGGAAGGGCAGACTGTTAATCATGAGTGAGCCCATGGGTCAGACCACCGAAGAAACAGCCGCCGCCGAAGAGCAGTTCTTTACCCTCTGGACCGTTTTCAAGCGGTCAGCCGAGGGTGGAGCCGGCGCTGAACCCGCCGACGCCGAAGAGAACATCAGGGCCTTCGAGGCCCTGACGCAGGACCTCTCCTCACGGTCAGTAACCCTGCGCGGACTGTACGACGTATCCGCAATGCGCGCAGACGCCGACATCATGGTCTGGCTGCACGGCGGCCGGGCCGAGGACCTGCAGGCGGCGATCCGCGAAATCCGCCGGTCCGGACTGTTTACCGGCACTGAAATCGTCTGGTCCGCCATGGGCGTGCACCGCGACGCCGAGTTCTCCAAGAACCACTGGCCCTCCTACGCCCGGGGCATCGCTCCCGAAGCATGGATCTGCGTGTACCCGTTTGTCCGCTCCTACGAGTGGTACATCCTCCCCGCCGAGGAGCGCGGCAAGATGCTGCGCGACCACGGCATGCTGGGCCGCGAATTCCCCCAGGTCCTGGCCAACACCGTTGCCTCCTTTGCCCTGGGTGACTGGGAATGGATCCTGGGCCTGGAAGCACCCCAGCTGGTTGACCTCGTGGACATGATGCGCCACCTTCGCTCCACCGAGGCACGCAACCACGTCCGCGAAGAAACTCCCTTCTACACCGGCCGGCGCATCGCCGCCGCCGAAGTTGCCGAGGTACTGAAATGACAACATCCCTGAACAACGACTCCAGCAGCGGGTCCGAAGCCCTGAACCCGTTTGAGGGCGTTGACGAGAACGGGCGGATGGCTCCCAAGCACTACGACGCCATTCTGCTGGCATCCTTTGGCGGCCCCGAAGGGCAGGAAGACGTCATCCCGTTCCTGCGCAACGTCACCCGCGGGCGCGGCATCCCGGATGAGCGTCTGGAAGAGGTGGCAACCCACTACCGCGCCAACGGCGGCATCAGCCCCATCAACGAGCAGAACCGCGCCCTGAAGGCGGCCCTCGAAGCCGAGCTGAAGCGCCGCGGCATCGACACCCCGGTGCTGTGGGGCAACCGCAACTGGGCTCCGTACATCAAGGACGTGCTGCAGGAAGCGTACGACTCGGGTTACCGGCGCCTGCTGATGGTTACCACCAGCGTGTACTCCTCCTACTCCAGCTGCCGCCAGTACCGCGAAGACCTGGGCATGAACCTGGTCGCCACTGGCCTGGACAAGAAGCTGCAGGTGGACAAGGTCCGCCAGTACTTCGACCACCCCGGTTTCGTGGAGCCCTTCGTTGAAGGCGTCCGCGACTCCCTGGCGAACGTCCGTGAGCAGCTGGCCGCTCGCGGGGACGAAGACGGGAAGATCGAGATCCTGTTCTCCACCCACTCCATTCCCACCGCCGACGCCGAAGCCTCCGGCCCGCGCGACCGCGAGTTCGAGGAAGGCAGCGCCTACGTGGCGCAGCACCTGGCCAACGCGCGCGCCATCATGGACCGCATCCCGGAAGCCGCCGGCGTGGACTGGCAGCTGGTCTACCAGTCCCGCTCCGGATCCCCGCACACCCCGTGGCTGGAACCGGACATCAACGACGCCATTGCCGAACTGCCCGCCAAGGGCGTCAAGGGCGCCGTCATTGTTCCGCTGGGCTTCGTCAGCGACCACATGGAAGTTCTGTGGGACCTGGACACCGAGGCCATGGAGACCTGCAGGGAGCTGGGCCTGGCTGCGCACCGAGCCCCAACCCCGGGCATCCATGAGACCTTTGTCGCAGGCCTCGTGGACCTGCTGTGCGAGCGCACCGAGGAAAACACGATTACCGACCGGCCGGCCCTGACCAAGCTTGGCCCCTGGTACGACGTCTGCCGTCCGAACTGCTGCGCCAACCTGCGCGGCGAGAAGCCGACCATCGCCGGCGCCGACTCCACCGTGGGTGTGCAGTAGTGGCGCATGATCCGGTGCTGGTCGGTACCCGGGGCAGCGCCCTGGCCGTCACGCAGACCACCACCGTGGCCAACGCGCTGTCGGAACTGGGCGGGTTCGACGTCGAACTGGTGCGCGTGCGCACCGAAGGCGACATCAACCGCGCCGCGCTGTCCCAAATTGGCGGCACCGGAGTTTTTGTCGCGGCGCTGCGTGACTCGCTGCTGGCAGGGGACTGCGACGTTGCCGTGCACTCATTGAAGGACCTGCCCACCGGGGCTGCCGATGGCCTGACCATCGGAGCCATCCCGGCACGGGCCGACGTCCGGGACGCCCTGTGCGCCCGGGACGGGCTGACCCTGGCCCAGCTGCCGGAGGGTGCCAAAGTGGGGACCGGTTCTCCGCGCCGGGCCGCACAGCTGCGCGCCGCACGCCCGGACCTGGACGTGGTGGATATCCGCGGCAACGTGGACACCCGGCTGGGCCGCGTGGCCGGCCTCATTGAAGGAGCTCCGGGTGATCTTGACGCCGTTGTCCTGGCGGCAGCCGGCCTGGCCCGGCTGGGCCGGCTGGAAATGGTCTCAGAGTTCCTGGACCCGTCTCTCATGCTGCCGGCACCGGGCCAGGGAGCGCTGGCGGTGGAATGCCGCAGCCCCGACGCCGCCGAGGGCCGGCTGAGCCGCGCCCTGGCCGCGTATGACAACAATGCCGCCCGTCTGACGGTCACCGCTGAACGGGCACTGCTGAACCGGCTCGAAGCCGGCTGCACCGCACCCATTGGCGCGCTGGCCTCGCTGACCGAAACCCGCCTGCACCTGGAAACCGTGGTGTGCAGTGATGACGGAACCCGGGTTATGCGGCGTTCGGCCGCAACCGCGGTGCTGGATGAGGACGGCGCGCGTGCCCTGGGCGTCCGCCTCGCCGAGGACCTGCTCGCTGCGGGTGCGGCGTCCCTGACGGACCTCGCGGTCAGCTGATGCGCCGCGCTCCGGGCTGCTGACGTGGCAGCGAGGAAACCCGGTTCCGGACTGGCCGGGCTGACCGTGGTCCTGCCGCGCACGCCCGACCGCGCGGCGGCCATGGCCGCCGAACTTGGACAGCAGGGTGCCAACGTGGCCCTGATGCCGCTGATCGACTTTCAGTTTCCCGCCGACACCGCCGAGCTTGACCGGGCGTTAAAGGCGCTGCGGTCCGGACGTTTCGCCTGGGTGATCTTCACCAGCGTTACCACCGTCCGGGCCATGGTCCGGCGCTGCGCGGCGCTCGGTGTTCCGGTGACCTCCGCCGTACCTTCCGCCACCTGCATTGCGGCTGTGGGGGCCGGCACGCGGCAGGCGCTCGAGGACATCGGGCTGGACGTTGACCTGATGCCGGAGGGAGACCAGTCCGCCCGCGGACTCGCTGAATCCTGGCCCCATCCCTCGGGAACGGATCCCGAGGGCCGCGGCCTGAGGATCCTGCTCCCGCAGGCTGACCTGGCTGACCCGGCCCTGGCAGCGGCCCTGACCGGCCTCGGCTGGGAGGTCCGTCCGGTGACCGCCTACTGCACCGTTGATTTTCCGGCAACCGGGGTGCGCTTCACGCCCGCCCTGGAGGGCAGCCCCGCCGGCGGCCCCCGCATCCTCACTCCGCAGGAGTTCCTGGCCGACATTCCGAAGGGACCCCGCGCCGTCGTCCTGACATCGCCCAGCATCGCCAAGCGTTTCCTGCAGCAGTGCTCGCCGCTTCCGCAGGGGACGCTCCTGGTGGCCATTGGCGACAGCACCGCCGGCCGGATGGCGGAGCTTGGCCAGCCGGCGCACGCCGTGGCGGAGCATCCAACACCGGCGGGAATAGCGCAGGCCCTGGCCGTTGCTGTGTCTACGGGCCCCTCAACTTAACCAACCCCAGATCCGGAAGGCAGAACTTCATGAGCTTCCCCCAGCACCGCCCGCGCCGACTGCGCACCACGCCCGCCATGCGGCGCCTTACCGCCCAGTACCGGCTCGATCCGGCCGAACTGATTCTTCCCGCCTTTGTCCGCGAAGGCCTCACCGAGCCCAACCCCCTCTCCTCGATGCCCGGCGTCGTCCAGCACACCCTGGACAGCCTGAAGAAGGCCGCGTCCGAAGCGGTTGAGCTGGGTGTGGGCGGCATCATGCTCTTCGGCATCCCTTCCGAGCGGGACGCGGCCGGCAGCGCCGGAACCGATCCGAACGGTATCCTGAACCGCGGCATCGCCGCTGTCCGGGAGGAGGTCGGCGATGATCTGGTGATCATGAGCGATGTTTGCCTTGATGAATTCACCGACCACGGACACTGCGGCGTCCTCGATGACCAGGGCCGCGTGGACAATGATGCGACGCTGGAAATCTACGGGCGGATGGCCGTGGAGCAGGCCCGTGCCGGCGCGCATGTCCTCGGCCCGTCCGGCATGATGGACGGACAGATCGCCGTCATCCGGCAGGCTCTCGATACGGCCGGCCACACGGATGTCTCGCTCTTCGCCTACGCGGCGAAGTACGCTTCGGCGTTCTACGGCCCGTTCCGCGAGGCCGTGGATTCCCAGCTGAAGGGAGACCGCCGCACGTACCAGATGGACTCCGCCAACCGCCGGGAAGCACTCCTCGAAGTTGAACTGGACCTGGAAGAGGGCGCGGACATGGTGATGGTCAAGCCGGCCATGAGCTACCTGGACGTGCTGGCCGATGTGGCCGCCATGTCCCCGGTTCCCGTGGGTGCTTACCAGATCTCCGGCGAGTACGCGATGATTGAAGCGGCCGCCGCCAACGGCTGGATTGACCGCCGCCGGGCCATTGAGGAGTCCGTCCTGGGCATCAAGCGGGCCGGCGCCAACATGATTCTCACGTACTGGGCCACCGAGCTGGCGGCCTGGCTGAAGGAAAGCAAGTAATGACCTCACCTGTCACCGCCCACTCGTCCTCCGAGGAACTCTTTGACCGTGCCCGGGCCCTGATGCCCGGCGGAGTGAACTCCCCGGTCCGCGCGTTTGGCTCCGTGGGCGGCACGCCCCGGTTCATGGTTTCCGCCAAAGGCCCGTACATCACGGATTCCGAGGGCCGCGAATACGTGGACCTGGTCTGCTCCTGGGGTCCGGCGCTGGTGGGGCACTCCCATCCCGACGTCATCGCCGCCGTGCACGCAGCCGTTGACAACGGCCTCTCCTTTGGCGCCTCCACTCCGGCGGAAGCCGAGCTGGCGCAGCTGGTGATGGACCGGGTACCCGCCGTGAAGCGCCTGCGGATGGTCTCCACCGGAACCGAGGCCACCATGACGGCGGTTCGGCTGGCCCGCGGCTTCACCGGCCGGAACCTGATCATCAAGTTTGCCGGCTGCTACCACGGCCACCTCGACGGCCTGCTGGCCGCCGCCGGCTCCGGGCTGGCCACGCTGGCGCTGCCCGGATCCGCCGGGGTCACCGAGGCCACGGCCGCCGAAACGCTGGTCCTGCCCTACAACGACATCACCGCCGTCGAGGCCGCCTTTGCCGAGCACGGCGCGAATATTGCCGCCGTCATCACCGAAGCGGCACCCGCCAACATGGGCGTGGTCACGCCGGAGCCGGGCTTCAATGCAGCCCTCTCACAGATCACCGCATCCCACGGTGCCCTGCTGATCCTCGATGAGGTCCTTACCGGCTTCCGTACGGGTCCGGCCGGCTACTGGGGCCTCACCGGCATGCAGGAAGGCTGGACTCCGGACCTGTTCACCTTCGGCAAGGTCATCGGCGGCGGCATGCCCGTGGCAGCCCTGGGCGGCCGCGCCGACGTCATGGACCACCTTGCTCCGCTGGGACCGGTCTACCAGGCCGGCACCCTCTCCGGTAACCCGATTGCCATGGCCGCCGGCGTCGCCACCCTGAAGGCAGCCACGGCAGAGGTCTACGCCACCGTGGACGCCCGCTCCGCCGAGCTGTCCGCCGCCGTGTCCGCCGCTTTGACGGACGCCGGCGTGGACCACAGCATCCAGCGTGCCGGCAGCCTCTTCAGCGTCGCCTTCGGCACCTCAGCCACCGGCGTGCACAACTACGAGCAGGCCCAGGCGCAGGAGGCCTACCGCTATAAGCCGTTCTTCCACTCGATGCTGGAGTCCGGGGTCTACCTGCCGCCGTCGGTCTTCGAGGCCTGGTTCCTCTCCGGAGCGCACGACGACGCGGCCATGGAGCGCATTTACGCAGCCCTTCCGGCAGCGGCGAAGGCAGCGGCCAACGCCAAGCCGTAGCCCTGTACGCCAAAAAGGAGCCCCGCACCGGTTGGACCGGTGCGGGGCTCCTTTGACGTTCGGGACCGAAACCTAGAAGGCGGCGGTGACGTCGCCGTTGGGCCAGGTTTCCTCGATGTAGGACTTGACCTCGGGGGAGTGCAGCAGCTCTTCGAGCTTGTCGATGCGGGCGTCTTTGTTGCCGGTCTTCCAGGCCAGGAAGTTGGCGTACGGGTTGTCCTCGACGGACTCCACCAGCAGGGCATCATCGGTGCTTAGCTCGGCAGCCAGGATGTAGTTGCCGTTGATGATCGCCAGGTCGACGGTGGCGTCCGAGAGGTCGTTGACCAGCAGCTCGGGCTGGTTTTCGACGAATTCCAGGCCCTTGGGGTTCTGTTCATCCGTCAGCGAGAGCACCGAAGCCTCGGCATCGACGTTTTCCAGCAGCCCGGCTTCTTCCAGCAGCGTCAGCGCGCGGGCCTGGTTGGAGGGGTCGTTGGTGATGGCGACACGGGCACCCTCGCCAACCGAGGAGATGTCCTCGTGCTTTTCGGAGAACACGGCATACGGTTCCACGTGCACACCGGCACCGTGTTCAAAGTCGTAGCCCTGGGACTCGACCTGGGACTCGAAGTACGGCAGGTGCTGGTAGTAGTTCGCATCCAGGGAACCGTCATCAAGGGCGATGTTCGGCGTGACGTAGTCGTCGAATTCCTTGATTTCCAGGTCCAGGCCGGTGTCGGCCACCAGGTTTTCGTCAATGAACTGCAGGATCTTCCCGTGCGGCAGCGGGCTGGCGCCGACGGTCAGGGTGACGGGATTGGCCGGATCAAGGGTATCCACGGTGGACGACGCTTCGCCGGATCCTCCGCAGGCGGAAAGGGCCAGGGCAGCGGCCACACCGGTGGCAACAAGAGTCAGAGATTTACGCAAGGAAAGCGTTCCTTTCAAGTGACCCGGGCATGGAAACTTCAGACCCGGACAGGGAGCAGCTAGCGGCTACTGGCTGCGGCTTCGCGGGCCGCCGCACCGCGGACGGCGGGGACGGCGGACCGGAAATTCTGGATGGCAACGGGTGTTGCCTCTCCGGCGGGGTGCTCAGCGCCGGACACGTGCTTCGGAGACAGCGGAGGAGTCCTCAGCGGAAACGGACTGGGCGGAGCCGGCGGATTCTGCCGGCACTGCCGCCACACCGGCGGCCGCCGCTGCGGGCTCCGGGCGGCGCCGGCGCTTTCCCGAACCGCCGGCCGAGCGGTGGTCCACGCGGCGGGCAACGATGTCGCCGGTGATTTGGATGACCTGGACAATGGCCACGATCACGATGATGGTCACCACCATGACACCGCTGTCGAACCGCTGCACGCCGTAGTTGTACGCCAGGCGGCCCAAACCGCCGCCGCCCACGATGCCGGCCATGGCCGAGTAACCGACCAGCGTGACCATGGTGGTGGTCAGCGCGGCCACCAGGCCGGGCATGGCTTCGGGCAGCAGGACCTTGGTGACGACCTGCATCTTAGTTGATCCCATGACCAGGGCGGCGTCGATCTTCCCGCCGGACACATCCCGCAGCGCCGTTTCGACAAGGCGGGCGAAGAACGGAATGGTGCCGATGCTCAGCGCCACGCAGGCAGCGATCGGCCCGATCGAAGTGCCGGTGATGATCCTTGCCAGCGGAATCAGGGTGACCATCAGGATGGCAAACGGAATGGAGCGCGTGATGTTGACAATGATGTCGCTGACGATCCGGTTGATCACGGGGAAGGGCCGCAGCCCGCCCGGAGCACTGGTATGCAGGAAGATGCCCAGCGGAAGGCCGATCAACAGCGTCACGATGCCGGAAATAGCCACCATCTGCAGTGTTTCCACAATCGATTCGGGCAGCGCCTTGGTAATGCCGGGATTGTTCAGGAGTTCGGTGAGGAAGTTCATGCTGCCACCTCCACGGCAACGCCCTGGTTGGCGAGATAGTCGGTGACGGCCTGCATGTCCGTATGGACATCAAGCTGGATGCGCAGGCGGCCGAAGCGGCTGCCCGCGAGGGTTTCGACACTTCCGGCCAAAACGTTGACATCCGTGTTGAAGCGCCGGGTCAGGGCGGAAAGGACAGGTTCGGTGGCGCTGCCGCCGGTGAGCAGCAGCTCCAGGACCGGGCCGGTGGGGTCACCCGGAAGAAGCGGGGTGGGCGGCAGCGGAATGAGCGCCTTGGCCAGCCGGCCGCGAAGGTTGGAGGCAACTTCGTTCAGGGGGCCGTGCTCGGCCACGCGGCCGGCTTCGAGCAGCGAGACGGAATCGCAGATGCGCTTCACCACGTTCATCTCGTGCGTGATGATCAGCACGGTCAGCCCCAGCCGGTGCGACAGATCGGAGATCAGGTCAAGAATGTCGTCGGTGGTGGCCGGATCGAGCGCGGAGGTGGGCTCGTCGCACAGCAGGATGTCCGGGTCCGAGGCCAGGGCCCGGGCAATGCCCACCCGCTGCTTCTGCCCGCCGGAGAGCTGGGCGGGGTAGGCATCGGCAAAGCTCTCGAGGCCAACCAGGCGCAGCAGGGCTGAGACCTTGTCCCGGATGTCCTGCTTCTTGGCGCCTACCAGCTCCAGGGGATGGGCGATGTTTTCCGCGGCCGTGCGCGAATCCATCAGGTTCGCGTGCTGGAACACCATGCCGATGCGGCGGCGGGCCGTGCGGATTTCAGAGTCTTTTACCGCGGTCAATTCCCGGCCGTCGATGGTTACCGAACCCGACGTCGGCCGGTCCAGGAGCGTGAGGCAACGCACCAGTGTTGACTTGCCGGCGCCTGAATGTCCGATGATCCCGTGAATGGAACCCTTCGGGACGCTCAGGCTGACGCCGTCGAGCGCGGTGACATCGCGGTCGCCCTGGCGGTATACCTTGCGCAGGTCGGTAACTGTGATCATTAATCCTCGTGGTCTACGTATCGGGGCTGGTCAGCGGCCGGATGAGGGCACAGGAAAGTGCCTTGCACGTCCGGGTGCTGAGGCCTTTGCGGGGTGTCTGCCAATCACGTGGCACGAGACGCCGGTCCGCCGGAGGGTCCTGAAACGCAGGTCTCCTTGGTCGCGCCTGGGGCGCCATCAGCGCCTAACACAGGTGCAAGTATCTCATGTACAGGCCGCCGGACAGGACTCGAAGGCACACTGCGAAGTGATGTTGCGCCCCATGACGTTCACGGGCCCATGTGTCAGGAACGGGTGGGCCACGCACCGTCCACCACTGCCGCCGGATCCTTGCGCCGGAGGTAGTCCTGGAAGCTGGCGGCCTGCGCGCCGGCCCATCCGATCTGCGCCCGGTGCAGGTCCGCGGCATCTCCGTGCAGTACCGGATACCGTCCGGCCATGGCGCGGGCGACACCCAGCGTGGCCATCACATCGGCGGCTGAGGTGTGTGCGTTCTCGAAACCGACGCCGTAGTGCTCGGTCAGCGCAGTCAGCGTTCGCTTGCCGCGGCGGTACCGGTCCACCTGCTTGTCCAGGATATAGGGATCAATCACCGGTGCCGGCGCCGGTGCGGTCAGCCCGAAGCGTTCGCATTCCCGGTTCAACACGGTGAAGTCGTAGCAGGCGTTGAACGCCAGGACCGGGACGCCTGCCGCAAAGAAACCGCCGAGCACCCCGGCGATTTCTGCGGTTACTTCCGGGGCCGGACGGCCCTCGGCCCGGGCCCTTTCGGTGCTGACACCGTGAATGGCTGCGGCCTCATCGGGGATGTCCTCTTCGACGGCGGCCAGCCACTCGTGGTGCTGCAGGACCACGCCCTGCCCGTTGACCAGAATGACGGATGCGGTGACGATGCGCGCGGTATGCGGGTCACGGCCGGTGGTCTCAAGATCAAAGGCCGCGTGGGGGAGTTCATGCCAGCTGTTCATGAAGCAAACGTACCGGCGGGCACTGACATTCGAAGATTCCCGGGCGCCGAGCGGCGGGGACTAGGCTGGTGGCATGCGCGATGAGTATGTCGAAGCCGTCCGTTCAGTGGTTGCGCTGATACCGGCCGGCAGGGTCCTTTCCTACGGGGACGTCGCCGAGATTCTGCACGCCGGCGGTCCCCGCCAGGTTGGCGCCGTGCTGTCCGGCAGCGGTGCGGGGCTTCCCTGGTGGCGCGTGATCAGGGCCGGCGGTGAACCGCCGCGCTGCCACGAAAAGCGCGCCCTGGACCACTACCGCAGCGAGGGAACTCCGCTGTCCGGAAAGCCTGACGACGACGGCGGGGGATACCGGGTGCGGATCGGTCCGGCCCGGTGGTTCCCGTCGGAGGGGGACTGGACCGTGATTGAGAGCGTCCGCGCGGAGCTTGCGGGGCGGGAAACGGGAATGTCGGCGGGACATGATGAAGTAGAGGCATGAGCGTAAAACTGCAACTGGTTGGACCGTCGGCCGGAACCGCCGAAGCCCCGCAGCTGAGCCCGGACCAGCAGGCCGTGGTGGACCTGCCGTCGGGCAGCGGTCCGGTCCTGGTCCTGGGCGCTCCCGGCACCGGGAAATCGACGGTGCTGGTGGAAACGGCCGTGGCACGGATTGACGCCGGACTTGACCCGTCAGGCCTGCTGCTGCTTGCGCCCACCCGGCTGGCTGCGGCTGCGCTGCGGGACAGCCTCTCCGCCAGGCTCCGCGGCACCCTGAGCACGTCCCCGGCACGCACCTGGGCCTCCTACGCCTTTGACCTGATCCGCCGGGCCAAGGCCGAGGGCCGGCTGCCGTACATAACCCGGGCGCCCAAGCTGCTCTCGGGAGCCGAGCAGGACGTCATCATCAAGGAGCTGCTGGAAGGGCACGGACAGCAGGGCGTACCCGCCCTGCCCTGGCCGGATTCACTGGACCTTGCCCTGCCCACGCGCGGTTTCCGGCAGGAAATCCGGCAGCTCTTCGACCGCATCATCGAATACGGGATTTCCGCGGAACGGGTCGCCGACCTGGGGCGGCGGCACAACCGCCCGGACTGGGTGGCCGCCGGCGCGCTGTACGCGGAGTACCGCGATGTGCTCGACATCCGCATGCCGGAAGCCTTTGACCCGGCCGGCATCATCACCACCGCCCTGGAGATCCTGCAGTCCGACCCGGAGTTCCTGGCGGCGGAACAGGCGCGGCAGCAGCTGATCCTCGTTGATGACCTGCAGGAGGCCAATCCGGCCATCCATGCCCTGCTCGGGCTGCTGGGCCGGGGACGGGACACCGTGGTGACGGCATGCCCGGACACCGTGGTGCAGGGCTTCCGCGGAGCCCGGCCGGACCTGCTGGGCAAGCTCAGCGACACGCTGGGAGAAGGACTGCGGACCTTCGTCCTGTCCGGACCGCACCGGCTGACCGGCTCCGTTGCGCTGGCCTGGCTTCGGACCGCTTCCCGGATCTCCGTCGTCGGGCAGCTTCCGCGCTACCGGGCCGCGGTGCTGCCGGCGGCGCCGCAGGCCGAAGCGGACGTGCAGGAGCCGGACGTGCAGGCGCCGGGCGAGCGGGAACCGGTGGCGGAGGAGAGCGGAGAGGACGCCGGACCCGCCGTCGGCCGGGCAGAGGCGCACATTGTCGATTCGCCCATGCACGAACTGCGCTACATCGCCCAGCGCATCCTCGAAGCCCAGCTGCTGGACGGGCGAAGCCTGGAAGAGATTGCCGTCATCGTGCGCACCGGCGGCCAGCTGGCCCGCATCCAGCGCTACCTCAGCGGGCAGGGAATCGATGTCAAGGTGCCCGTCGCGGAAAAGGCGGTGCGCGATGAAGCCGCGGTGAGGCCGCTGCTGGAGGCGTTCGCCGTCGTCCTGAACCCGGACCTGCTCACCCCCGAGGCGGCGGTGTCGCTGCTGACCTCACGGATCGGCGGGGCCAGCTCGATCGAACTGCGCAGGCTCCGCCAGTCGCTGCGCCGCGAGGAGATGCGCGGCGGGGGCGGTCGCACCAGCGATGCCCTGCTCGTGGAAGCCCTGCTTGATCCGCTGTCGCCCAGCGGGATTGCGCTCGCCGGACTGTCCTGGGAGGCACGCTCGGCCCAGCGCACCTCAGCCATGCTGCGGGCTGGCCGCGAGGCTGCCGAACAGCCCGGCGCCACTGCCGAAACGGTGCTGTGGGCCCTGTGGTCGGTTTCCGGCTGGTCAAAGAAATGGGCCGAAACGGCTCTGTTCGGCGGGCCGGCGGGGGCCAGGGCAGACCGCGACCTGGATGCCATCATGGCCCTGTTTCAAACGGCCGAACGCTACGTGGACCAGTTGCCCGGCTCCACACCGGCGCAGTTCCTGGACTACCTGACCAGTTCCGAGCTGCCGATGGACACCCTCGCCGCCCGCGCGCAGCGCCGGGACGCCGTGGAACTGCTCACTCCGGCCAGCGCCGCCGGCCGGGAATGGCCTCTGGTGATCGTTGCCGGCGTGCAGGACGGTGTCTGGCCCAACCTGCGCCTGCGCGGTGAACTGCTCGGCAGCGGAGACCTGGTTGCCGCCGTCGAACACGGTGACGGATTCGCCAAACACCGCAGCCCGCAGTCGCTGATGCATGCGATCCGGCACGATGAACTGCGTAGCTTCTCCACCGCGGTCTCACGGGCCCGCGAGCTGCTGATCTGCACCGCGGTGTCATCCGACGACGAGCAGCCCTCAGCGTTCCTGGACCTGGTGGATCCGCTGCCCCCGCAGGCCGTGAAGCGCGAACGCACCGAGGTGCTGCGCCCCCTGACCCTGCGGTCCCTGGTGGCGGAACTGCGCGCCTACACGCAGCAGGCGCAGGAGAAGCCTGAACTGGCCCGTGAAGCGGTGCACCATCTGGGCACCATGCTCAACCACCCGGTCCGGGTTCCCGGCGCTGCCCCGGCGGACTGGTGGGGTCTGGCCGAACTGTCCACCACCGCTCCAGTCATTCCGGAGGAGACACCCATACCGGTGTCTCCGTCCAAGGTGGACGCCGTGATGAAGTCGCCGCTGAGCTGGTTCGTTTCCGCCGCCGGCGGGGAGCAGGCCACCGACTTCGCCCGGTCCCTGGGCACCCTGGTGCACCAGATTGCGCAAGATATGCCCGACGCCTCCGGCGGCGAATACGTCCAGGAACTTCAGCGCCGCTGGCCGACACTGGGCATGAAGGACAACTGGGAAGGAAAGCTGGATTTCCGCCGCGCCGAGACCATGGTGCGCAAGCTTGCCGCCTACGTCATCACCATGCGCCAGGAAGGACGTTCCCTGGTCGACGTGGAGCGGGACTTCGCCGCCGAGGTGCCGGTGGAAATCCGGGGACGGGAAAGGACGGCACTGCTGCGCGGGCAGATTGACCGGCTGGAGATCGACGCCGAGGGGCGGCTCTTCATCGTTGACCTCAAGACCGGAAAATCAGCTCCGAAAAAGGACGACCTGGAAAAGCACCCGCAGCTGGCCGCGTATCAGGAGGCGGTGCGGGAAGGCGCGGTAAACCGCGAGGCACCCGACCCGGAGAACCTGGCGGCCGCGCCGGCGCAGCCGTCCCGGCCCGGAGGGGCTGCCCTGGTCCAGCTGGGAACCACCAGCAAATCAGTCGCCGTGCAGCAGCAGCCCCCGCTCGACCCCGCGGACACCACAGCCCGGGACATGGTCCGGACAGCGGCCGAACTGATGTCCGACGCCAGCTTTGAAACCGTCCATGACCCCACCCGCAGCGGATTCGGCGGGCACGGCTGCCGGCTGCCCGAAATATGCCCGCTGTGCCCCGAAGGAAAGCAGGTCACCGAATGAGTGTCTCCCTGACCGAAACGCTTCCCCCCGAAGTTCCGCAGCCGCCGCGCTATTCCGCCCGGGAGCTGGCGGAAATGCTGCACACCGACCCGGCCAATCCCGTGCAGTACCCCACCAAAGACCAGATTGGCATCATCGAGGCACCCCTTCAGCCGCTGCTGGTGATCGCCGGCGCCGGTTCCGGCAAAACCAAAACCATGGCGGACCGGGTTGTCTGGCTCGTGGCCAACCAGCTGGTGCGTCCGGAGCAGATCCTCGGCGTGACCTTCACCCGCAAGGCCGCCGGCGAACTGGACTCCCGGATCCGGCAACGCCTGGATTTGCTGTACCGGGTCCAGGCCGCGGGCACCGCGGACCCCGGCCTCATTCCGCCGGGAAGCGGACCGGATGTCACCGAGGACGCCCGGCTGGATCCCGCCGTCTCCACCTACCATTCCTACGCCAACGGCATCGTCAATGATTACGGACTGCGCCTGGGGGTGGAACGGGATTCCGTGATGCTCGGGGGAGCCCAGTCCTGGCAGCTCGCCACTGAAGTGGTGGAGGCCTACGCCGGAGACTTTGAGCATTTCACCGCCGCAAAGTCGACACTGGTCAACGGAGTCCTGCAGATGGCCGGTGAATGTGCCGAACACCTGACCAGTCCGGCGAAGGTCCGGGAGAACCTTGTTGAACACCTCCAAGCGGTGAGCAGTTTGCCGTACCTGGCGGGCAAGCCCAAGGCTGCCACTGCCGCCGTGCAGAAACTGCTGGACCGGCTGCGCACCCGGATCTCCGTCACCGAACTTGTCGAGGCCTACCGCCGGGCGAAGTTCGAACGCCGGCAGCTGGATTTCGGCGACCTTGTGGAAATGGCCGCCACCATCGCCGAAACCATCCCCGAAGCGGTGGAAATGGAGCGGGCCAAGTACAAGGTGGTGCTGCTGGATGAATTCCAGGACACCTCGCACGCCCAAATGGTGCTCTTCTCCCAGCTCTTCGGTGACGGCCGTGCCGTAACGGCCGTGGGAGACCCGCACCAGTCCATCTACGGATTCCGCGGCGCCTCCGCCGGTCAGCTGGGGACTTTCCGCGACCAGTTCCCGCTGTTCCTGCCGGACGGCTCCCGTGCCCTGGCGCCGGTTGCCAACCTTTCCGTCGCCTGGCGCAATTCAACGTCCATCCTGGCCGCCGCCAACACCGTTTCCGCGCCGCTGAACAGCACCGCGCCGTGGCTGACCCGCCAGCGGCTGCCGCACGTTCCCGAGCTGCAGGCCAAACCCAAGGCGCCGGTGGGGGAAGTCCTGCTCGGCCGTTACCTGACGGATGTATCGGTTCCCCCGGAAGGCGGGGCCGAGGGCGTTGTGGGCGAGGCCGACGCCGTGGCGGATCAGGTGCAGCGGTACCGGAACCCGCGGCCCGGGTGGCGCGGCTTTGAAACGGACGACGCCGGACGGCCGCTGCAGCCCACCGTGGCCGTCCTGTGCCGCGGACGCAAACAGTTCGGGCCAATCCGGGAGGCGCTGGAAGCGCGAGGCATTCCGGTGCAGATTGTCGGCCTCGGCGGGCTGCTGTCCACCCCGGAAGTGGTGGACGTGCTGGCAGTCCTCCGGGTCCTCGGAGACCCGGGCCGTTCGGATTCCATGCTGCGGATCCTGGCAGGCGCGCGCTGGCGCATCGGCCCGGCGGACCTGATGGCCCTGGCCGACTGGTCACGGCATCTGGTCCGGGTCCGTGAGCGCGCGGTCTCCGTGGCCGACGCCGCCAATGTCCACCGGCCGGATGAGCAGCAGGACGGCTCCGAAACGGTTGTCGAGGCGGACATGGCCGAGGCCGGGTCGCTGGTGGAAGCCGTTGACTCCCTGCCGCGTCCGGAGTGGGTTTCCAGCTCCGGACGGTCCCTGTCAGTGGAAGGGCTGCGCCGGCTGAAGCTGCTGCGCGATGAGCTGAGGGACCTGCGCAGCTACGTGGGCGAAGACCTCACCACGCTCATCGGCGAAGTCGAGCGCCGCATCCTGCTCGATATCGAAGTGGCGGCAAAGCCCGGCGTCTCCATCCATGAGTCGCGCCGGAACCTTGACGCCTTCATCGACGCCGCGGCCACGTTCAGCTCCTCCAGCGAACGGGTGGACCTCACGGCCTTCCTGGCCTGGCTTGAGGCCGCGAACGATGAGGAAAACGGACTCCCCGTTACCCAGCTGGAGGCCAGCCGCGAAGCAGTGCAGCTGTTGACCGTCCATGCGTCCAAGGGGCTGGAGTGGGACGTCGTGGTGGTTCCGGGCCTGAACGAGGGGCAGTTCCCCAACGACCGTGATTCCCGGTGGAGCAGCGGAGAGGGCTCCATTCCCTGGCCGCTGCGCGGCGATGCTCCCGACCTGCCGCAGTGGGACTGGGAACAGGAGGACCAGAAGGGCTGGGTGGACAGCGAGAAGCTCTTCAGTGAGGACGCGCGCGGGCATGCCGAGCGCGAGGAACGCCGTTTGGCCTACGTGGCCTTTACCCGCGCCAAGTACGTGCTGATCTGCACGTCAAGCGTATGGGGCGGCGGACGGTCCAAGCCGACGGCGGTCTCCCGCTATCTGCAGGATCTTTACGACCTGGGTGCAGCGGGCGCCCCGGGTTTCACTCTGCTGTCCTGGGTACAGCCGGATGAGGAGGGCGATACCAACCCGGCAAATGCCGACATCCGCCGGGAACGCTGGCCCATCGATCCGCTGGGGAACCGGCGCGGATCGATGGAAGCGGCAGCGGCGGCCGTGCTGGACGCCGCAGCCCGCCAGGCCGGCCGTGTCGGCCAGGCGGAAATCGACATCCTGACCGGTGCCGGGGACCTGGCGGAGGAACCTCCGCGGGAGTCTTCACCTTCCGTTTTTGAACCCACCCGGTGGGCCCGCGAAGTGGAGCTTGTCCTGGCACGCCACCGCCCGCCGAATCAGGTGGTGGAGGTCGAACTGCCGGCGCACATCTCTGCGTCACTGCTGGTGGACCTCAAGGACGATCCTGATGAAGTCACGCGCCAGCTGCGGCGTCCGGTTCCGCGGGAGCCGGGCATGGCCGCCCGCAAGGGCACGGCCTTCCACGCCTGGGTGGAGGAGTTCTTCGGCACCAGCGGAATGTTGGACATTGACGAGCACCCCGGCGCAGCGGATGCCTACGTGGACGAGGCTTACCAACTCGAGGACATGATCGCCACCTTTGAGTCATCACCCTGGGCACAGCGCACTCCGGCCTTCATCGAAGTGCCGGTGGAGACCCGGGTGGACGCCGTAGTGGTGCGCGGCCGCATTGACGCCGTGTTCCAGGACCCCGACGGCACCTGGGACTTGATCGACTGGAAAACCGGGGCTCCGCCGTCCAGGGACAAGCTGGAAATCCGGGCCGTGCAGCTGGCGGTCTACCGCCTGGCCTGGGCGCGGCTGAAGCAGGTGCCGTTGGAGAAGGTCAACGCCGCGTTCTACTACGTGGCGGCGGACAAGCTGATCCGGCCGTTCAATCTGCTGGGCGAGAAGGAGCTCGAGGACATCATCCGGACGGCGAATTCTCCGTCCTAGCGCACCGAACCCCCTGCCCGGAACCCAGACAGGTAGTTGGCCAGAAAAGTCGGGTATTTGAGGTGTCAGAAAAGGGATCTTTTGGGCTTTTTGAGGCTCTTTTCCCGGCGGAAATGTCAGAGGCAGGTGAAAGCCTGAAGGCATGGATCAGCCCAGGACTTTTCCCGGCCGCTCGGTTTTCCACGCTGTACCGGTTCCCGCTGCCGGTGTCTCTTCTGCTGATGTTTCCGCCCGCCCCGATACCTCGCCTGCTCCGGACGGCTTTCCTGCTCTTTACGGCCCTCCTGGTCCGGGGGACGCTGCCGGTTTCTCAGGCACGTTGGTCCTGCAGGGCGCGGACGGGCTGGATGAGGAGACCGCCGGTATTGTGCTCTCCCGCCTGGATCATCTGATCCGGTGGGCGCAGGCCCAGCAGGCCAAAGTCCTGCACAGGATGGAAAACATCTTCCAAAACGAGATGCACTTCCCGTCCGGAAAGCCTGACAACGGGATGGCCTTCAGCCTTGCGGCGTCCGAGGCAGCTACGATCCTTTGCCTGCCGGATACTGCAGGGCAGCGGCTCATGTCCGAGGCGGGGAGTCTCTGCAAGGCGTACTCGGCGACCCTGGCCCGGCTCGAGAAGGGCACAGTCGGCTACAACCATGCTCAGACCGTGTTGGACCAAACTCAGGGCATTGAGCTCGAAGAGCTCCCGGCTTTCGAAGCGAAACTGCTGGATGTTGCAGAAGGCCAGACCCCGGCTCAGTTCCGGGTGGGGGCACGGAGGCTGCGGGAAAACCAGTATCCGCAGAGCATCGTCGGGCGCCAGCTGACCGCGTTTGGAAAGCGGAAGGTCTGTTTGGAGCCCGCGGCGGACGGAATGTCGTGGCTTTCGGCGTTCCTTCCGGCGGAGAATGCGCAGGCGATCTTCACTCAGTTGAGCAGAGCCGCCCGGGGTGAGCAGGCCGACGGTGATCCCCGCAGGGTGGACGAGCTGCGGGCGGACATCCTCTCGGATCTGCTGTTGTCCGGCGGAGGTGCCTCATCCAGCGCCGGCGGCCCATCGGGTATGGGGCGAGTCGGACGCAAGGGCACATCCGACAACGGAACCAGCTGTGGCAGTGACGCCAGAGCCGACGCCCGGGCCAGAGCGAAGGCCCGACGGAGATCCTGGTGCTGATCAGCGCCGAAACCCTCGTCGGCGCCGATGACCAACCTGCCGAGCTGCTTGGCTACGGGCCGATCAGTCCGCAAACAGCCCGCCGAATGGCCCGCGAGGCCATGAAGTGGACTCCCGTGGAGAGGGATCCTGACACCGAGGAAATCCTGCGGGTTGGGCGCCGGAGGAAAGTTCCGTCAGGACTGCAGCGCTGGCAAAGAGCCCGGGACGGGACCTGCCGTTTTCCTGGGTGCCGGACCAACGCGGTGATATCCGAGATTGAACACACCAAACCCTGGGTTCAAGGTGGAGCCACGGATCATGACAACCTTGAACATCTGTGCCGGCGGCACCACATGTTCAAGACGCAGGGATTCTGGAAGGCATGCCAGCCGGTGGCCGGGATCATCGAATGGACATCCCCGGGAGGACGGATATACCGCACCGAACCGCATCTGGAACTTGCCCCGGTCATGTATGAGGGTCGTACGGATGGCGTCGGGGAGCGCCCCGGTCCAGGGCCGACGCACACGGCCCCGGCCACAGATACAAGGGCGGGCAGCAGTTCGGATGACTACGGGGGAGATCCGCCGCCGTTCTAGGAGATTCTCCTGCGCGGTTGGGCTCAGCCGGTTACGCGGGGTAACGGCGGCATGACGATTAAACGACATGAAAGACCTCCGGTTCGGCGGATGTTCTCAACAAACACCACCTCATCCGGAGGTCTTTCTATGCAACTCAGGTGCGCAGCCCGTTCCAAGCGTCTGCGGCCAATAGCGCTACGGCACTGCCCGCCGCAGTGTTCCGTACGATCCGGCGGCCAACGCCACTCCGCCCAGCAGCAGCCAGCCGGTGAGGGCGAGCGGCGTCAGCTGGACGAACCATGCTCCCACCGCTGCCCAGGACTCCGTCCAGGTCGCGGACGCCACGGCGGCCAGCAGAATCAGGGCAAACGCGACAAATGCGGCAACCAGGCCGCCGGCGCGCCACCGCTTGTAAACGGTCGCGAACCAGAAACCGAACATGAACAGCAGGGTCGACAGCGCGAAGTACAGCAGGATTTGCGTGTACCACGCAGCCTCCGCTATCCACGGCAGGGCGAAGATGTGGGCGTTCAGTCCCCAGCCGCCGGTGGCTTCCTCCACCAGGCCGAGCAGCCAGTAGAGCATGCCCAGGCCAAGGGCCATCACCGCGAAGAGGCCCAGCGTGCCCAGGTAGAAGGAGCGGCGGCTGACACTCATTGCCTGCGAGAAGGGGAAGGTCAGGGTCAGCGCTTGAACCCCGATGCCCAGGAAATACCACATCACGGCTTGGCCGGAAAATGCCAGATTGGGTGCCCCGCTGTCGGGAATGATCGCGATGATGGCCAGGGCAATCAGGGTGGAGGAGACAAGGATGATTGCCGGTATTCCCAGATAGATCCATTTGTTGAGCAGCTGCATGCGCGCCACTGCCAGCGGCCGGTTCATTGCAGTACCTCCAGATCGGTGTCGTTGTTCGCAGGCGCGGAGCCGTAGGCTTCGTTGGCCTTGAGGGTCCGCCGGATAATCAGCTGCTGCAGGGAAACCGGAGCAAGCTCCAGGCCGAGGCTGCGTGCAAGTGCCCGGTCGTCGTCGGACAGCGGGGTGTCCACCGTGAGGGAACTCAGTGCTCCCAGGCCCTCCCGGTGCAGCACCGGACGGCCGCCCACAAACTTTTCCACGGCGGCGGAGGAGCCGGCGACGGCAAAGGCGGAGCCGGTGATGGCGTCCACTTCGTCATCCATGACAATGCGTCCGTGGTCGATGACGATCACGTGTTCGAGCAGGTTCGCCACCTCATCAATCAGGTGCGAGGAAAGAATGATGGTGCGGGGATGATCGGCAAAGTCGGTCAGCAGGCGGTCATAGAACAGCTGCCGCGCAACGGCGTCCAGGCCCAGATATGGCTCATCAAAGAAGGTCAGTTCCGCCCGGGACGCCAAACCGATGATGACGCCCACCGCCGACAGCTGACCGCGGGAGAGTTTCTTGATCCGGTGCTTCTTCGGGTTCGGCAGCTGAAAATCCTCCAGCAGCGTCTGTGCCAGTTCCTTGTTCCAGTGGGGAAAGAAGAAGGCCGCAGCATCGAGGGCGTTGCGGATGGTGAAGTCGTCCGGGTACTTCTGTGATTCCCGGACAAAGCAGAGACGGGACAGCACCTGTTCATTTTCGAACGGGTGGGCTCCGAAGACCCGCACGTCTCCGGAGCTGGCAAATTCCTGTGCGGTGAGGATGGACATCAGTGTTGTCTTGCCGGCTCCGTTGCGGCCAAGCAGTCCGTAGATCCGGTTGGCCCCGACGTTCAGGTTTATGTCGTCCAGGGCCAGCTGGTCGCGATAGCGGCGCGTCAGTCCGCGGGTTTCGATGACGTTCATGGTGCCGGGGTCCCTTCATGTTCAGCGGCACTGCGACGGATGAGTTCGGTCAGTTCTTCCGCGCCGATTCCGAGTTTCCGTGCTTCATCGGCGACGGGTTGGACGTACTGGCGGTAAAACTGTTCCCGGCGCTTGGCCAGGACGACGGCGCGGGCGCCGGGAGCCACAAACATGCCGATTCCACGGCGTTTGTACAGCAGGCCCTCGTCAACCAGCAGATTGACGCCCTTGGCCGCCGTCGCGGGATTGATTCGGTAGAACGCGGCAATCTCGTTGGTGGAGGGCACCTGTCCCTCCTCCTGCAGCACACCGTCCAGGACATCCCCTTCGATGCGTTCAGCAATCTGCAGGAAGATGGGACGGCTGTCTTCAAAAGTACTCACGGTGTCGGCCTGTGGTTCACGTGGCGGTCTCCGTTTCAAGGACCGGGAACCGCCGTGTGCGGCCCTTCGGTCAGCTGGTTAGTTAGTTATGTAGGTAACCATAGGACCTAGCGGGCGATTGGGCAAGGAAGATGCGAAAGAGTTTTCAGGGAAGGGGGAAGGCCGCTTCCCGGGCACATGCCGGTCCACCAGGACGAGCGCGGACTGACGGGCCCGTACGGACGGACCGGCGCGTACTGACGGGCGCGTACTGACGGGCGCTTAACGGAGAAAGGGCGGGGAAACAACGTTCCCCGCCCTGTCTGTGTTCGTACGTTACTTGCCTGTTCCCGCGGACTTGGTTTCTGGATCCTTGCCCGCCGGTACTGTGGGCTTGCCTGCCGGTACTGCGGTTTTGGTTGCCTGTACGGTCCCTGACGGCTCTGCCTTGCCCGGGCCGGAGGCCGGATGCTTCGTGGGGGACGTGGAGCCGGGGACGGGGCCGGGGCCGGGCTTGGCATGGGGGAGCGGCTGGGCCGGCAGCGCCGTGACCCGGGCGATGGGGCCCGTGGCGTCGCCGGGTTCCGGGACCTGGGCAGCTGCAGCCGTGGAAATCGGTGTCACACTGACGCGGTCCGAGCCGGGGCTTACCGACACGGCCTTGGCGGCCGGCTGACTTGTGGGGGCGGCCGGACTCTTTGACGCTGCTGCGCTTGGGTCCGAAGGGTCCTTCTCCTGAGCGGGGCGGGCAGCGGAGTGCGGGGCGGTACTGGCCACGGCCTGCTCCTGGGCAGCCGCAGCCCCGGCGGCTTCCTGCTCGGCCGAGACGGCGGCAGCCTTGGCGGCTGCCGCTGCCTCCGCTTCCTGAGCCTTGGCGGCAGCATCCTGTTCGAGGATGTCCGCTTCCAGGGTGGCCAGCATTTCTTCGGCTTCGGCAACCATCGCCGGGTTCTCGGCTGCGACGCCGCGCACCAGCCACTGGGCCAGGGCGAACTCGGCGGACAGCGCCGCGCGGCGTATCAGATGCGGGTCGGGAGTCTCGGGCCGTGCCGCGTTATACGCCGCATGCACGGCTTCCGTGAACGCGGGATCGTTTGCGGCAACCAGCCAGGCAAAGTCGTCCGCGGGATCACCGATGCGCAGATCGGTCCAGCCGGTAACCGCACTGATGCGTCCGTTGGAAACGAGGAGGTTGTCTTCGTGCAGGTCGCCGTGCACCACGGACGGATTGAACCGCCACAGGGTGACGTCCTCCAGGGCATGCTCCCAGCGGCGCAGCAGCACCGGGGGAATCTTGCCGGTGGTGGCGGCCTGGTCCAGTTCGTTGAGCTTGCGCTGCCGGAATTCGTTGGCGGAGTAGCTGGGGAGGTCCGCGTCGTTCACCAGGTCCTGGGGCAGGCTGTGGATGGCGGCCATGGCCCGTCCCACCTCCAGCGGCAAAGCTCCGCCTTCAGCCACCAGCGAATCGATGTCCCGGGTGGATCCCGGCAGATGCGAGTAAACAAATGTGCACAGGTCGCCCTGCCGGACGGTCCCGGCAACATGCGGAAGCGCGAAGGGCAGCTCCGCCCGGACAGCGGGGACAAACGCCCGCAGCACCAGCAGCTCGGTTTCCAGTCTCATGCTGGCATCAACGTGCTTGGGGGAACGTACCCGCCACTGCTTTCCTGCTTCGTCAACCAGCACGGCAGCGTCGAAGTCCGCAGCGTCGTCGGGGGAGCCGGCTACGCCGGTGGGGGCCAGCCCGGGGACGGCGGCGCTGGCCATAGCGGCCAATTCCATGGGGGTGCGTTTCACATCTTCAACCGTAGAGGTAGATGTGGCACGAATAACCATAGGCTGGCGGCGAGTCGCCGGATGCGTGAGCAATAACTCAGCACGGGCAGGTAGTCCTGTTCCAACTACAGGTTGGGGGGTGCAAGTCAGTACGGTAGAGACATGAGCAGCCCAGCACCGTCAGCAGTTGTACCCCCTCTTGGAATTTTGCCGCTGGCCCGGACCGCAGTGGACCGCGGATCGGACCGGCGTGTGGCCCCGGACCTGTTCGAGCAGATCCGCGAGAACCCGGGCACCCGCGTTATGTACATGGCCGGCGGCAAGGCCCTGATCAGCGACACCGAGGTTGTGCTGGCTCCTGTTGCCGAGGCCGGTTTTGGTGATGGTCCCGTGTACCTGGGCCGCATCCTTGCCGACGCCCAGGAACCGGCCGGCACCGACGTCGTGCTGGTCACCCTCGCGGAGGAGGATCCCCTGCTGGAAACCGACGGTGCCCGGTGGGCAGCGCTGCGGGAGGTGGCGGTGCTGCTCGGCGAGCTTGACGCCGCCCTGTTTGTGCAGGCCGCGGCGGTCTCCAACTGGCACGCGGTCCATACCCACTGTCCGCGCTGCGGCGCCCCCACCGTACCGGAACAGGGCGGCTGGGTCCGCCGCTGCACCGAGGACGGAAGCCAGCACTTCCCGCGGACGGATCCGGCCATCATCGTTGCCGTTACCGACCCTGATGACCGCATCCTGCTGGGATCGGCCGCTGCATGGAAGGGAAACCGGTACTCCACCCTGGCGGGATTCGTCGAGCCCGGGGAATCCCTGGAAGGCGCGGTGATCCGGGAAATTGCCGAGGAATCCGGCCTGGTGGTCCACTCGCCGCAGTACCTGGGCTCGCAGCCCTGGCCGTTCCCGTGCTCCCTGATGCTGGGTTTCACCGCCCGGACCGAGGACCCCGCAGCCGCCGTTCATGACGGCGTCGAAATCTCCGATGTCCGCTGGTTCACCCGGGATGAGCTCCGCGACGCCGTCGGCAGCGGTGAAATCACCATCGCCAGCGGGATTTCCATTGCCCGGAACCTGATTGAGCGCTGGTACGGAGGGCCGATCGCCGAACCGGAAACCGGAGCCGGGGTATGAGCGGGACCTCTGTCGAGGCTCGGATCCTGGCCGGGCTGGATGATGAGCAGCGCGAAGTGGCCACCTCCCTGACCGGGCCGCTGTGCGTGCTCGCAGGAGCCGGCACCGGCAAGACCCGGGCCATCACGCACCGGATGGCCTACGGCGTCCACACCGGCGTATACAAACCCCAGCGCGTGCTCGCCGTGACCTTCACCGCCCGGGCCGCCGCGGAAATGCGGACCCGCCTGCGGGATCTCGGCGCCGGGGGAGTCCAGGCCAAAACCTTCCATGCCGCAGCGCTGAAGCAGCTGCAGTACTTTTGGCCGCAGACCGTTGGCGGGCAGATGCCGGACCTGCTCAGCCACAAGGCCCAGTTCATTGCCGAGGCCGCGCGCCGCCTGCGCCTGTCCACCGACCGCGCCGCCATCCGTGACGTTGCGGCCGAAATCGAGTGGGCCAAGGTTTCCATGCTCACCCCCGAGAGCTACGTGTCCGCCGCCAAGGACCGCGACGCTCCCGCCGGTTTTGACCACATTGCCATTTCGCGGATCTTCCAAGCCTACGAAGACGTCAAAGTGGACCGCAACGTCATCGACTTCGAGGACGTCCTGCTGATCACCGTGGGCATCCTGCAGGAGGACGCCCGGGTGGCCGCAACGGTCCGGGATCAGTACCGGCACTTCGTGGTGGATGAGTACCAGGACGTTTCCCCGCTCCAGCAGCGGTTGCTGGACCTGTGGCTGGGCGGACGCGACGAGCTGTGCGTGGTGGGCGACTCCAGCCAGACCATTTATTCCTTCACCGGTGCCACCTCCAAGCACCTGCTCGGTTTCCCCTCCCGCTTCCCCGAGGCGCCGATCGTCAAGCTCGTCCGGGACTACCGCTCCACGCCCCAGGTGGTGGGCCTGGCCAACCGCATCCTCGCGGCCCGCACGGCCGAGGGAGAGCGCTCGCGGTTTGCCCCGCCATGGCCCAAACCGCTGGAGCTGATAGCCCAGCGCCCCGCCGGCCCGGAACCCACCTTCACTGAGTGCGCCGACGACGACGCCGAGGCCGCCTCCGTGGCGGAACGCATCAAGGCGCTGATCAAGGACGGCGTGCAGCCGGCCGAGATTGCCATCCTGTTCCGCACCAACGGGCAGTCCCAGGCCTATGAACAGGCGCTGACCACCGCGGGCATCGGTTATCAGCTGCGCGGCGGCGAGCGGTTCTTCGCCCGGCGCGAGGTGCGCGACTCCATGGCGCAGCTGCGTGCAGCCTCCCGGGCCGTGGGCAACGACCCGGTGCCGCAGCTGGTGCGGGACATCCTGGTGTCCCTGGGGTACAGCCCTGAGGCTCCGGCCGGCGGCGGAGCCGTCCGGGAGAAGTGGGAGTCCCTGGCCGCCCTCGTGGCACTGGCCGATGAGCTTCACGCCGCCCGCACGCAGGACCCCGACGCCATTTTTACGCTGATGGACTTCGTAGCCGAGCTCGACGAGCGTGCCGCCTCACAGCACGCGCCGACCGTCCAGGGCGTCACGCTGGCATCGCTGCACTCGGCCAAGGGCCTGGAGTGGGACGCGGTGTTCCTGGTGGGACTGAGCGAGGGACTGATGCCGATTTCCTTCGCAGATACCCCCGAGGCAGTGGATGAAGAGCGCCGCCTGCTGTACGTGGGCATCACCCGTGCCAGGGAACACCTGCACCTGTCCTGGTCCACCGCACGGACCCCGGGCGGCAGGGCGAACCGGAAACCGTCGCGGTTCCTGGACGGGCTCCGTCCGCAAACGGCCCGGGACGTCCAGCGCACGGCGGCTCCGAAGACCGCATCGCGCCGCAAGGCCAGCGGTCCGGCCAAGTGCCGTGTCTGCGGAACGCTGCTGACCACGGGTTCGGAACGCAAGGTGGGACGCTGCGCAGAGTGCCCGGTGACCTACGAGGAAAGCACCTTCGACGCACTGCGGGAGTGGCGCCGCGCCGCGGCTTCCGAAGCCGGTGTCCCGGCCTTTGTCGTGTTCACCGATTCCACCCTGGTGGCCATCGCCGAGGACCGGCCGCCGTCATTGAACCGGCTGGCCACCCTTCCCGGCGTCGGTCCCTCCAAACTGGAACGCTACGGGGAAGCCGTCCTGCGCGTGCTGGCGGACAACTAGGGCGCCCGCCCGGCCACCCCGCGGGCCGGCCACCCCGCGGGCCGGCCACCCAGCGGCCCGGCTGCCAGAGGCCGGCCGCCAGAGGGCCGGACGCCGTCAGGACGCCCGTGCCGGGGAGTCCTGGTGCTGCAGCCGGCACCCGCAGCCGGGGTGAAACGAGAGGCTTTTCTGTCCGAGATACCCGTCCGCCGCCCGCAGCGACACCACGGCGGACCACGTGGTTGGTTCGACAACACCGTCCAGGAAGGCCAGCACCTGCCCTGCGGCGATGCCGGCGGCAACAACCGCCGCCGACGTTTCAACTCCGCTGGGTGCGGCCTCGATGCGCTGCCGGGCCAGGGCTTCCGCCGCGGAGTACCACGCGCTGTTCCCGTCTGCCTGCTGCCGGTCCAGGCATTCAAGGCAAGGGGTCAGTCCCGGAACCACCAGCGGACCGACGTCGACTCCGGTCTCCCGCACGGTGACCGTCAGGTGCGGATGTTCGCTGGCCGGGCCCGTGCTCCGTCCGGTTGGGGGTTCAGTCCCCATCCGGACCCCCAGATCCAGGTGCGCCCGCACGGTGCCCGGGGAACTGATGAGCACCTGGACCGTGGGATCCAGCCGGTAAATGTGCCGTTTCACGGCTTGGGCCCGGCGCATGCCCTGATCTGTCAGCGGGTATCCCGGTCCAATGTCGGTGGGGAGCACCACCCCCGGGTCCGACAGCACCAGGGTCCCCACCCCGGCACCGGCCAGAGTTTGGGCCAGCAGTGCTCCAATACGGCCCAAGCTGTTCACCTCCACCGCCGAGTGGGACCGGCGCCGGAGAACGGATGAACCGTTGATGCGGTAGGCAGCCGAAAGGCGGCCGCTGTCAGCTGACAGGCGTTCTCCGCGCAGCGCCGGCACGGCGGACTCGCCCGGCCCCGCCGTGTCCGGGAAGGGGAGGAGCACCGGGGACAGCGCCTGGGTCAGCGCGCGGGCACGCTGGGGCGGAACATTGTGGCGGCCGCCCTCGGCCATTTCCCTGCCGTCCTGCAGGCCCTCGCGGAGAGCAGCCAGAAAGGCCAGATCACTGTCCTGGAGTCCGCGCAGGACCAGGGCCTCCGGTCCCAGGCCAAACTGCCGGGCCGACGGCGATAGCGCCAGGACATGGAGTCCGGGGTTGATCCGCACGGGGACCTCCCTGTTGGTAGCCGGTCCGCCTGTTGGTAGCCGGTCCGCGCAGGCGCCGATGGCCTGCGAAGCCATCTTGGCATGCGGTTCCGGTCGTCATCCGGTTATCCACAGGGGCCGGAGCGTGCCCCGGCCTCGCCTAGGGTTAAGACATGCCTTCAGGACAAACCCGCCCCGCGAAGCACCGCCTGCAGCCGGCCGTTCCGGCCGCTTCGGTGTCCGCCGCCTCATCCGCCGCGCGGGCCGAGGTGCCACTGGTGACCAGCACGGGGATTCCCATTGAAGTGCGCCGCTCAGCCAAGCGCCGCCGCACGGTCAACGCCGCCTTCCGTGATGGAAAAGCTGTGATTTCCATTCCGGGACACTTTACGAAAGTCCAAGAGGCGGAATGGGTCCGGCGCATGGTGACCCGGCTGGAGCAGCGCACCGCCGCAGCGCCTCCGGCCGGTCCCGGGGCCGCAGCGGATCAGCTCGCCGACCGGGCGGCCGAACTGTCCCGGCGCTATCTGCGTGGGGCAGCGCAGCCGGTGTCGGTGCGCTGGGTGGGGAACCAGAACTCCCGCTGGGGTTCGGCCACGCCGGCCCGCGGCACCATCAGGCTTTCCGACAAGCTGCAGGGAATGCCGGCCTGGGTTCAGGACTATGTGCTGCTGCATGAATTGGCGCACCTGATCGAGGCCTCACATTCAGCGGCGTTCTGGCGCCTGCTGGAGTCCTATCCGCACACCGAAACCGCCAAGGCCTATCTGCAGGGAGCGGCGTTCGCCAGCTCGCGGGGGCTTGAAGGCAACATGCAGGAGGACCAGGGCGCCGAAGAGCCCGGGGATCTGTAGCCGGTCAAAAACGCAGTGAGCCCGGCAGCCGAAGGGCTGCCGGGCTCACACTGTGCCGGGTGGATCAGGCCTGCGGTGCTCCGCCCTTGCCGGAATCCGTGCCGTCGCCGTCGTCCTCGGGCTTGTCATTCTCCTGGCCGGCGTCAGGCGTGCCGGCCTCATCTGTGGCACCGTCTTCCGGCGCGTCAGTCTTGCCGCCGGCAATCTCGTCGCCGGCAACCTCGTCACCGGCGGCCGTGTCATCGCCGTCGCCTTCCGGTGTGTCGAATCCGCCGTTCAGGAGCCGCTCAAGGGCAGCATCGACGTCGGAATCGGAAGCATCCAGCAGCTCGCGCCGCTTGCTGAAGCCCTTCGGATCATCCAGGTCCTTGGATGTGGGCATGAGGTCCGGATGCTCCCACACGGCGTCCCGGCCCTCGATGCCGCGCTCCTCGCGGAGCTGGGACCACAGGGCGGCAGCGTCGCGGAGCCGGCGGGGGCGAAGTTCCAGTCCCACCAGGGAGGAGAAGGTGTGCTCGGCCGGGCCGCCGCTCGCGCGGCGGCGGCGGATCATTTCCCGCAGGGCACCCGCGGAGGGAAGGTTTGCCGTTGCCGCAGCCGTGACCTCGTCAACCCAGCCTTCCACCAGGGCGAGGGCGGTTTCGAGGCGTTCCAGGGCGGCGTCCTGCGCGGCCGTCCGCTCCGGTTGGAACACGCCGCCGGACAGGGCCTCCTGAATGGATTCCGGGTTGGAGGGGTCCAGATCCCGGGCCACTTCCTCGATCTTGGAAATGTCGATGTGGATGCCGCGGGCGTAGCTTTCGATGGTGCCGAAAAGGTGGCCGGCCAGCCAGGGCGCATGCGTGAAGAGCCGGGCGTGCGCGGCTTCCCGAACTGCAAGGTAGAGCCGGATCTCCGTTGCCGGGATGTCCAGGCCCTCGCCGAACTTCGCGACGTTTGCCGGCAGCAGGGCCATGGTCCCGCCTGCCAGGGGAAGTCCGATGTCAGTTGAGCTGACAACTTCCTTGGAGAGGGCCCCGACAGCCTGCCCGAGCTGGATGCCGAACATGGCGCCGCCCATGTTGGCGAGCATCGAGGAGGCCCCGCCCATCATGGATTTCATTTCTTCGGGCATCTGCGTGCTGATGGCGTTGGAGAGGGCCTGGGAAATGCTCACGGCAACGGGTTCGGTCAGCCGCTTCCAGGAGTCCATGGTGGCTTCGACCCATTCGGCACGGCTCCAGGCCTTGCCGAGCGCGGAGGTGGAGGCAAAGTCGGTGACCGGATCAAGCCACAGCTGTGCAACGTGCAGCGCCTCGTCCACCTCCCGGCCCTGAGCGGGGAGTACCGAGGGATCGCTGTCGGTGGCGGCAACCCGGCGGGCATTGTCCTTGGCCAGCTGCCAGTTGACCGGTCCGTCCGACGGCGCACTGAACATGGCCTGGACCTGCTGGAAGATCATTGCCATGGCATTGGGGTCGGAGGGCAGTCCTGCTGCCTTCGCCAGTTCCTGCGGGTCCATGCCTCCGGCGCCTGCTCCGCCAAACAGGCGGGCGAGCATCTCGGAGAGCGGATCCTGGGGCGTCTCGCCGGGGTCGGAAGGGTTCGAACTCATGGATACCACCGGTCCTGTGGAAGATTGACGTGCATGACGCGGAGCAGGCAGCCGCGGATAGCGGACCTGGCTGCTCCGGACCATGGCCGGAAAACCGGACCATGGTTTCCTTACGTTACCGGCAGCCCGGGATGCCTGTCCCGCATTCGCCGATTCGTTCGCTCATGGCAAAGCGGCCACAGGGCCAAACACCCGCGCGGAAAGGCACCGGCGGCGTAAGCTGGGTGGCAGCATCCGCCGTTTCAGCCTCAAGTGAGCTGCCTCGGGTTCCCACCTCAGAAAAGGGTTGGCCACTTGCGCCCCTCAGACCACCAGCACAACCCTTCCGTTCCGAGCGCCCATACGGCGGGGCAGTATCCGGCGCAGGGTGCACCGCCCGCGGGTCCGATGCTGTCTCCGGGGCCGGTGCCGCCCGGAGGGTTCGGTGGCTTTTCCGCCGCCTCCCGGCCGGATCCGCGGTCCCGGGCCCTGATGGTTTCGGGGGCCCTTACTCTGGTGCTCGGCGCCGTCGCCCTGTTTTTGCCGGCCCCCTATGTGGTCGAGTCGCCCGGGCCCACCTTCAACACCGTGGGCACGGTGACCCGGGACGGCGAGGAGACTCCTCTGATCGAGATCGACGGCGCTCCCACCTATCCCACCGACGGCGAGCTGGACCTGACCACGGTCTATGTTTCCGGCGGTCCGGGCACAACCATGAGTTTCCTGGAGGCCGTCGGAGCGTGGCTGAACCCCGAAGACGCCGTCGTCCCCCAGGAGTTTGTCTATCCGCGCGGGACCACCGGCGAGGATATCGACCAGCAGAACGCTGCCGCCATGACGTCCTCCCAGGAGTCCGCAGTGGCTGCGGCGCTGCGCGAACTGGACATTCCCTTTACCGAAGACCTTGCCGTGGCCGAACTGGTGGATGGTTCGCCGGCGGCCGGAGTGCTGGAAGCCGGGGACACGCTCATCAGCGTCGGCGGTACTGAGATAGACGGCATCGACACCCTGCGCGGGCAGCTGCAGGAAGGCGGCGGTGAACCGGTGGAGGTCGAATTCCGCCGTGACGGCCGGGAACAAGCGGGGACCGTGACGCCCGTTGCCGGTGACGCGGGCAGCTACCAGCTCGGAATTTTCCTGGCCACTAGTTTTGAGTTTCCCTTCGACGTCACCATTGCGCTGGATGACGTCGGCGGTCCCTCCGCGGGGATGATGTTTGCGCTGGGCATCATGGACCGGCTCACCCCCGGCGGCATGACCGGAGGCAAACACTTCGCCGGGACGGGCACCATCGACTCGGCGGGGAATGTGGGCCCCATCGGCGGCATTGCACAGAAGATGGTGGGAGCGTCCGACGCCGGCGCGGAGTTCTTCCTCGCTCCGGCTGATAACTGCGGCGAAGTCGTGGGGAACGTTCCGGAAGGGCTCGGCGTCGTGCGCGTTGCCACCCTCGAGGAGGCACGCACCGCAGTTGATGCGCTGGCCTCCGGAACCAGCCCGTCGGACCTGGCGCAGTGCCTTCCGGAGTAGCGGCCCGCCCATCACGATCGGGAAAAGGTTTTTCGGCAAAGGCGGGGCAGGTGGCCCCGTGCAAGCAAGACAAGGCAGAATGAGAAATGCACGGCAACTTGCAAAGGGGACTAGAAAATGTCCTGTAATACCCGCTGCAGGCGCCGTGGACCGACGTACCGAACGATGAGGTAACAGTGACTTCCGGACCAAACGGCCCATTTTCCAGACCGAGCCCGAGTACGGGCACCCGTCCCGGCTCCCGGCGCGGACCGAGCCCCCTGATTGCAACGCTGATCGTGGTGGCAGTCCTCGTGATCGGCTTCGTATACTTTTCGCAGGTTTACGCGGATGTCCTCTGGTACAACCAGCTGGGCTACCTTGAGGTCTTCGTCAAGGAAAACCTGACGCGGATCGCCATGTTCCTCATCGCGTTCATCGTGATGGCCGGCTGCGTGTTCCTGAGCATCCGGACCGCGTATGCGTCACGTCCCGTTTATGCTCCGGACAGCGCACTGCAGGACAACCTGAACCGTTACCAGGCCCAGCTGGAGCCGGTCCGCAAGCTTCTGATGATCGGTATCCCCGTCGTCGTCGGCGGGTTTGCCGGCACCGCGGCCATGTCCATGTGGCAGCAGGCGTTGCTGTTCCTGAACCGCCGCGAGTTCGGCCGGCAGGATCCGGAATTCGGCCTGGACTTCAGCTTCTACCTCAACACGCTGCCCTTCCTGGGCTTCATTGTGGGCTTCCTGATCAGCGTCGTGGTCATTGCCGGCATCGCCGGACTGCTGACCCACTACCTGTACGGCGGCATCCGCCTCGAGGAAAAGGGCATCTTCACCTCCCGTCAGGCACGCATCCACATCGCCGTCATCGCCGCAGCCTTCCTGCTGCTGCAGGCCGCCAACTTCTGGCTGGACCGCTATGACACGCTGCTGAGCACCTCGGGAACCTGGACCGGCGCCCTGTACACGGACGTTGAAGCGGTCATTCCCACCAAGACCATCCTGACCGTGGCGTCCGTGATCGTGGCGATCCTCTTCATTGTGTCCGCCGTTATCGGCCGCTGGCGCCTGCCGATCATCGGTACCGCAATGCTCATCATTACGGCCATCGTGGCCGGCGGCGTGTACCCCTGGATTGTCCAGCAGTACCAGGTCAAGCCCTCGGAGCTGAGCAAGGAAGCTCAGTACATCCAGCGCAACATCGAACTCACCCGGGAGGCCTACGGCCTGGATGAGACCGAGGTCATCGATTACAAGGCAACCGTTGAAGCCAACGCGGGAGCCCTGGCCGCGGACTCCGGCACCACTTCCAACATCCGCCTGCTGGACCCGAACGTCGTGTCCCCGGCATTCTCGCAGCTGCAGCAGTTCCGGCAGTACTACCAGTTCCCGGAAACGCTGAACGTTGACCGTTACGACATTGACGGCGAAATCCAGGACACCGTCATTGCAGTGCGTGAGCTGAACACCGACGGCGTGCCCGACGGCTGGGTCAACGAGCACATTCTCTACACCCACGGCTACGGCGTGGTGGCCGCCCGCGGCTCCACGGTTCAGGCCGACGGCAAGCCCAGCTTCATGGAATCCGGCATCCCGTCCAGCGGGGTACTGGGGAATTACGAGCCCCGGATCTACTTCGGTGAATCCTCACCCGACTACTCAGTGGTGGGTGCGCCCGAGGGAGCGGCACCGCAGGAAATCGACCGTCCGCAGACCGGTGATTCTGACACCGAATCCCAGACGACGTTCGACGGCGAGGGCGGCCCGAGCGTGGGCAACCTGTTCAACCAGCTGGTCTACGCCATCAAGTTCCAGTCCACCGAGCTCCTGCTCTCGGACGCCATCAATCCTGAGTCCCAGATTCTCTACGACCGTGACCCGCGCGAACGCGTGGAGAAGGTCGCCCCGTACCTGACCGTGGACGGCAATGCCTATCCCGCAGTTGTCGACGGCCGGGTGCAGTGGATCGTGGACGGCTACACCACCAGCAAGTACTTCCCATACTCCACCCAGCAGGAACTCCAGGCTGCGACGACTGACTCGCTGACTCCGGGAGCGGCGGCGCTGCCCGCCGATCAGGTGAACTACATCCGCAACGCAGTGAAGGCCACGGTTGACGCCTATGACGGCTCCGTGACTCTGTACGCCTGGGATGACGAGGATCCGCTGCTGAAGTCCTGGCAGAGCGTGTTCCCCTCCACCCTGAAGCCGTACAGCGACATGTCAGCCGACCTGATGGCGCACGTCCGGTACCCGGAGGACCAGTTCAAGGTCCAGCGTGAACTCATGGGCAAGTACCACGTCACCAACGCCGACTCGTTCTTCAAGAACGACGACGCCTGGAGCGTTCCGAATGACCCGACGGTTGCCAATGCCGAGGTCAAGCAGCCGCCGTACTACCTGTCCCTGCAGATGCCGGGCCAGGAAGACACAGCGTTCTCCCTCACCACGCCGTTTATTCCGTTTGTGTCTCCCAACGGTGAAGCCCGCAACGTGCTGTACGGCTTCCTCGCAGCGGAGGCCGATGCAGGAACCGGCGAGGCCGGCGTCAAGAGCGAGGACTACGGCAAGCTCCGGCTGCTGTCACTGCCCACTGACACGGTGGTGCCGGGCCCGGGCCAGGCACAGAACCGGTTCAACTCCGATCCGACCGTTTCGAACGCCTTGAACCTGCTCCGCCAGGGCGCCTCCGAAGTTATCAACGGCAACCTGCTCTCCCTGCCCGTTGGCGGCGGCATGCTCTACGTGCAGCCGGTCTACGTGCAGTCCTCCGGTGACGCGTCCTACCCGACGCTGCAGCGCGTGCTGGTCAACTTCGGTGAAAAGGTCGGGTTCGCCCCGACCCTTGACGAAGCCCTGAACCAGGTCTTCGGCGGCGACTCCGGTGCCATTACCGGCGACTCCGAAAACGTGGGTCAGACACCTGCACCCGGAACCGGTGAAACTCCGGGCGACACCACTGCCGAGGCCGACCTGGCCGACGCACTGGACGACGCCGGTGCCGCAATCCAGGAGGGACAGGCAGCTCTGGCAGCAAACGACTTTGCCGCCTACGGTGCCGCGCAGGACAAGCTCAACGAAGCCATCCAGCGGGCCATCGCCGCGCAGGAGGACATGGAAGCCGCAGCCGGAGGAACTGCCGACGGCGGCACCACGGGTGCCACGGAGGGTGCAACTCCGGCGCCCACCGAGAGTGCGCAGGGCGACTAACCGCACCCAGCCGCAGGCGATTTGCGGCTGGGCCCCGCGGCGGGTAGAGTTAACTATCACGCCGCGGGGTGGAGCAGTTCGGTAGCTCGCTGGGCTCATAACCCAGAGGTCGCAAGTTCAAATCTTGCCCCCGCAACCAAACAGTAAAAAGAAGAGTCCCGACCAGCAGAAATGCCGGTCGGGACTTTTTTGCGTTGTGGCAGCCATCGGCGGATCCTAGACTCGCAGAATGGGCAAACGCGCGCTGCCTGCCAATAACGACGGCCCTGACCGAAACCCGGCTGCACCGGCCGATCCCTCGGTGGAGCGCCGGGAAACCGCTCTGGAAAAAACCGACCGGAACTGGAATGACCTGCTGCAGGAACTGAGGGTGCTGCAAACCGGCATCCAAATCCTGACCGGATTCCTGCTTACCCTGCCGTTCCAGCCGCGCTTCCGGGAACTCTCCACGGGGCAGATCCTGGTGTACCTCTCCCTGGTGGTCATGTCAGTGTTGATAACCGCCCTCCTGATGGCCACAGTGGTGATGCACCGGACCTTCTTCGCCCGGCGGATCAAGTCCGAACTGGTGCGCAGCAGCGACGGGCTGCTGCGCATCACCCTTGTCCTGGTGGGCCTGATCCTCATTGGAACACTCGGCCTCATCTTTGACCTGGTGCTGGGGGCCAGCGGCGGGTTCATTGCCGCGGGATGCCTCACAGTGGTCCTGGCGGTGCTGTGGATTGTCCTGCCCCGGCGTATCCGCGGGCAGGCACTGCGCCGCCGGAAGGACTAGCTTGCCTGCGCTGTGCACCAATGCCGAAGGGGCGGCACTCCGTGATGGAGTACCGCCCCTTCGGGGAAAGCTGCTAGTTCTGGCCGATGGCGGACTGGCCCGATGCCGAGTTCTTCAGCGCCGCCAGGCGGGCCTCAACCTCGGTCTGCTCGCCCAGGTCCTCAAGGCTCTCAAACTGGGCATCCAGGCTGGAAGCTGCCAGTTCGTTGGCGCCGCGGACGCGGGCCTCTTCGCGGCGGATCTTCTCTTCGAAGCGGCCCACCTCCGAGGTCGAGTCCATCACGTCGATGCTCTTCATGGCCTCGTGCATCTGGGTCTGTGCGTGGGCGTTGCGGGCACGGGCAATCAGCTCGTCGCGCTTGCTCTGCAGCTGGTTCAGCTTGCCCTTCATCTGGTCCAGGCCGGTCTTCAGCCGCTCCACGATTTCTTCCTGGGAAGCGATCGTGGGCTCGGCACCCTTTGCTTCGTTTTCCGCGGCCATCTGGCGCTGGATGGCCACCTTGGCCAGGTTGTCGAACTTCTGCGCATCGGCGCTGTTGCCGGAGGCACGGAACTCGTCGGCCTTCCGTGATGCGGCCAGCGCCTTGTTGCCCCAGTTGTTGGCGTTCTGGATGTCCTCGTTGTAATCGTCCTGAAGCATGCGCAGGTTGCCGATGGTCTGGGCAACTGCGCTCTCAGCCTCGGCAATGTTGTTGCTGTAGTCCCGGACCATCTGGTCCAGCATCTTCTGCGGATCCTCGGCCTGGTCCAGGATGGCGTTGATGTTGGCCTTGGCCAGCTGGGTGATACGTCCAAAGATTGACTGCTTTACCACGGTGTCTGCCTTTCGATTTTTGGAAACGAACTTGCTGAAAAGTTGTGGAGCCATGACCGGATAGTGTTCCTAGAAGCTTCCGCCGCCGCCGTCGAAGCCGCCACCGAAGTCGCCGCCTCCGCCGCCGCCGAATCCGCCGAAACCGCCGCCGCCCCAGCCGCCTCCTCCGCCTCCGCGGAGAATGGAGTCGATCAGGATGCCGCCGAGGATGGCGCCGCCGAGTCCGGACCCGCCGCCGCGGCCGCCGTACATGCCGCCGCCGCCGAAACCGCCGCCCATGCCGCCGCCGAAGCCGTCGACATCCTGCTGGGCCATATCGGCTGCCTGGGCTGCCAAAGCGTTGGCCTGTTGGGCATAGGCGAGGGCGCTGACGGGATCCGAGGACTGCAGCGCGATGGCCTGCTGGAGGTTGCGCTCTGCTTCCGCAAGCCGGGTGCGGGCCTCGCTGCCGACGCCACCGCGCCGCGCGCGGATGTAGTCAGCCGTTCCGGAGATCTGGGCCTGGGCCGACATCACTGCGTGCTGGAGGGAGTCCCGTGCCCGGCGTTCCTGCTCCTGCCGGTCACGGATTCCTTCCAGTGCGCTGTCCAGCTGTGCATTGGCCTTCTCGAGACGGCGCAGCAGATCCACCGGATCGTTCCGGGTGGCACTTTCGCTGTCGATGGCGGCCAGAGCCGCCTCTACTCCGGCGACCGGTCCGGCCAGTCCATTGTTGGCGCCGTTGGCGGCAAAAGCCCGTGCCTGTGCCAGATCCTGTTTGGCATCAGCGACTGCCCGCTGGAGTTCACCATGGGCGGAATCCAGCTCATGGCCGGTTTTTTCGATGGCGTCCAGCAGCACGTTGGTCTGGTGCACGCTTTCTTCGGCGGCACGGACAGCGACCACCGCCGACGCGGTGTCGCCTTCGGCGAGTTTCCCGGATGCTGCTTCCGCCGCGTTGTCGACGAACTCCAGCCGCTGCCTTGCCTGCTCAACGTTGTCGGCGACCTGGGCGAGGGCGGAGTCGGAGTAGCGCTGACGAAGTTCCAGCAGCGAGTTCTCGGCTGCGTCCAGCCGGCCTGCCGCTGCCTGGGCGCTGCGGCGCGCCTCTGCCAGCGCAGACGGAGCGTTCTTCTCCAGTTCGCGCAGTTTGTCGAAGTCTTCCTTGTGCGCCTGCAGGGATGAATTCACTGCCTCACACCGACGAATGATGTCCTTGAGCCAGGTCCGCTGCTGCTGTTCGGTGTCAGGAATGTGGTCGTCCAGCTGCTGCTGCATCTTGAACGACTCGCTCATGTGGTTCTTTGCTGCCGCAAGATCCTCGCTGAAAGTCTTCACCGCGTCGTCCCCGTAGGAAGCCATGGCGAAGGACAGCTCCTGCTCACTGGACTTGATGGCATCATCCGCAGCGATGAGCAGGCTTCCGGCGCGCTTGCGCAGGTCTTCCACGCTCAGTTCATCCAGCGGATCGGTGGGCGCAGCGTCCTCCCGGCGTGCGGGTCCGGCCGTGACGGCGCCCTTGTTACGGCTGCGCACAAACAGGAACAGGGCACCCCCGCCGAGCAGGATGATTCCGCCAATCAGGAGGATCGGGGCAAGGCTGGCTCCGGACGACGAGGAACCGCCGCCCGAACTGCCGCTCCGCCCGGACTCCAGCGCATCGGCGGCACTGACCGCAGCGGCTGCCCAGTCCTCGGAGTTGATGGTTTCCTTGCCGAACAGTTCGTCGGTGGCCGCTTCGATCATCGCGGTTTCCTGCTGTTCCGTCAGGACCGTATCCGCAGGGGCCGAAACTTGAAGCTGCCGGCTTTCCGTGGCAATGCTCAGGAGGGCTTCGCGCTCACCCAGGTTCCGTTTTGCTACGACCTCGTTGCCCCACTCGGTGCGGTCGGTGGGATTCGTGAACTCATCCACGTAGACCACAAAGAGGGTGTAGCCGCTCTCCTGCCGGGTCTCGGTAATCGCGCTGCGGACCTCTTCAGTCTCCGATCCCAGGACACCTGCTTCGTCGACCACGAACTGTCCCGGGGGAATGGTCACGGGAGGCACGGCAGAGGCGGCGGTCGCCGAACCCAACAGTGCCGTGACACTCAAACCCAGCACGGCACCTAGCCGCTTGGTCTTCAACCGCATAAATTGTCCTCAGGTTCGTAGTGGCATCGTGAATGATCCGCTGCGTTTTCCGTCCCTCCGGTCCCCTTACGGGAGCGGGCAGAGACTTGCATCGATTCTATGGTTCACCAGATACCCAGTCCACCACGTTCACCGCCGCGCGGTATTCGGCGAACTCTCAGGAACCATTCAGCCAGCTCCGAAGCAGGTCACAGAAAGTCCTGTCATAGTTTAACGAGCACCAATCATGGGCATACCGATTTGGAAAGGACAGCACATGTCTGAGCAATACGGAGGCGCCGAAGGACCGCAGCGTCCGCTGCCTCCCCGTCCGCCTGCCCCGCCGTCGTCGTCCGAGGAAGACACCGCGGGCCGCGGCGAGGGCCAGACGCAGCAGTTCCCCGATCATCCGGACACTCATGCACCCACCCAGCCGCTTGCCCCCCAATCTTCGCCATCAGAGCAGGCATCGCCAACAGGGCAGGGCCACGAACCACATCAGCCGCAGCAGGAACACGCGTCGGCATCTTCATCAGAGCCGGGCGCCCGGCACGCGCAGACGCCGCCGTCCGGACAGCCCTTCTACGGACAGCCGGCTCCGGGCGTTGCAGCCCCGCCGTCCTACGGCCCGGCCTCCGGCGGCTACTCGGGCTCCGGTTACGGCCAGGACCCCTATGGCCCCGGCCACCAGCCGGCGGCCCAACCACCCAAGCGCAAATTTGGTGCCGGCACGCTGATCACCGGAATGGTGCTCGCGGGGCTGCTCGGTGGCGGAACGGCCGTCGCGGCCAACTCCTGGCTGGACAATGACGCCGCTCCGCAAAGCACTGGGCAGGCACAGACCGTTGTGGTGAACAACGATGACAGCGTTAACGCAGTGACGGCTGCTGCGGTCAAGGCTTCACCCAGCGTTGTGACCATCGATGTTGCCGCCAGCGGCAGCTCCGGAACCGGGTCCGGGATCATCCTCGACGACGACGGACACATCCTGACGAACACCCACGTGGTCACGCTGGGCGGCACGGCTGCTTCGCCGTCCGTGGAGGTCCAGCTCAACGACGGGCGCGTGTTCTCAGCCACCGTTGTCGGCACCGACCCGGTATCCGACCTGGCTGTCATCAAGGTTGACGCCGATGACCTGACCCCGGCCACCCTGGGGGATTCGAACGATCTCAACGTGGGGGACACGGTGATCGCCATCGGCGCACCGCTCGGCCTGGCCGGCACCGTCACTGACGGCATTGTTTCGACCCTGAACCGCACCATCAGCGTGCAGTCCTCCGCCGCTCCGGAGGAAACGGAGTCGGACGGATCGGGCGAGGACGACGGCTTTGGCTTCCGCTTTGCCCCGCCGGACGGAACCAGCCAGGAGCAGAGCGCCGCAGGGAGCTCCATCTACTTGGACGTTATCCAGACCGACGCGGCCATCAACCACGGCAACTCCGGCGGCGCCCTGGTGAACACCGAGGGTGACGTCATTGGCGTCAACGTGGCCATTGCCTCCGCCAGCGAGGAGAGCGGCAGCATCGGTGTCGGCTTCGCCGTGCCGATGAGCTACGCGGAACGGGTCGCGAACGAGATCATCGACAACGGCTCGGCTACGCACGGTTTCCTGGGTGTGTCAGTCACTCCGGCCTCGGCTTCCAGTTCGTCCTCCTTCACGGTGGGCGCTGAAGTTGCCGAAAACCCGGCGTCCGGAACTCCCGCGGCTGATGCCGGCCTGAAACAGGGCGACGTCATCACGTCGGTGAATGGAATCCCCGTTACCGATGCGCAGTCGCTGACCGCAGCCATCCGGATGCAGGCGGCCGGCAGCAAGGCCACCATCGATTACACCCGGGGTTCGGACACTGACAGCGTTGACGTGACGCTGGGGAACTCCGCCGACCAGTAGGTAAACCAACAGTCCCGGCCAGCGGCCGGGGCGTCAGCAGGGACCGTCTCTCCACTGAGGGGACGGTCCCTGCGCTGTTTGGCGCCGGAGCAGGCACGGGGCACCGGAACAATGTGATTAGCTTATTGAGTCGCCCTGCGCGGGTGGTCCCGGAGCCGGTGCGCCCGCGCCCGGGAAGATCTTCAACGCCAGAAAGGCCCCGCATGCAGGAATCGAAGAGGCCGCTGAACATCGTCGTTTTGGTGAAGCACGTTCCCGATACCCAGTTTGACCGGCATCTCTCCGGCCCGGGCCACACCCTGGACCGTTCCGAGTCCATTCTGTCCGAGCTTGACGAGTACGCCCTGGAAGCTGCGCTGCAGCTGGCCGAAGCCCGCGGGGGACAGGCAGCAGGGAACATGGTCACCGCCCTGACGATGGGACCCGATGCCGCGGTCAACGCAGTGAAAAAGGCCCTGCAAATGGGCGCGTACCAAGGGATCCACGTCAACGACGCCGCCCTGGCGGGGTCGGATGCGGCAGCCACATCGGCGGTGCTCGCCGCCGCCGTCCGGCACGCTGCCGGACCGGAGCAGGATCTTCCGGACCTTGTGGTGACCGGAATGGCGTCCACCGACGGGGAAACGTCGCTGGTTCCCGCGCAGCTGGCTGAACGCCTGCAGCTGGCCCAAATCACCTTCGCCTCCGAGCTGGAGGTGGCCGACGACGAAAGCGGTGCCGCTGTCGTCAGCGCCCGGCGGGACGGAGACTCCTACTCCGAAACGCTGGAGGCTCCGCTGCCGGCTCTGGTTTCCGTCACCGACCAGGCCAATGACCCGCGGTACCCGAATTTCAAGGGCATCATGGCCGCCAAGAAGAAGACGGTCACAGTGTTGTCGCTGCAGGACCTGGGGATCGACCCGGCAGAGGTGGGGCTGGACGGCGCCTGGACCACAGTGGCTGCATCGGCTCCCCGCCCGCCGCGCTCCGCCGGAACCATCATGACCGACGACGGCACGGCCGGCGTCGCGCTGGTTGACTATCTGGCCTCCCGCAAACTGATCTGACAATCCTCCCACCGGCGCCGCCGCGGCTGCGCCCGAAGCACTAAGGAGAGCCACCATGGCCTCTGTCCTGGTCTTTATCGACGTTCCGGGCCTGCCGCTGCCGCGGGCGAGCCGAGAACTCCTGACGATCGCCCGCAGCCTGGGTGAACCCGCCGTGGCCAGCCCGCGCGCCCTGGGCGACGACGTGCTGCAGGCACTCGGCGAATACGGAGCCGGCACAGTGTATGAGCCTGCTGACGAGCTGCCCGATGTCCTGGTCGCCGCCAAGGCCGCGTTCCTGGCCGACGCAGTGCGGGCAGCGGCGCCGGCGGCCGTGCTGCTTGGCAACTCCTTCGAGGACCGGGAAGTGGCGGCCCGCACCGGAATCAAGCTCAACTCCGGTGTCATCACCGATGCCGTGGCCGTGGCACCGGATCTGTCAGTGACCAAATCGGTCCTGGCCGGTTCCTACACCTCGACCTGCCGCGTGAAGAACGGGGTGCCGGTAATTACGGTTAAGGCCAACAGTGTTGAGCCCGCTCCCGCCGATGTTCCATCCGCTCCCGGGCGCCGGCAGCTTGCCGTGTCCGACGCCGGCCCGGCTGCCCGCGTCACCGGGCGCACCGAAAAGCGCGACAGCTCCCGCCCGGAGCTTTCCGAGGCGCGGGTTATCGTTGCCGGCGGACGCGGCATGGACGGAAACTTTGGCCCGGTCGAGGACCTTGCGGACGTGCTCGGCGGTGCTGTGGGCGCCTCGCGCGCCGCCACCGACGCAGGCTGGATTGAGCACTCCGCGCAGGTTGGCCAGACCGGCAAGACGGTATCGCCCCAGCTGTACATCTCCGCGGGGATCTCCGGGGCGATCCAGCAGAAGGCGGGGATGCAGACCGCCAAAGTAATCGTGGCGATTAACAAGGACCCGGATGCTCCGGTGTTCGAGATTGCGGACTTCGGCATCGTGGGAGATGTGTTCTCCGTGCTGCCGCAGGCCACCGAGGAAATCAAGAAGCGCAGGTCCTAGCATCGTGGATTCACCTCTCAGCCCGTCACCGCAGCCGGTGTCCCCGTTCCCGGCCGGGGCATCCCTTCGCCGGGTGCTCGCCTTCGCCGCCCATCCTGACGACATTGACTTTGGTGCCGCCGGAACCGTGGCCGCGTGGACGGCGACCGGCGTCGAAGTTTCTTACTGCGTGATGACCTCCGGCGACGCGGGCGGCTTCGAGGCCGGAGACCGTGACGCTGTGTCGGAGCTGCGCCGCCGCGAGCAGCGGGCCGCCGCCGAAATCGCGGGGGTCCGCGACCTCCATTTCCTGGGCGAGAAGGACGGCTTCCTGGCGCTGACACCGGAGGTGGTGGAAAAAACGGTGGCCCTGATCCGGCGCATCCGCCCCGACGTCGTGCTGGCAATGCATCCGGAACGGAACTGGGACCGGATCCAGGCCAGCCACCCGGACCATCTGGCGTGCGGAGAGATTGTGACGCGGGCGGTCTACCCCGCGGCGGAGAATCCGTTTGCCTTCCCGCACCTGGCCGAGCAGGGGCTGCAGGCCTACAAGGTGCCGTGGCTGTGGTTCTACGGTGCCCCGCGCGAGAGGGAGAACCACGCGGTGGACATCAGCGCCACCGTGGAAGAGAAGCTCGCAGCCATCCGGATTCACGCAAGCCAGCACCCGGACCTGGCTGGCATGGAGACGGCCGTGCGCGGAATGCTCCAGGACAATGCCCGCCGCTTCGGACTGGCCAACGGCGCAAGCGCTGAAACATTCCACGCAGTGGGCGTCAACACGGACCGGACCATCGCCGGGTTCTGATCCTTAGGGAAACTCCTAGTCCGCGAGGTTGGCCCCGGCCCAGACTTCCATGGCTTCGGCCAGGTAGGCCGCCACGCCGGGAGTTTCACTGTCGTAGAAGGCCGTGAAACGCGGGTCCTGGACATACATGGCGCCCAGGCCAAGGTAGGCGGACCTGCTCGGTGTCCAGGCTGCGCAGACCCACCGGTAATGGCGCGCGACGACGTCCTGCACCCGGGGGTTGCCCGGTTCCAGTCCCGCCTCCAGGCAGGCCGCGAGCTCGCGGTTTATAGCCTGGGCTTCGCCGGCAAGCTCCTGCCGGCCGTCCGGCCCCAGCGCGGCCAGGGCGGCCTTGCTGGATTCAACGCTGGCGCTGCCCCAGCGCTGCCGCGCCTCCTCCTCATAGGGGTTCTCCTCGAATCCCTTGAACATGTTCTGCGCTTCCATGGTGCCTCCCTGTTGCAGTGCCTCCATTGTTGTCCGCACGGTGAAGGCTATGTCCTGCAGCCTCCGGCTTTCCGCCAGCAGCCACCGGTGATGGACTTCCAGGGCCTGCGCCTCATCCGTCTGGCCGGCGAGGATATCCGTAATGGACTCCAAACCCAGTCCCAGCCTGCGCAGCAGGAGGATCCGCTGCAGGCGCCGCAGTTCCGGCATCCCATAAAACCGGTAGCCATTGGCTCCAGTGAAGGCCGGTGCGAGCAGCCCGCGCTCGTCATAGTGGCGCAGGGTGCGGGAGGAAATCCCCGCCATGCGGGCGACGTCGGAAATCGGCCAAGCCTGAGTGTTCCGGGTTGTCACAGCCGGCTCCTTTCCCACCGTGCGTGCCGGAGGATTCCGGCCACACCACTCACCGTAGGGGTTGACGCAGCGTCAACGTCAAGCGGCGTTTCAGGCACTGAAGGCTTTCAGGCGCTTAAGGCTTTCAGGCGCTGAAGGGAATGACCAGAACCACGGGCATGGTGGGAGTGGGGGACCCGCCGTCGGGCTCCACAGTGACAGCTACGGCCGTGTACGGATCAATGTCGGTCAGCTCGGTTTCCTTGGTTCCGGAGACTTCCTCGCCCGTCATTGTGCCCACGGACACCGGGTCCGAACCATCCGCCGGAAGGCGCCACATCTGGTAAACCGACCCCTCCGGCGGCGCCGGAACCCCGCTCAGCGTGACCACGGCGGCGTTCTCGCCGGCGGATGTCGCCACCTCGGCGGTGCCGCCGGTGGGCAGCTCAATGGTGCGCTGCTGAACATCCGATGCCTGCAGCACTTCCTCCCGCACCGAGTCGGATCCGATGTTGCTGCCAATGGTTACCCCGCCCACCACGATGGCCGCAGCAGCGGCGCCGGCGAGGATCCACCGGCCCGGGGCGGACCGGAGCAGGGAACGGCGGTTGCGGCGGGCAGCGACTTCATCAACGGGCTGCGGGGTGCCTCCGGCGCCCGGATCGGTGTGTTCCCCGACGGTGTGTTCCCCGACGGTTTGTTCCCCGCCGGTCTCCCGGCCGGACCCGGAGTCCTGGTCGGGCAGCCGGGACAGGATCTTTTCGAACAGGTCCGCAGGCGGTTGTTCCTCGGCCCGGTAGCCGCCGGCAAGCGTCTCCCGGGCGCCCCACACCCGCTTGAGGAACTCGTTGCGGACGGCCGGTTCCGCTTCCTCCAGCGCAGTATCCAGTGCCTGCCGCTCGTTGCTCGGCAGCGCATTCAGGGCATAGAGCTCGGCCCATTCCAGGAGCCGGCCTTCGGACAGGTCCCTGTTCAGGGCGTCCGACGCGGCATCAAAGCTGTTATCCGGCATCTGAATTCACCCCCAGGCATTTCTTGAGTCGAATCAGTCCGTCGCGGATCCGCGACTTGATGGTGGGGACGGCGGCGCCCAGTTTCTCGGCAACCTCGCGGTACGTAAGTCCGCCGTAGTAGGCCAGTCGGACTGATTCCCGCTGGGTGTCCGTGAGCGTGTCCAGGCATTGGACCACTGCGTCGGCTTCCATCCGCTGGGTGACCGTGTCCACTACGTTGTCATAATCCGGTTCCTGCATGGCGGCACCGAAGCGCGCCTCCCGGTTGGCGGAACTCTGCTCGGACCTCACGCGGTCCACGGCCCGGCGGTGGGCCAGGGTCAGCAGCCATGCCAGTGGAGAACCGACGGAGGGGTCGAAGCGGGATGCATTGGTCCAGACCTGCAGGTAAACCTCCTGCGTGGTGTCCTCGCTGAGCTCGGCGTCGATGAGCACCCGCCGGGCCAGGCCGTACACGCGGCGGGACGTCAGGGCGTAGAAGGCGGCAAAATCATCTTGGCTGCCGCCGGCAATGCCCGCCAGGAGCGCTTCCAGCGAGGCTTGGGGCCGGGCTTGCTGACCGGCTGTTTCTGCGGCATCGGCGGCGCCCTCCGGTGTGGAGGCCTGCGCGGCGGAGGGCCGTCCCGTGTTGGACGTGTCCATAGGGTTCCAGCATAAACGGATAAAGGTCCCTGCCGCTGCAGGCGCGGGAACAGCGTGATGGCGGCGGGCCGGGTCGGAGCACTCGGCAAGGCACAGCGGGCATGCGGGAGCACTCACGGGTGAACCCGCCGGTGCAGCCTTTACCATCACTTCCATACCCGCTATTCGGCGCCGGACGGTCCGGGGATGGGCCGGCCGCGGCAGGAATCCGTGACGGGGAACTAGGGGCGGCGTGCGGTGGCAATCAGGGTGTCGGCGTTCAGGTTGTGCTCTTCGCCCAGCTGGCCAAGGAATCCTGTTTTGACCCGTTCGGCTGCTTCGGGATCGGTGGGCAGGAGGTGGCGGAGCCCGCTGCCCAGGACCAGGGACCAGGCCAGGGACGGACTGAGCTGGACCTGGGCGGGCGTTTCCAGGACCTTGATGTCCCGGAGTCCCAGCGACTCCAGCCATGCCGTCATTTTTTCCGGCGTCGCGAGGCGTTCGGCGTTGTTCCGCGAACGGGAGGGGCCCTCGGCGATCTCCGGTGTTTCCTTGCGGCACTCCTGCACCAGAAGCTCGGTGAACGGGGACATGGACCCTTCGGCCCAGGTGCTCAGCGCAAGCCGGCCGCCGGGGCGCAGGTTCGACACCAGGTGCGCCGCGCCGGCGTCCATGTCGGGAAGGAAGAACATCGAGTACGCGCTCAGCACCACGTCGTAGGGTTCCTCAGCGGTCCACTCAGTGACATCACCGAGGTGCAGGGTGACGTTCTCCAGGGCCAGGGTGGATGCCTTGGCCTGCGCGAGGGCCAGCATTTCGGCGGAAATGTCCACCCCGTCCACCCGGGCGCCGGGTCCGGCGTACTGGGCGGCGGGGATGGTCGTGGCGCCGCTGCCGCAACCGGCGTCCAGGATGCTGTCACCGATGCCGATTTCCGCTGCAGCCACCAGTGCGTTGCCCATGGGATTCCACAGCGAAGGTGCCAAACGGTCAAAGTCTGAGGCGCCGTCGTCGAACGCGGTTCCAATGTTGGTCTCGGGCATGGGGAGTCCTTAGAGCTGGGCACCTGCGAAGCCGTGCTGGCGCCAGGCTTCGTAGACGGCAATGGAGGCGGAATTGGCGAGGTTCAGGGAGCGCAGGGACGGCAGCATGGGCAGGCGGACCCGGGCGGTAACGTGCGGATCCTGCAGCACTTCCTGGTCCAGTCCAACGGATTCCCGTCCGAACATCAGCACGTCGCCCGGCTGATAGGAGATGTCAGTGTAGGAGGTATCGCCGTCGGACGTGAACGCGTAGACACGCTCCGGAGCCAGTGCCTTCCAGGCCGCCTCAAGCGTTGGGTGCACGTGGAGGACCGCGAGGTCGTGATAATCCAATCCGGCGCGGCGCAGCTTGGAATCCTCCAGTTCGAAGCCCAGGGGCTCAACGAGGTGGAGTTCGGCTCCGGTGATCGCGGCAAGGCGGATGGCGTTGCCGGTATTACCGGGGATTTCAGGGGTGTGGAAGAGGATGCGGAACACACCCCCATCCTATGCCTGGAGCTAGCGCACAGACGCATCGATGAGTCCGCCGAGCACGGGAAGCTGCACCACATTGGGCTGGGGGCCGTCGTTGAAAAAACGGCGGAGCTCCCGCTGCAGGGTTCCGGCGTTGGCCACGTGGACCATGGCGGGGGAGCTGCGGCTGAGCGACGGCGGATAGTCGACCACGGGTTCGAAGGGATTCCCGTTGGGGCTGTGCAGGATGACCCAGCCGCTGACGTTGCACTCCGGGAAGCGGTCCTGGAGCGTCCGCACGGCATCGGGCAGCCGGCCAATGCTGACCTCCCGGCCGCGGCTGCGCAGGTGGCGTCCGTCCCAGCTGTAGTTGCCGGAGGAAGCCATCTGGGATTCCAGCACGGCCATCCGGTAACCGCCCAGCAGGACGTGGCCCACATCGAGGTTCCCGCCGCGCGGAGAGCGGTCGGGCATGTGCAGCCCGTTCACCAGCCTGCCGGCCGGATAGTCCTCAAGCAGGGTGCGCTGCAGCAGTCCGATGGTGAGGTTCTCTCCGTCGTACCGGGCGGCGGCGGAACCCAGCCGGGAGAAAAATCCCGGGCGGCGCGGCGATCCGTGGATCTGCTGCCCCGCCAGTGCGAGCGGCAGCACGGGTGGTGAATCGGGGGAGAAGTCGGGAACAAACCGCGGGGGAGTGTCGAGTGCGTCCTCGCCCGGGGCGGAACCGGCGCGCTGATAGCCGGTGCGGGCGCGGGCCGCAGCACCGCCCGCAGCGGGTCCGCCCTGTCCGGTTCCCGGCCTCCGCCCCAGGCTCAGGTCATAGGCCGCCTTCTGCTGCGGGTTGGACAGGACCTCGTACGCCTCCGCCACAACGTGGAAAGTCTCGCTGCTGCCGCCGGCGTCCGGATGCGTGGCGCGCGCCGCCCTGCGGTAAGCGGCCTTGATCTGTTCCGTGGTGGCCGTGGGGGTAAGACCCAAAACCTCATACAGCGTCTTGGGAGACGGGCTCACGGGCGTTCCTTTCGGTGCGGCGTCGCGCAGGTTATTCGGTGCCGAACGTGCCGGCGGGTCTTGGGGTTGGCAGTGCATTTGAAGTGGACAGTGCATTTGGAGCGGACAGTGCTTGGAAGTAAACAGTGCATTGGAGTGACAGGGCATTAGCGCTGCAGCGGCTACAGGCCGCAGCAGGTACAACGACGCAGCGGCACACTACGTTTCCTGAACCTCCCCGGTGGGAACGGCCCGCGGGGAACTTTACTGTGCGGAAGGACGATTCTAGCCGGATGCGGCCGGTCCGCGGCGATAGTTCGCGTCAGCGGCGGATATGACGCGGGGATGCTCCGGATGGCTGTTCTCCACCACCACTGACGCCTGCAGCGCCGGATCCGTGTCAGCGAAGTACAGCAGCTGGCCGCCCACATACCGGTGCATGTCCGGGTGATGCGGGTCCGAAGGCGAGCCGTCCCGCACCGCCATGCGGGCAGCAGTAACGGCGAAGGGAACGTCCAAAAAGATTGAAAAGTCCCAGTCCGCGGCCAGCTCGGCCCGGTGCAGGAACAGTCCGTCCACCAGGATGACGGCGGAGGCGGCGGCACGCTCCGGCGGCGGCGCCAGCACGGCGTCTGATGCCAGGTCGTGGCCGGCCGGCCGGCAGCAGCCGGATCCGCCGGGCTTCAGCGGATCAAGGACGTAGGCGCGGAACTGCTCCAGGTTGTAGGAATCGCGCCGGAATCCTTCGGGCGACCGGCTGCCGAGCCGGTGGCGGACGGCGCGGGGATGATGGAAGTCATCCAGTGCTATCCGCACCACGGGGCGGCGGAGCGGGTTCGCGGCAACAGTGTCGGCCAGGGCATCGGCAAAAGTCGTTTTCCCTGAACCGTCAACGCCGTCCACGGCCACGAAGATGCGCCGGCCCGGATGCAGGGCGCACAGCCGGGCAGCCAGGGCAGCCAGGAGCGGCGCCCGTCCCTCCGCTGCGGACTCCGGCACGGGTATCGGAAGCGGGCGGCGGGCGGCTGGTCCTGTCGGCGGCGTCACGGCAGCAGTCTGCCACGGAAAACCCCTTCACCCAGGGGGGAATCGGCATACACCGCGAACACCGTTAGAATTGGACGGTGCCCGTGTATCTAGATCACGCGGCGACCACGCCTATCTCGGCATCGGCCCTCGCCGCACTTACTTCAGAACTTCGCCGCAGCGGAAACCCGTCCTCGCTGCACGGCTCCGGCCGGCGCGCCCGGATGGTGGTGGAGGAGTCCCGGGAAGCCCTGGCAGCCGCCGCCGGCGCCCATCCGTCGGAGATCATCTTCACTTCGGGCGGAACCGAGGCCGACAACCTGGCCGTCAAGGGCCTGTACTGGTCCCGCCGGGATGCGGATCCCGCCCGCACCCGCATCCTCTGCTCGCCCATCGAGCACCACGCCGTCCAGGACACGGTCCAGTGGCTGGAAAAGCATGAAGGCGCCACCGTCGTGTGGCTGCCCGTGGACGGCGACGGCGTCGTACCCCTGGACGCGATCCGGGCGGAGCTCGAAGCCCACGCTGACACGACGGCGCTGCTGACCGTGATGTGGGCCAACAACGAGGTCGGCACGGTGCAGGACATCCCCGCCATCACGGCGCTCGCCCACGCCCACGGCGTGCCCGTGCACACCGACGCCGTGCAGGCGTTCGGCGCCCTGCCGGTGAACTTCCGCGCCGCCGGCGTGGACACCATGGCCATCAGCGGCCACAAGATCGGCGGACCGGTGGGCATTGGGGCGCTCGTCGTCGGCCGGGCGGTCAAACTCACCCCGGTGATGCACGGCGGCGGCCAGGAACGGGACATCCGCTCCGGCACGCTGGACACACCCGGCATAGCCGCCTTTGCCGCGGCGGCCCGCGAGGTCACTGAAAACCTGCCGGCGGAAGCCGAGCGGCTGCGGAACCTGCGCGAGAAACTCATCACCGGCGTCGAGGAAGCGATTCCCGACGCGGTGCTGCGCGGCGTAAGGGACGACGGCGGCGCCGGCGCCTACAGTGACGGCATGCCCCGCCGGCTGCCCGGGAACGCGCACTTCACCTTCCCGGGCTGCGAAGGCGACTCGCTGCTGTTCCTGCTGGATCTGGCCGGTGTGGAGTCCTCCACGGGTTCCGCCTGCACCGCCGGAGTTCCCCGGCCATCCCACGTTTTGCTGGCCATGGGCCTGAGCGAAACGCAGGCCCGCGGCGCGCAGCGATTCAGCCTCGGGCATACAACCACCTCCGAAGACGTTGACACATTGTTGGCTGCCCTTCCCGAAGCCTATGAACGGGCAAAAAAGGCCGGAATGGCTTCCCATGTCAGCAGCATCCAAACAGCAGGAACAGGTTTTACTTCATGAAGGTTTTGGCAGCAATGAGCGGCGGAGTCGACTCCGCGGTAGCCGCAGCACGAGCAGTGGAGGCCGGGCACGACGTCGTCGGCGTCCACCTGGCGCTTTCACGCATGCCCGGAACGCTGCGCACCGGCAGCCGGGGCTGCTGCACCATCGAGGACTCACGCGACGCCTGGCGTGCGTGCGACATCCTCGGCATCCCGTACTACGTGTGGGACTTCTCCGAGCGGTTCAAGGAAGACGTGGTGGATGACTTCATCGCCGAGTACGCCGCCGGCCGCACCCCCAACCCCTGCATGCGCTGCAATGAGCGGATCAAGTTCGCCGCGCTGCTGGAAAAGGCGCTGGCCCTTGGCTTCGACGCGGTCTGCACCGGCCATTACGCCAAGGTCCTCACCGACGCCGACGGCAACCCGGAGCTGCACCGCGCCGCCGACTGGGCCAAGGACCAGTCCTACGTCCTGGGCGTGCTGACCCATGAGCAGCTCAAGCACTCCATGTTCCCGCTGGCCGACACCCCGTCCAAGGCCGAGGTCCGCGCCGAAGCCGAGCGTCGGGGCCTGTCCGTGGCCAACAAGCCCGACAGCCACGACATCTGCTTCATTCCCGACGGCGACACCCGCGGCTGGCTCGAAGAGCGCATCGACCTTTCCGAGGGCGACATCGTGGACGCCTCCGGCGAGAAGATCGGCACCCACCCCGGTGCCAACGCCTTCACCGTGGGCCAGCGCAAGGGCCTGAAGCTGGGCCGCCCGGCCGACGACGGCAAGCCCCGCTTTGTGCTGGAGATCCGGCCCAAGGAAAACAAGGTCATTGTCGGACCGGAGAAGCTGCTGAACATCGACCAGATGCGCGGCATCAAGATCTCCTGGGCCGGCCTGCCGATCCCCGAGATCGCCGCCCGCGCCGAGTTCGACTGCATGGTCCAGGTCCGCGCCCACGGCGACCCCGTGGCGGCCCGCGGCTGGATGGAAGACGTCATCTCCGAAGAGACCGGCGGCGCCCGCGAGGAGCTGGTGGTCCGGCTGAACGAGCCGATGCGCGGCGTGGCCCCGGGCCAGTCCATGGTGATCTACCAGGGCACCCGTGTCCTGGGGCAGGCCACCATCGACAAGGCGCGGTCACTGGAATGGGATCCGACGGCGGTCTCCTAGCGGCGGTCGCCCAGCAGGTGCTGCACGGCCCGGATCCGACTTCGGCTCTGTCCCTGGGCGGCGGCTGCCGCGGCGTAACGATCTCCGTCACGCCGCGGGCCGGACCCTAGACTGGACCCATGACTGATACCCCCGCAGACGAGTTTGACCCCACGGCCAGTTCCCTTTCCGGGAAGGTCTCCGACGAGGTCATGCAGGAACTGCTGGCAGTGCGCAGCAGCATCGACAACATTGATGCCACGCTGGTGTACCTGCTGGCCGAGCGGTTCAAGGCCACGCAGCGGGTGGGATTCCTCAAGGCCGTCCACAGCCTTCCGGCCGGAGACCCGGGCCGTGAGGCAGCCCAGATTGCGCGGCTGCGCCGTCTCGCCGAAGACGCGCACCTGGACCCGGCCTTCGCCGAAAAGTTCCTGAATTTCATCATCAGCGAGGTCATCCGGCACCACCAGGCGATCTCCGACAACCACAACGGCGGCAACAGCAATGCAGCAGGACTCTAGACACCCGGATCAAGCAGAGCCGGCGCCGGACGCCGCAGCCTCCACCACGGTGACGGCAACAGCCCTCGGTGCCTGGCCGGGAACGGATCCGCTCGAGGCAACCCGGATCATCCGCGGCGAACTCGGCGACCCGCACCTTCCGTTTCTGGTGGAACTGCCTGCCCGGGGACCCGGGGCCGACGCCCTGGGACGCACCGCGGCCCTCCTAGTGGACCTTGCCGTTGACGTTCAGCCCCACGGCTGGCGGTTGGTGCCGCGGGCCGGAAAGGACCACCGGCGTGCCGTTTCCCTGCTGGGCCAGGACCTGAACGCCCTGGCCGACGTCGCCGGCTTGGAGGACAGCCCGTCCCGGCAGGTGAAGGTGTCCCTGCGCGGACCCCTTTCCCTGGCGGCCGGACTCCACCTGCACAACGGGGAGCGGGCGCTGTCCGACTCCGGCGCCCGCCGTGAACTGCTCCAGTCCCTGACCGCCGGGGCGGCGGGCTTTGTTGCGCGGGTGCGCGATGCCGTGCCCGGGGCTGAAATCAACATCCAGCTGGACGAACCGGAGATCGCCGACGTGCTCGGCGGAAACATTCCCACGGCCAGCGGATACCGCACCCTCCGCTCCGTGCCGTCCGCGGAGGTGTCGCAGGCATGGCACCAGATCATCTCGGCGCTGTCCGACGCCGGGGCCGCCCAAACAGTGCTTCGGCTGCCGGACACCGGCCGCACCGCCGCCATGCGTCCCGGGGCGCAGTCTCCCTTTACGCTGGCGCTCGGAGCCGGCGCCCATGGAGCTGCCATGCCCGCAGCCGGACTGACCGGAGCGGACTGGGAGGCGATCGCCGAAGCGGTGGAAGCCGGAAAATCGATCTGGCTGGGCATCCTGCCGGTGCTGCCAAACGGCGCTGAACCCCGCCAGGTCACCGCCCTCGTTCAGGACGTGATGCGGCCCTGGACCAAAATTGGCCTGGGCGCCGGCGCTCTGCCGGCTCTGCGCCTGACGCCGGCGTCGGATCTTGCGGAGGCATCGCCGTCGTCCGCCCGGAAGGTGCTGGCCAGGCTCACCCAGGCCGCTGAGGCCCTCACCTCGGTCGCAGCGGAAAGCTAGGCGCAGCCGAAAGCTGGGCGAAGCCGCGTCAGCGGCGCCGTTCCCACCGGGCCGGAACCGCGTCTGCGGGCAGCAAACCGTTCCAGGTCCGGCGGCGGTAGTCGAAGCTGCCGTCATAGACGAACACCGTTCCAACCTGCCGCTGAATGACCCGGGTTTGGATCCGGAAGGTGCCGGCGGCGTCGTACCACTGCTCCACATGGGCGTCAGCGGCGGCGAACCCCGGCAGGGGCAGCCGCAGCGGGCCCAGGAAGAGGCGGCTGTGGGGGGAATCCATCAGCAGATGGCCCTCCCCGGTCACGGACAGCACCAGATCGGTGGCGAGGTTCCGCCTGCGGCCCAGGTAATCAGTGAGCTGGGCCGGCCCGGTGAGGCTGGTGGTGTCCTCGAAGATCCGGTCGCCGCGGGGGAAATGGAAGGTCCGGACCGCCGTCAGCGAAGGGCGGCCCCACGGGTCCAGATGCGGATAGTTGCGGATGCTGAAGGGAATCCGGGTGCCGAAGTCTGGGAAAAAGGCGTTGGACACCGGAATCAGTCCCAGCAGCGGACGCAGCCACGGGCGGGGACAGCCTGCGGTTTCGAAAACCCCGGTTCCTTCACCGCAGGTGCCGGCCTCAGGAACCAGTGAGAAGTATTCCTGCAGCTGGGGCTGCAGCCGCTCAAAGTCAGGGCCGAGGACTTGCCGGTAGATGGAGGCCGGGGGACCGGCGGGCGGTGGGGCGCCGAAGCTGTTCATGAACTCCTACAATCTGCCGGAGGCCTTGAGCCGGATATACAGATCAGCGAGCTTGGGCGGCAGCTCATGCGGTGTCTCGTCAACCACCTCGGCGCCCATGGAGCGCAGCTGCGCCGTAATTGCCGCGCGGTCCAGCAGGGCGCGTTCGGCGGCGGCCGCACGGAAGGTCTCGGTGGCAGTGTTCCGCTGCCCGCGGAGTTCCTCCAGCTCGGGGTCCCGGACCGAGGCGATTACCACCACGTGCTTGTCCAGCAGCGCAGGAAGAACCGGCAGCAGCCCCTCCTCGACGGCGCCCGAGTCCAATGCGGTGATGAGCACCACCAGCGACCTCCGGGTGGAGGCGGACCGGACGGCGCCGGGCACCAGGGTGAAGTCCGCTTCAATCAGCTCCGCTTCCAGCGGAGCCATGGCCGTGACGAGATGATTGAGGAGGTTGCCCTTGGCCGCGGACTGGACGCGGGCACGGATCCTTCGGTCAAAGGCCAAAAAGTCCACCCGGTCCGCTCCGCCGTGGGCCAGCATTGCCAGCAGCAGTGCCGCCTCGATGCCGGTGTCCAGGCGGGGCTCATCCGCTATCCGCGCTGCGGAGGTGCGGGATGTATCCAGCAGCAGCACCACCCGCCGGTCACGTTCCGGGCGCCAGGTCCGCACGACGGTATCCCGCCGCCGGGCCGTGGCACGCCAGTCAATGGACCGGACGTCATCACCGCGGACATAGTCGCGCAGTGAATCGAACTCGGTTCCGGCACCGCGGAGCTGGACCGAGGCATTGCCGTCCAGTTCCCGCAGCCGCCGCAGCTTGGACGGCAGGTGCCGCTTGGCATGGAACGGGGGCAGCACCCGCAGCACCGCCGGGCTCTGCAGCGTGCGTTGCCGGGCGGCCAGGCCCAGCGGCCCGAAACTGCGGACCGTGACAAAGCCGGAGCGCAGTTCTCCGCGGCGTTCGGGCATCAGCTCCACCGAAAAACGCCGCGCTTCACCGGCCGGAAGACGCAGCTCCTGCACCGGATTGCGAGCACCGGCGGATGGCTGCCATCCGTCCCGAAACATGCCGCGCAGGTTCCGGGCTCCGTTGTTCCGCATGGTCAGCACCACGGTGGCGGGCTCCGTCAGGCGGACGCCGGCGGGGACGGTCCGTTCCAGGGACAGGGAGCGGGGCGACGCCGCCGCCAGCAGGTCCGCGGCTGCCGCCACGGCCAGGAACAGCAGCCACAGCCACATCGCGGCGGTGCCGGGAAAGAGCAGCACCGCCGCTGTGCCTGCTGCGGCAAGGAGGACCAGCCGGCCGGAGATCGCCATGATTGCCCGCGCCCTAGCGGGGCACCGGGACGGTGGCCAGGATGCTGCCCAGCACGTCGTCAACACTGACGCCGTCCATTTGGGCTTCCGGACGCAGTGAGACCCGGTGCCGCAGGGCGGGCAGTGTCAGCGCTTTGACATCATCCGGCGTCACAAAGGCCCGGCCGGACAGCCAAGCCCAGGCACGGGCGGTGTTGAGCAGGGCCGTGGCGCCGCGCGGCGATACACCGAGCTGGAACGAGGGAGCCTCCCGGGTGGCCCGGACCAGGTCTACAATGTAGCCCAGGATTTCAGGGGACACCGTTACTCCGGCGACCGCCGCCCGGGCCAGTTCGAGGTCTGCGGCCGTGGCCACGGCACGGACACCTGCTGCGCCGAGGTTCCGTGGATCGAACCCTCCGCTGTGCCGGCGGATGATTTCGATTTCCTCGTTGCGGCCGGGCAAATCAAGGGTCAGCTTCAGCAGGAACCGGTCCAGCTGGGCCTCGGGCAGCGAATAGGTGCCTTCATATTCCACCGGGTTGGACGTAGCCGCCACAATGAACGGATCAGGGAGCGGGCGCGTCACACCGTCCACGGAGACCTGGCGTTCCTCCATGGCCTCCAGCAGCGATGCCTGGGTCTTGGGCGGGGTGCGGTTGATTTCATCGGCGAGCAGGATGTTGGTGAAAACCGGTCCTTCCCGGAAGGAGAACTCCGACGTGCGGCCGTCGTAGATCAGCGATCCGGTGACGTCTCCGGGCATCAGGTCCGGGGTGAACTGCACCCGCTTGGTGTCCAGGTCCAGGGCTGCCGACAGGGTCCGCACCAGCAGGGTCTTGGCCACCCCGGGAACACCCTCCAAGAGGACATGCCCGCGCGCCAGCAGCGCAATGATCAGCCCGGTGACGGCCGCATCCTGGCCGACCACCGCCTTCGCCACCTCAAGACGGACATTCAGCAGGGCCTGCCGGACGGGGTCGGAGGCACCGCCGGCGTGGGGTGCCGGCGGCTGGGGCTGCGCGCTGTCCCGCAGGCCGGCCGGGTTCGGCATTCCTGCCGGCTGCGGTGCGTAGGAGCCGGGCGGCGGAACCGGACCGGGAGCTGCTTGCGGCTGGTACTGCTGACTCATGATGCGGTGACCTCTTCCTCTAGGGCTTGCAAATCCTGCGACCATCGCACCAGCTCCACGTCACCCTCGGGCGGTGCGGAATTCAGGAGCCGGTCAACGTCGTCCACCGTGCGGCCGGTGGCGTGTGCCGCTGCCCGCACCACTGACTCCGCCGTGGCCTGCGGACCCAGCCTCAGCCTGGCGGCAAGACGGGTGAGTGCCGCGGCACGGAGCGTTTCCGCCGCGCGGCCGGACGCCCGACCGTCCTGGTAAAGCCGGGCGCGGCCTTCGGCTGTCTCAGCGGACCGTACCACCACCGGCAGGGGTTCCACTGCCAGGGGGCCCAGACGGCGTCCGCGCCAGAACATGGCCAGCACTGCCACCACCAGCAGCCACAGCAGCAGCGGATCCACCCAAGATGGCAGCAGCGCCCGTGGATCGCCGGGCAGTTCGGCGGCGGGAATGTCTGCGGCCGTTGGCTGATACCAGATCAGCGTGGGGGCCGAACCCAGTGTGCGCAGGGTGAGGGCGGCATTGCCGCGGCTGGCCAGGGTTTCATTCGCGAGAAGCGCAGCATTACCCAGGACGACGGCGCCGTCGTCGTCGGCAGCGTAGATACCGGCATCGCCGTCCCCTGCCTCTGCCGCAAAGCAGACCACCGGTGCCCGGTAGGCCAGGCCGCCGGCATCCACGCTTGATGCCGCCCGCGCGTCGGGCACCCCGCATCCAGCCTGCAGTGCGGTGCCGTCCCTGTCCCCGGGAACCACGCCGGCGGAGCGGATATCGGGGGCCAGCGCTGACAGCTGTTCAAAACCCGGTTCCACCAGGACAGTGCGCCGGGCCGTGCCGGCGAGTTCAGCCAGTTGATCTCCGCCGAGAAAACCGCTGGGATCGATCAGCAGCAAAGTGGCCTCGGACCCCTCGTCCTCAAGCAGCTTCAAGGCTTCGTCGAAAGATCCGGGGGACTGAACGTCCACACCCTGTTCAGCCAGGATCCTGGCAGCGGCCATGGCTCCCTCGGGCGCAGGATTCGAGGGGGAAAGGGCAGGCTGTCCGGTGTCCGAACTGCGCAGGATGCCCAGGACCACGATCAGGCAGAGCACCAGGGCAAAGATGATCCACACCCTCCAGGCACGCAGGCGCGCCCGGAACCCGCTTTGTTCGGCGGGGCCTGCTGTTTCGGCCGGTTCCGCCGGTTCAGTTGTTTCGGCCGGTGCCGCCGTTTCCGCCGTCATCGGGGGACCGCCAGTGCCGCCGGAGCTGTTCCGGGCGGGGCTGGGGTTGATGATTGCAGGCGGCTGTCGAGGGCAGCGGCCTTTTCGGCGTCGACTGCCGCAGCCGGAAGACGCCCGTAGCGTACTTCGTCAAAGCGGCGCGCAAGCCAGAGAATCTCCGGGGCGTCCGCAGGGAACGCAAGGGCCAGGTCCTGTCCTGCCTCGGCCGCCGTGCGGCCGGCGCGCAGCTCGAGGATGACGCGTTCCTCAGCGGACCGGATCACCGCCCGCAGCCGCTCCGCCAGGGCAGTGTCCCACTCGCCGCGGGCCGCAGCTTCCTCCGACAGCCTCCGGTGGTCCACGGCATCCCGCGTCTCCCCGGCATCAAAAACCTCCTTGCGGCGGCGGGCATTCAGGCGCGGACGCACCAGGAACACGGCCACGGCCAGCACCACCGCGGCGCCGACGGCCAGCAGCAGCACGCCGAGAGAGGGATCAACGCCGGACAGGCCATCCAGGAGGTCCGCGAAAAAGCCTCCCAGCCAGGACCAGAACCGGTCCAGAAGGCTCGGCTGAGCTTCCTGGTATACGGACCGGGCAAGTTCCTGCTCGGCCCAGCTGCGCGCCTGTTCGCCGTCGGGAAGAACCGGGACTTCCGCCCTTGGCCCTGTTATCGGCGGCATGGTCACAGGCTGGGACTCCGGTTCCTGCCGGGCACGAGGTCCGCACCGTCCGCCACCGCAAGCTCCTGCTCCTTCATCAGGGTGATGTCGAAGCCCTCACGGCGGATCCGCAGGTCAACGTACAGGAGAGACGTTACGGCTGCTTGGAAGGCGTATCCGATGGCGCTGAAGAACGCGGTAATGGCCAGGTTCAGCGCCACCAGCGTCATAGTGGCGGCGGGTCCCGGCTCCCCACCGCTGCCCAGGGCCCCCACGAAGCTCAGGATCAGGATCACGGGGGTGCTGATCACCGAGGAAACGATGGTCACCAGCAAAGCGGTCAGGGCCAGGATGCCGAAGGAGCGCCAGAAATTGCGCCGGGTCAGCTGCCAGGAGCGGCGCAGCGACGCGAAGATCCCGGCCGGTTCGAACACCAGGGCCGCCGGAGCCAGGGCAAGCTTGACGGCGAGCCACACGGTGACGGCGATCAGGGCCAGGACACCGAAGATGACCACGGGGATGCCCAGGGCACCCAAGGCCTCAACAATCACGACCAGGAAAAAGGCAAAGGCAAATAATCCGATAATGAGGATTACCGTCAGCGCCACTCCCAGCCCCGCCAGCGGCAGCAGCCGTGAGCGGGAAAGCTTCCAGGTCTGCCCAAATCCTGTTTTGAGGTTAAGGATGGAGCGGGCAACCGGAACGACAAGCACGCCCTGCAGGAGCAGAACCCCGACGACTGAAACCACGGTCAGAAGGGAAGCGGAGGTCAGCGCCGGGCCCACTGCCTGGTCGGCCATTTCGAACTCTTCGCTGCCCAGAAGCTCGGGAGTAAACACGCTGCGGGCAAAAATCAGCGTCAGCACGGAGATGACGGCTTGAATCAGCAGCGCGCTGCCGAAGGTCGCAGCGGCATTCCGGCGGCAGGCCTGGAAGGCGCCGTCCAGCAGTTCGCCCAATCCCAGCGGCCGCAGCGGAATCACTCCGGGCTTGGGCGGGGGCGTCCACCCGTTCTGCTGGGGAAAGCCGGGAGGGCCCCACTGCTGCTGGCCCTGCTGGGGGAAGCCGGGAGCGCCCCACTGCTGGTCCTGCCGCTCCCAGGGGTTTGGCGGCGGGACGGGTTGTCCCCAGGGCTGGGCCTGGCCCGGCGGCGGGACGGGTTGTCCCCAGGGTTGGGCCTGGCCCGGCGGCGGGACGGGTTGTCCCCACGGCTGGCCGGGCGGGGGAGCTCCATCACCGGGCCCGGAAGACTGATCCCGCTCCCGCGGAGTATCGCCGTTGTGATTGTCCTGACCCAAGGTATGCCCCCAAAAGAGTTGTTTGCCCTCCTCCGACTATAGTTCCAGACGCTTCCGGGCGCCCCCCGTAAAATGCGCCGGAAACTATGTCCTCTAGGATGAAAGGGATATCGTCAGTTGTCACAGTGCCGCACGGCACGGCGGATGCGCAGCATCCAAGGCAGCGGGCAGAGGTTCGGCGGGAATGCCCCGGCCAGCCCGGAGGCCGGCAGGACAAGGCGCCGCAACGAAGAACCGGTTTGAACAGTCAGCCGGGGACAGGGAGTTATGAAGGCACGCATATTGGTCGTGGACGACGACGAAGCACTGGCCGAGATGATCGGCATTGTGCTCCGCAACGACGGGTTCGACCCGGTCTTCTGCGCGGACGGCTCCAAGGCATTGGAGATCTTCCGCAGCTCAAAGCCCGACCTGGTGCTGCTGGACCTCATGCTGCCCGGAATTGACGGCATTGAGGTATGCCGGCAGATCCGCGGCGAGTCGGACGTGCCCATCGTCATGCTGACCGCGAAGTCCGACACATCCGACGTCGTACGCGGTCTGGAGTCCGGGGCCGATGACTATGTGCCCAAGCCGTTCAAGCCCGCAGAGCTCGTGGCCCGGGTCCGTGCACGGCTGCGTCCGGGCGACACCAAGACCCCGGAATCCCTCAGCATTGGCGAAGTGTCCATCGACGTTGCCGGCCATGTGGTTGCGCGCGGCGCCGAGACCATTTCGCTGACCCCGCTGGAGTTTGACCTGCTGGTGGCCCTGGCCCGGAAACCCTGGCAGGTGTTTACCCGTGAAATGCTGCTGGAGCAGGTGTGGGGGTACCGCCACGCCGCGGATACCCGGCTGGTCAACGTCCATGTGCAGCGGCTTCGTTCCAAAATCGAGCGCGATCCCGAAGCACCCGAAATTGTTCTGACGGTGCGCGGTGTCGGTTACAAAGCCGGCCAGAGCTAGGCGCCCGCGGACTTCCGCGCTAAAGACCGAAGTCCTGCCGGCAGCGGTCCGCATCCTTAAGCAACTCCGGGATACGCTGCGCCGGGCAACGTTCCAGCGCATTGCGCGCCGGTGGCGGCGGTCGCTGCTGTTCAAGACGGTGGTTTCCACCCTGCTGCTGGTGACTTTGGCCTGCGCCGGCGTGGGAGCCTTTTTGTCGCACCAGATTGCGGGCGCCCTTTATGAGGAGCGCCTGAGCCAGTTCCAGTCCGAGGCAACCGCTGGTCTTATCTCGGCAAAGGAAAACTTCCGGACCACTGCGGCGACGGACCGTGAGGGAACCGAGCGGCTGGTCTCCAACACCCTCTCGCTGCTTGAGGGACAGGGCGCCGACGCCCGCCGGCTGTACCTGCTCACCCCCATCCCGGGCCAGGAACAGAACCTGTTTGTCTCCCAGACCCTGGGTGAGGGAATCACGGCCGGCAGCATTCCCTCGGTGTTGAGCGAGTCCGTCCGGAGCATCGACGTCAACAGCGAGCAGGACACCATTCACTGGTCCCCGCTTGCCCTGGCCCACGGGGAACCGGGCCTGGCTTTCGGCACAAAAGTGACCCTGCCGCCGGACCGGGCGGAGTACGCCCTGTACCTGATCTATGACCTGCAATCCATGCAGCAGACGCTGGATGACATCCACCGCATCCTTTGGATTGCAGGGGGCCTAATGCTGGTTATCATCGGCACGATCGCATGGATCGTGGCGAAGGCCGGCGTGGGCGCCGTCAGCGACGCCGCCGCCGTGTCCGAAAAGCTGGCCGCCGGCGAACTCCAGGAACGCATGGTGGTCAAGGGCGAGGACGACGTCGCCCGCCTGGCTGCATCCTTTAACCGCATGGCCGCAACCCTGCAGGACCAGATCACCCAGCTGGCCCAGCTCTCACGCATGCAGCAGGTTTTTGTTTCCGACGTGTCCCACGAGCTGCGTACCCCGCTGACGACCGTCCGCATGGCCGCGGAGGTGCTTTACGACGCCCGCGACGGCTTTGATCCCATTAGCCGCCGGTCCACGGAACTGCTGTACCACCAGGTGGAGCGCTTCCAGGCGCTGCTTGCCGACCTCTTGGAGATATCGCGGTTCGACGCCGGGGCCGCATCACCGGATCTGGAGCCCACCGACATTTTTGCCGTGGTCCGTGAAGTCATCGAAGCCACGGAACCCCTGGCCCTGAACATCGGTTCCCAGGTCACCATCGTTTCCAAGGAGACGAGCTGCATGGTTGACGCCGATCCGAGGCGTATCGAACGGATTCTCCGGAACCTGCTCGTTAATGCCCTGGAGCACGGTGAAGGCCAGCCGATCGAAATCGCCATCGGCTCCAATATCGACGCCGTCGCCGTGGCCGTGCGCGATCACGGCATCGGCATGACCGACGACGAAGCCTCCCGCGTGTTCGACCGTTTCTGGCGTGCGGATCCGGCCCGTGCACGGACCACCGGCGGAAGCGGTCTGGGGCTGTCCATCGCGGTCGAGGATGCACTGCTGCACGGCGGCCTGCTCCAGGCATGGGGGCGCCCCGGCGACGGGGCCTGTTTCCGGCTCACGCTGCCGCGCCGCAACGGTGTTCCGTTCTCGGATTCACCCGTGCCCCTTTCACCGTACGACGGCGCGCCGGGCACCCGAGCCCTGGCCGCCCCGGCAGCACCAGTGGAGGAGAAAACCGATGCCAGCTAGCCCGGCTGCGCGGCCGTTTGCCCGGATCATCCTCATGGCCGCAGTACTGCTGGCCGTCCTGAGCGGTTGCTCGTCCATTCCCACGACCGGTCCGGTGGGCACGGCCACGGCCCACAGCGACGGGAACGCACTGGTGGACACCTTCGCCGCGGCCCCGCGCGGACCCAGCGAAGAAGGGGGAGAAACCCCGGAAGAAATCCTGCAGGGATTCATCGCGGCGGGAACCGGGGCCGCGGACGACTACAGTGTGGCGCGGGAGTTCCTCACTGACTCAGCGGCCGAAACATGGACTCCCACAGAGCGCGTACTGATCTACGGTGCGGACCCCAATATCGTCCCCGGAGCCGATGGAAGCAGCTACTCCATCCGCCTGGAAGTGGTGGGCTCGCTGGATGACCGGGGAATTCGCACGGACCGGGCATCCGGCACCACGGAAACCCTCTCGGCCACACTCGGCAAAGAGGACGGGCAGTGGAGAATCAGTGCGGTTCCCAACGGCATCATGGTCTCCGAGGTGAGCTTCTCGCTGTTGTTCCTCTCCCACAACCTTTACTTCTATTCGAGCAGCTACGATTTCTGGGTGCCGGACACCCGCTGGTTCGTCCAGAAATCGGGTATCGCGGCCAACGTGGTCAAAGCCATGCTCCAGGGACCGGCACCGTACCTGCAGGGCGCCGTCAGCAGCGCCTTTCCGGCCGGGACTGCCTTGGCACGGGATGCCGTGCCAGTGGTTTCCGGCGTAGCCACCGTCGATCTTTCCGCAGATGTGCTGGAGGATTCCAGCGACCTGAACCGGCAGCAAATGGCGCTGCAGCTGCGGCAGAACCTGGGAAATCTGAACAACGTTAATTCAGTGACCATGACGGTGAACCAGCGTTCCGTGGACCTGGGCAAGGAAAGCGGCGATTTGGTTGAGGCCGTTGCTGATCCCGAGGTTGGCGGAACGCAGATTGCCGCCTACCAGAACGAGCTGGTCTACTTCAAGGATGGGCAGCAACAGCCCATTGAAGGGATCCCCAGCGTTGCCGAGTACGGGCCGCGGGATCCGGCGCTGTCCCTGGACCTGGCAACCATTGCCTTCCTGAACGGGGACCGGTCGGCGCTGTTCCTCACTGGACCGAACCAGGCCGTCCGTGAGGTTGCGGAAGGCAGTTCGCTGACGCCACCCAGCATCGATCCGGGCCGCTGGACCTGGACGGCAGCACAAACCGGCAGCGGAGTGTCCATTCTGGCGCTGCCCCCGGACGGCGCCGCTGAGAACATCCTGTCCCTGCCTGTTCCCTGGCTGGCCGAAGCCACTGTTTCGGAGCTGAGGGTCTCCCGCGACGGTGCGCGTGCCCTGCTGGTCGCCAACCAGGGCGGGCGCAGCCAGGTGCTGGTGGCCGGAATTGTGCGGGATGGCGACGGCGTGCCGCGCACCTTGACCACACCGCTGGAACTGGCCGTCACCTCAGAATCCGGTTTGGGGATACCCCAGGCCCTTCCCGTAAACCGGGCGAAATGGATGTCCGAGGATTCCATTGCGGCCGTGCAGACTTCCGCCGACGGGCAGGTCACGCCCATCATCCTGGGCCTGGGCGCCCGTCCACAGCCGCTGGCCGGCCTTGCCGGGATCACCGGAATCAGCGCCGGCAAGGGGGAGCAAGACATCTACGTGCAAACGCCAACGGCAATGTACAAGCGGATGGGCAACAGCTGGTATGAGGTAGCCGTGGGACTCACCGATCCGGCGTTCCCCGGCTAGCACTGCTCCTGCACAGGCGGCGGCAGACGCTGGCCCGGGCGTCTTTTCCCCGCCATCGGCAGGCGAACGGGCACCCGGTGCGGGAACCGGGGCACGCTGGCTTCATGTGCAGGCTGTGTCTTTCGGTTTCCGGGGCGGCAGCGGCCGCGGACCGGTTTCGACAACACCCGTGGCCGGCTGCCGCGGGCGCCGCTTGGGACGAGCTGGCCGCGGCCCTGCTGCCGGCGTCGTGCGTGGTGTGCGGTGCGGCCGACTCGTCCCTGTGCCGCAGCTGCCGGCGCGCGGTGCGGCACAGCGGGACGCGTCCCTACTACGCCCACGATGCAGCCGAGCTGCTCCCGCCGGCCGAAGCGGACGGGAACCGGCAAGCTGATGACTCCGGATCCGTGCTGCCGGTTCTCGCCGCCGGGCGTTACTCCGGCGGCCTCGCCCGGGTCCTGCTGGCCTACAAGAACCATGGACGCACCGGCCTGGCTGCCGTCCTGCGCCCCATGCTGGCCGGAGCCCTTCACCAAGCTGCAGAGGATGCCGGCCGCAGCAATCTCGTGCTGGTCCCGGTGCCTGGAACGGGCCGTGCCCTGCGGCGGCGGGGATACAGTCCGCTGGGACTGCTCCTCGGTACCCTCCGGACCCGGGGCCTGCTCCCTGCCCAAACGTCCCTGGAACCGCTTCTCCGGCACACGCGGACAGGGCCTGCGCAGCTGCTGCGTGCCGGAAGCCCGGCTGGTGCTCTTTTGCGAAGCCCCGGCCACAGCCAGAAACATCTTGGCCGAAAAGGGCGCCGAACCAATGTTTACGGGACTATGACGGCGGGAAGGGCTGGAACGCTGGCCGGCGTCCGCATCCTTGTGGTTGACGACGTCTTGACCACCGGAGCCACCATTGCAGAGGCCGCGCGTGCGCTGCGGGCGGCGGGTGCCCGTGTGGAGGCTGCCGTGGTGATCGCTGCAACGTCCGCTCCCGTGCGTGACGCAGGTAACACAAAGGGGGAATCCTAGACCAAACCCGACGGCTCAGGTAATCGGTATGTCCGGAGGTGAATAACCTTCCGCGGTGATCTAACGTGTTGGTATGGACAGCTTCAAGAAGAGGAGCTTTCCTGCGGCAGCGGTCGCAGAGATTTTGGCAGCGGCCGTTGCTGTGTCACCGAAATCTATTGGAGGGCACCATGGAATTCATGATCAGCGGACGCAACGTTGCAGTATCCGACCGGTTCCGGGAGTATGCCGAGGAACGAATCGCCAAGGTTGAGAACCTGGCGAACAAGGTCCAGCGAGTAGACGCGCGAATCACCAAGCAGCCCAACGTCCGTGAGGCAGACAGCTCTCTTACCGTTGAACTGACCGTTATTGGCAGGGGACCGGTGGTCCGGGCGGAAGCGACGTCCGGCGACAAGTTCGCGGCCTTTGACCTGGCCTACGCCAAACTCATTGAACGCCTCCGGCGGGCCAGCGACCGCCGCAAGGTCCATCACGGCCGGCATACTCCGGTTGCCGTACGGGTGGCCACTGCCGACTTGGATACGGTCAGCAGCAGCGAGCCGCTGTACGTGCAGCTGGAAAACGCCGCAACAGACAGCAACGCCGCAACAGACAGCAACGCCGCAGCTGACACTAACGGTGCGGTCGAGGCGGATGCCGATGAATACAATGCCGGCGAAGCGACTGACGACAGCCCTGTCCTGATCCGGCGCAAGGTTTTCCCGGGTGCCCCCATGAGCCTTGACGCCGCCGTGGACAACATGGAACTGGTCGGCCACGACTTCTATCTGTTCGTGGATTCCGCCACAGGCGCCCCATCCGTCGTCTACCGGCGCAGGGGCTGGACCTACGGGGTTATTACCCTGGATTCCCGCTGTGCCGAAGGTACCGAAGACCTGCGGGAAGAAACACGCGCCTACCGCCCTTCCGAAGGAGCGGCGGCCACTGCGTGAGGTGAGCCGGTAGCCCCGGGCTGCACCTGGGGCACCGGTTGAGGCCTCCGGGCAGGGTGGAACGGATTTTCCGGTCCACCTGCCCGGGGGCCTTTTGCTGCCGGACGGCCCTGACCCGGCCCGTGGCCGCGGGAGGGCCCGAAACGTGCACGCCGGCGGACCTAGGATGGGCTTCATGGAACTAACGCTTACCGCTGCACAGGCGCGCCTCGCCGCACTTGGCGCCCAGGGCCTGGCAAAGGGGCGGCCGGCCGGCGTCACGGCCGGATCGGTGCGCCGGGTTCTGGCCCAGCTGCACCTGCTGCAGATTGATTCCGTAAACGTCCTGTCCCGCAGCCATTACCTGCCGTTGTTTTCGCGTTTGGGCCCGTACGACACTGCCATTGCCGACCGGCTGGCCGGACAAGCTCCGCGCCGAATGGTGGAGTATTGGGCGCACGAGGCCAGCTACGTCCGCCCGGAGCTCTTCGCGGATCTGCGGTCAGTCCAGCGGCGCGTGTGGATGACCGCCCATTCGATGCCCGCCGAGGTCAGAGACGCGCTCAGCGGGGAAATTATGTCGCTGCTGGCCGGCGGCCCGCCGCTGACGGCGCGCGAAATTGCAGAACGGACTGGCGGCAGCAGTGGAAAGCCGGCAGCGAACTGGGGCTGGAACTGGAACGCATCCAAACGGGTGCTCGAAGACCTGTTTGCCTCGGGCCTGCTCAGTTCCGCAGGACGCACTCCCCAGTTTGAACGGCTGTACGCTCCCACATCCGCAGTGCATCCGGCGGGGGAAGCCGCGCTGGAACCGTCCGACCCGGAAGAAGCGGTCCTGCGGCTCACCGAATTGGCTGCCCGGGCGCACGGGGTCTCGACCGTCCGGTGCATGGCCGATTACTTCCGGCTGCTGCAGCGGGACACCGCGGCCGCGGTTGAGACTTTGGTCAAAAGGGGAACACTGAAGCCGGTGCGGGTCCCCGGCTTCAGGGCACCGGCCTACCTCCACGCCGAGGCCGTCATTCCGCGGCGTTCCTCGGCGCGGGCCCTGCTCAGCCCCTTCGACTCCCTGGTCTTCGAGCGGAAACGGCTGGAGACGCTGTTCGATTTCCGGTACCGCCTGGAGATTTACACCCCCCAAGTCGCGCGCCGCTACGGTTATTACGTGCTGCCGTTCCTGCTGGGGGATGGGTTTGCGGCCCGCGTGGACCTCAAAGCGGACCGGGCCAACAAGGCGCTGCTGGTGCAGGCGGCCCACCGTGAAGAAGGAGCTCCCGCAAGGACGGCCGTTGAGCTTGCCGCTGAACTGCGTATGATGGCAGATTGGCTGGGGCTGGACGACGTTATTGTAAAACCATCAGGTGATCTGGCGGGGGCACTAAAACTGGCAGTATGCCGGGAATAGACCTGCCGTGGGAACCCCCGCACACCGCCAAACGTCTCTCACGTAGACTGGGGACGCCAGAATTAGGCAACACTAGATTGGGAGCAAATCAGTGGCATCACTACTCGAACGGGTTCTTCGTACAGGCGATAAAAAGACGCTGAAGACGCTGCGCAACTACGCCGATGCGATTAACGTGCTCGAGGATGAGTACAGGGGCATGACGGACGCCGAGCTGCGGGGGGAAACGGACCGCTTCAAGGAGCGTTACGCAGACGGCGAGAGCCTGGACGACCTGCTCCCGGAGGCCTTTGCCGCCGTGCGCGAAGCTGCGGGACGCACCCTGGGAATGCGCCACTTCGATGTCCAGATGATGGGCGGCGCTGCCCTGCACCTGGGCAACATTGCCGAAATGAAGACCGGTGAGGGTAAGACCCTCGTTGCCACCGCCCCCGCTTACCTCAATGCGCTGACCGGGCGCGGCGTGCACATCGTGACGGTCAACGACTACCTCGCGGAGTACCAGTCCGAGCTGATGGGCCGTGTCTTCCGCTTCCTGGGCATGACCAGCGGCTGCATCCTGTCCAACCAGGACCCCACGGTCCGCCGCGAGCAGTACGCCGCGGACATCACCTATGGAACCAACAACGAGTTCGGTTTCGACTACCTCCGGGACAACATGGCCTGGAGCGCCGCGGAGCTGGTCCAGCGCGGCCACCACTTCGCCATCGTTGATGAAGTGGACTCCATCCTCATTGACGAGGCCCGCACCCCGCTCATCATTTCCGGAGCTGCCAGCGGAGACGTCAACCGCTGGTACACGGAGTTCTCCAAGGTGGTGCAGCGCCTGACCCTGGACACCGACTACGAGGTTGACGAAAAGAAGCGGACCGTTGGCGTGCTGGAATCCGGCATCGAAAAAGTCGAGGACTACCTCGGCATTTCCAACCTCTACGAGTCCGCGAACACACCGCTGATCGGTTTCCTGAACAACGCCATCAAGGCCAAGGAACTGTTCAAGCGGGACAAGGACTACGTGGTCCTCAACGGTGAAGTCATGATCGTTGATGAACACACGGGCCGCATCCTTGCAGGCCGCCGCTACAACGAAGGCATGCACCAGGCGATTGAAGCCAAAGAGGGCGTGACCATCAAGGCGGAGAACCAGACGCTGGCCACTGTGACGCTCCAGAACTACTTCCGGCTCTACGAGAAGCTCGCCGGCATGACCGGTACGGCCGAAACCGAAGCGGCCGAGTTCATGAGCACGTACAAGCTTGGCGTGGTGCCCATTCCCACGAACCGGCCCATGGCCCGGATCGACCAGCCGGACCTGATCTACAAGAATGAAATCGCCAAGTTCGACGCCGTTGTTCAGGACATCGCCGAGCGCCACGCCGCCGGACAGCCGATCCTGGTTGGCACCACGAGCGTGGAAAAGAGCGAGTACCTCTCCAAGCAGCTGGCCAAGGCCGGCATCCGGCACGAGGTCCTGAACGCCAAGAACCACGCACGTGAAGCTGCCATCGTCGCCCAGGCCGGACGCAAGGGTGCCGTCACCGTTGCCACCAACATGGCCGGCCGCGGCACCGACATCATGCTGGGCGGAAACGCCGAATTCAACGCCATCGCCGCGTTGGAGCGCCGGGGCCTGGATCCGAGCGAAAACCCGGAAGAGTACGAAGCCGCATGGCCCGACGCCCTGGAAAAGGCGCGCGAAGCCGTTGCCGCCGAGCAGCAGGAAGTCATTGATCTGGGCGGACTGTATGTGCTGGGAACGGAGCGCCACGAATCCCGGCGCATCGACAACCAGCTGCGCGGCCGGTCCGGCCGCCAGGGAGACCCGGGGGAGTCGCGTTTCTACCTCTCGCTCACCGATGACCTGATGCGGCTGTTCAACTCCGGTGCCGCCGAGCGCATCATGAACAGCTCGTCCATGCCCGACGACGTCGCGCTGGAGTCCAAGCTTGTTTCCAAGGCCATCCAGAACGCCCAGGGGCAGGTTGAGGGGCGGAACGCGGAACAGCGCAAAAATGTCCTGAAGTACGACGACGTCCTGAACCGCCAGCGCGAGGCCATCTACGGAGACCGCCGCCGCATTCTTGAGGGAGATGACCTGCAGGAAAAGGTCGGGTTCTTCCTCGAGGACGTCGTCACATCCATCGTGAACGAGGCCACTGCCGAAGGCCACGGCGACGATTGGGACTACGAGCAGCTCTGGACGAACCTCAAGACCCTGTATCCGGTGGGCCTGACCATCGACGAGGTCGTGGAGGAAGCCGGCGGGCGGTCCAAGGTCACCCGCGAGTTCCTCCAGGAGGAAATTCTCTCGGACGCACGACTGGCCTACCAGGCACGCGAAGATGCCCTCGGCGCCCCGGCCATGCGTGAGTTGGAACGCCGCGTGGTGCTGTCCGTGATTGGCCGGAAGTGGCAGGAACACCTGTACGAAATGGATTACCTCAAGGAGGGCATTGGGCTGCGGGCCATGGCCCAGCGCGATCCGCTGGTGGAGTACCAGCGCGAAGGCTTCGTGATGTTCCAGACCATGACCGAGGCCATCCGCGAGGAGTCCATCGGCTACCTGTTCAACGCTGAAGTGAAAGTCAACCAGCCTGCGGCGGACGCACCTCCGGCACTTGCCGGGTTGAAGGACGGCCGCGGCGTGGTTGGCCAGCCAACCATCACCGCCGCCGGCCTCGAGGCGCCGCAGCGCCCGGCGAGCCTGCAGTTCTCCGCCCCGAACACCGAGGGCGGGGTGGAGACGCGCGTGGAGCGGGCAGCTTCCACCAAGACCGTCAAACCAGGCGCAGCCGGTGCCGGTGCAGCGGCGTCCGCCTCCGATGCAAACCGCAAGGCGGCCCAGAAGAAAAACAAGCGCCGCAAGTAACGCGGCCACGGTGCTCGCCGGCACCGGTCCACGGCTGGTCGCATGAGGCAGGCTAGCCGATTTCCAGGACCGTGATTTTCCAGAGTCCGCGCCGCAGCTCGATCCGAAGAGCTGCGGCGCGGACTCTGCTTTGCTCCGCCGCAACCACTGACGCCTCGTAAACTCCTTCCGACACGGGGCAGATCCGGCAGCAGCGGATCATGACCTGCCGGTGCAGGCGCACCGGCGCCGCAGCTTTCGCCCCGGCGCCGGTGCGGCCCGGACCGGACCAGCTTCCGGCGGTGCCCGGCTCCCTGGTGCGGACAAGATTGGCCCGCAGTGCAAGGCGTTCAAAACTGGATGGGTCGAGCCAGCGGGCCATTTGCTGCAGGGGCCGGGTCCCTCCCAGAACTTCCAATGCCGCCTGCGTCACTGAGCGGGCTATGGCATCCACCCGTGCATCATCCTCCGGGTTGCTGTGCCAGTGGACGTCCTCCAGGGTCCCCGGCCCGGTCCCGGAGGGCTGCTGGGCCGGCGCCGGAGCGGGCCGGAGCGGGCGGTGCTTCACGGGCGGCGCTCCCGCCGCTGAGTATCCCGTGACGGGGACGCGGTGCACCGTCAGCGGCCGGGGAGCGCCGGAGGCTGCGGCGAGTTCTTCGGCTGCCTCCTGGACGGGGAACGTAATCACGGTGGTCATGGCGGCTGTCCTTTCCTGCCGCGCCCGTTCTGGCCGGGCGCCTGGCTGCTGGGGCTGGAACTGGGGCACTATCTGAGGGGCAAATCGGGTGCTTCAAGAACCTGCCCGGGAATAATCAGGTGCGGATTGCTGCCGATGGTTTCCCGGTTCCGTTCGTACCAGCGCGGCCAATGGGCTGCGATTTCCGCGTCCGTCGCCTGTGGTCCCAGCTGATTGGCGGTGATGCTCCAAAGGGAGTCACCTGCCCGCACCACCACAGCCTGTGCTGCCGCGTCGGAGCGTCCAGGCCGGATAAAGACGTTCGTGGAGGGGAGCCCCGTGCTGGGCTGCCAGTGTGCAGACGCCGGGCTCTCCGCGTCGGAACTGCCGCTGGCCGTACTGGAAGTGTTCCCGGATTCATCCGTTGTTGGTCCCCACTGGGGATGGACCGCGGCGTTGAGGGGGCTTTGCGGCAGCGAAACGCTTTGCCCGGGATTTGCGGAGGGCAGTGGATCGGCTGCCTGGGCAGCGCCGGCGCCGGTGAGCAGGTTGATCCCCAGGGCTGCTGCGGCGAGCCGCTTCATGAACGCCGGGGCAAAGGCGCCCGCTGCTGCCGCGGCAGCGGCACGGCCCGCCTTGTGGAGCAGGACTGACACCACTGCCAGGGCCATCGCCAGGATCCACCACAGGGCGATGGCCAGCCCGGCTGCCGCGGCGGCAAACCCGGCGACTCCCTGCAGGGCTGACACCGAGCCCGAAAACACCGTTTCCGGATCCGGCCGGATGGCAAGCGCCGATCCAAGAAGGACCACGACGGCGCCGCATCCGGCTGCCAGAGCCAGGAGGTCCCGCACCAGGTGTTTCATGTCGTGCCTCCTTCTCCGCATCGGAGCTCCCCGTAGCTCTACTGGATGCCGCTTCAGTCCGTTTAGCGCCATTTGATGTCGTTTAGTGCTGTTTGGAGCCGTATAACTCTTTTTGACTCCGTTTGGTGGAAGTCTGTCTACATGCCCGCTTCTGCCCTGTCTAGGGTGGTTTTCAGATTGTTTGATCCGCGGGGCCGTGGGCGGGAGCCAAGCCACCCGCTAGCCTGAGCGCATGCGATGGGACGCACTTTTTGCCGACATGGAGGCCCAAATGGCCTCCGCACACCAGCTGGCACAGGACTCGGAGGTATCAGAGCGGCTTCGGACGGATTTCGCCTCTATTGAGCTGGCAGCCCGGCTGCACAGCCAGATGGGCAGGCACTTGAAAGTGGATACCGGGCCGCCCGGATCCTTCGAGGGAGTGCTCAGCCATGTGGGCCGCGGATGGATTGTGCTTCAGGGCCGCCGCCCGGCCGTTGTCGCTCTTGGTCATGCGGTGCTGGTAACGGGCATGGACCGCTACTCCGCGGTGGAAGCACCGCCCGCGCGGCTGGGGCTTGCTTCGGCACTGCGCGGTCTCTCCCGAGACCGGGCCCAGGTGCAGGTTTTCCTGGCCGGGCGGCCGGCGGCATCCGCCCTCGACGGCAGCGTGGACCGGGTCGGGAAGGACTTTTTTGAACTGTCCCTGACATCGCGGGGCGAACCCCGGCGGGCCGGCAACGTCCGGGGAGTCGGGCTGGTGCCACTGCATGCGGTGGCGGCGGTCTGCTCGGCCGGATAGCCGCGGGCGGATAAGCCAGCGCGGCACTGATCCCTGCCGCGCGGGCCAGCCCCGCGGCCCGGTGGAACCGCCGGATCTTCTGTTCCCGCAGGCCCTAGTGCTCCGAGGGTGCGCTCTCCGAAGCATCCTCACGTTGCGGCGCGGCGGAACGGCGGTAGGCCTCGGCGATGAATTCCTCCAGCACACGGGATTCCACCCGCCACTGGCCCCGGCCGCCAATCTGGATGGCAGGCAGCTCGCCGGACCTCACCAGGGCGTACGTCTGCGAGGAGGATATGTTCAAAACCTCGCCAACATCGGCCAGTGTCAGGAACCTCTTTTCACCCACGAATCCACTTCGCTTCCATTAGCCGTTCCCTTCGCCGCACTGTTGCCTTCAGTCTCCCACCCCGGCCGGTGCTCCGGCCAAGTTATCCACACTTTGGAATTCCACGAAAATCACCGTTTCCTTCCGCCGGTTTGTGGTCAACAATGGCAGCGATTGCACGTCCGGGGTTGTGCAGCCCCGGATCCAGGTGCCACCAGGGGGAAAAATGAGTCTCACTACAACCGTGCCGGCCTCCGCGCCGCGCCTGAAAAAACCGTCGTGGAAGGATCCGCGGCTGCTGCTGGGCATCATGCTGGTGCTGGCCTCCACCGCAGGCGTCGTGGCGCTGGTGGGCTCGGCGGACCAGACCACTGAGGTGTTCGTCGTGGACGAGGACATCCCGGTGGGAACGCCCGTCAGCGCTGAGGATCTGGCCGTGGTGCCGGTGCGGCTGGGCGATGTCTCCGGTTCCTATCTGCCGGCGTCCGAAGGAATCCCCGAACGGTCAGTGGCATCGTCACTGCTGCGCAAGGGCGAACTGGTGGCCCGCAGCCAGCTGGGAACCGCCGACGGCCTGAAACGCAAACCGGTGGGTCTGCGGGTGGACGACCTCCTTCCCAGCGGAACCCGGGCCGGGTCGAGGGTCGATGTCTGGGTGGCCCTGCCGGACGAACGAAACGGTTTCAAGGAGCCGCAGAAGATCCTCACGGCCGCTGAAATCTCGGAGCTGACAGTGGACGAGTCCGTGCTGGGCGCCAACCGGTCCACGCAGATCCTCGTCCTGGTGGAGGACGAGGACCTTGCCGGCCTGCTGAGCGCGCAGTCGAACGGCGCGAAAATCGCAGTGGTCCAGAACCCCGGCGCCGGCTCATGAACATTCCGGTGGTGACTGTCGGCAGCGGTGTGGGCAACCTGGTCCAGGACCTGGAGCGGCTTCACGGCCCGCTCACCGTGGTCCGGCGCTGCGCCGAGCTGCCGGAACTGGTTGCGGCGTGCCAGAGCGGCATTGCCCGTGCGGCCATCGTGGCCGACGACGCCGGGGAGGTCACCGCAGCGCTGGCCGAACGCCTTGCCGCGTCGGGCGTGGCGCTGCTGGTGCTGGCGGACGACGAAGGGTCCCGCGAGCGGCTCAGCGCGCTCAGCATTGTCCATGCACCCCGGGGATCCGCCGCCGAAATGCTCTCGGACCTTGTGGCCGACGCCGTGCATCAGCTGGACGGGCGGCCGGCTGCGGCCTTGCTGGCGGATCCGGCCGGGGCGCTGCTCACCTGGTCGGCTGATGGTTCCGGATGGCCGGTCCGCCCGGCAGGCCGCGCCGATGCTCCGGGAAGCGGTCCTTCTCCGGAGCAGGAGGGCGGGGACGGGGAAAGAGGGGAGGGGGACGGGAAACCCGCGGGCACCATTGTTGCGGTGTGGGGTCCGGCGGGCGCGCCGGGACGGACCACCTTTGCCGTGAACTTTGCGGCGGAAGCGGCGGCGGATGGGAAGACTGTCCTGCTGATGGATGCCGACACGTATGGTTCCTCGGTGGCCGCGAGCCTGGGACTCCTGGACGAGTCCGCCGGCGTGGCCCAGGTTTGCCGGCTCGCCGATCAGGGACTGCTGGACCGGCAGTCGCTGCTCCGCAGCGCGCTGAGCGTGTCTTTGAAGGGGCAGCGTTTGCTGGTGCTGACCGGAATCACCCGTTCCGACCGCTGGGTGGAGCTGCGCCCCACGGCCCTGGGACTGGTCCTGGACCAGGCACGGAAGACGGCGGACCTGATTGTCATCGACTGCGGCTTCAGCTTGGAGGCTGACGAAGAACTGAGCTTCGACACGCTGGCGCCGCGGCGAAACGGAGCCACCCTGCGGGCCCTCGAACTGGCGGACACCGTATATGCCGTGGGGGCGGCCGACTCCGTGGGAATTCCGCGCCTGGTCCGGGCGCTCGCCGAGCTGGAGGGCGCAGTCCCCGGCACCGTGCCCAGGGTGGTGCTCAACAAGGTCCGGGCGTCCGCCGTCGGCCGTTCCCCCGAGCGCCAGCTGCGTGACGCATGGGAGAGATTTGGCCCCGGAACGGAGATAACGGCCTTCCTCCCGGCTGACTTCACCTCGATGGATGCGGCTTTGCTGGGCGGCTCAGCTCTGCTGGAGACAGCTCCTTCCTCGCCCCTGCGGCAGGCAATTGCTGCGCTCGCCGGCGTGCCGGCGTCGTCCCGGGGCCGGCTGAAGCGGCGTGCGGCACGTGCAAAGTGACCTTTTCATCCTTGAGAGATAGGCTCGAGTAAGGCCACCCGCAAAGAAGCGGAGGGCGAAAAGGCTACAACGGAGGCGTATTACATGTCGTCTGGATCCCGTATTCCGGATCTACCAGGTACCGACGATTCCCTGGATGAATTTATAGGGAACTACTACGAGCATCTGGCAGGGGAAGACGCAGACGGATATCCGCGCTCTTCCCTGCGCGAAAGGGCCGAGCGCCACCGCGAAGTGGGGTCCATCCGGCCCGAAGGACAGGCCTCCGTTGCCGTCTTCGATCAGGGCGATGCCAGCATCGTCATGATCGTCACCGACGACATGCCGTTCCTGGTCGATTCCGTGACGGCGGAAATTGTTCGGCAGAACGCCGCCATCCGGCTCGTTGTGCATCCCACGTTCCTGGTGAGCCGGGACCGGGAAACCGGAGAGCTGCAGGCCGTGCACCGGGTGCCGGCCACCGCAGGGGTCTCCAGCGGCGACACCGCGGCGCTGCCCAATCTCTCCGCCCTGCTGGGCCGGCAGGACGAGACCACCCGCATTGAATCCTGGATTGCGGTGGAAATCGCACGACTGCCCGATGAGGCGCAGCGCAGCGGGCTGACCGGGGGACTGCGCAAGGTCCTGGAAGACGTGCGCCTGGCCGTCACCGACTGGCCGGCCATGCGGGCCAAGGTCCACGAGGTGTCCCGCTCTCTCGAAGAAGTGCCCACTGCCGGACAGATCCCGGACCTGCAGCAGGCACGGGAACTGCTGTCCTGGCTGGACAACGGAAACTTCACGTTCCTGGGGTACCGCGAGTATGACCTCATCACCGAAAACGGTGAGGATGTCCTGCGCGTCAGCGAGGACAAGGGACTGGGGCTGCTCAGCCGTGCCTCGGCCTCCGGACGGGTGCAGCACCTGACCACTGCCGGCCGGGCAAAGGCCCGGGAAAAGCGCGCGCTTGTCATCACCAAGGCAAACTCCCGCTCCACCGTGCACCGTGCCGCCTACCTGGACTACATCGGCATCAAGCGCTTCGACGCGCAGGGCAACGTGAACGGGGAGCGCCGCTTTATCGGCCTGTTCTCCACCGGCGCCTACACCGGCTCCGTGCGTAACGTGCCGATCGTGCGGGACAAGGTGCGGGAAGTCATGCAGCGCGCAGGGTTCCCCGCGGATTCGCACTCCGGCAAGGACCTGCTGTCCATCCTGGAGACCTACCCGCGTGATGAGTTGTTCCAGATCGATGGGGACGCACTGCTGGACACCGCGCGGAGCATCCTTCGGCTGCAGGAGCGGCGCCGGACCCGGCTGTTCCTGAGGCCGGATGTATACGGCCGGTTCATGTCCGCCCTGGTCTTCCTGCCGAGGGACCGGTACAACACCTCCGTGCGCCTGCGCATCCAGGACGAGCTTCGTTCAACCTTCAAAGCCGAGTCCATCGACTTCGAGGCACGGCTTACCGAGTCCGCGCTTGCCCGCATCTTCTTCCGGATCCGGCTGCCCCGGGGCGCCGAGATTGTGGAGCTGGACGCGGCGGCACTGGAACAGCGCCTCGTGCAGGCAGCCCGGTCCTGGAGCGAAGGCATCGGCGAGGTGCTCCGCTCCACCTTCAGCGCTGACGCCGCAGGAAAGCTGACAGGCCTGTGGGCGGAAGCTTTCCCGGCCGACTACCGCGTGGCTTACGAGGTGGAGGATGCCCTCGAGGACATTTGCCGCTTGGAAGCCCGTGCCGCGTCGCCTGACACCGCGCCGGAACTTTTTGTCTACGTCCCGGAGGCCTCCCGCCGCAGCGGCGGTGAGGATGCCCGGCTGAAGCTGTACCTGCTGCAGCCGCGTTCCCTGACGCAGATCCTTCCCATCCTGCATAACCTCGGCCTGGAAGTCCTCGATGAAAGGCCCTTTGAAATCAGCCGCGGGGACGGCACCACCTTCCACCTGTATGACCTGGGCCTGAAATACCCCGCCGGCATGGATCCGGAAAAAACCGGATCCCTCCTGGCCGAGGCCTTCGGCGCCGCCACTTCCGGAGCCAGCGAATCGGATTATTTCGACCGGCTGATCCTGGAGCTGGGGATGTCCTGGCGTCAGGTGGTGATCCTGCGCAGCTACGCCAAGTACATGCGCCAGCTGGGGAACACCAATTCCTACGGCTTTGTCGCAGGAACGCTCAGGCGCAACCCCGACGTGGCCAGGGCCCTGGTGGGGCTCTTCGACGCCCGTTTCAACCCGGATCTCTCCGACGAGGAACGAAGCGCGGCGGAGGAAGCGGCACGAAACGCCCTCGACGCCGGTTTGGAGAAGGTGCCCACGCTCGACGCCGACCGGGTTCTGCGCACCGTGGCTAACCTGATCAACGCCACGCTCCGCACCAACTTCTACCAGGACAAGCCGTACGTCAGCTTCAAACTGAACACCGCAGCTATCGAGGGTGCTCCGTTCCCGCGTCCCAAGTTTGAAATCTGGGTCTATTCCCCGCGGGTCGAAGGCGTGCACCTGCGCTTCGGCGAGGTGGCGCGGGGCGGTCTGCGCTGGTCCGACCGGCGCGAGGACTTCCGCACCGAGATCCTGGGCCTGGTGAAGGCACAGACAGTGAAGAACGCCGTCATTGTGCCCACCGGTGCCAAGGGCGGGTTCTACGCCAAGCAGCTGCCGGATCCCGCCGCGGACCGCGCGGCGTGGATGGAAGAGGGCAAGGAAAGCTACCGCACCTTCATCCGCGCGCTGCTGGACATCACTGACAACCTGGTCATCTCCGACGGCACCGAGCAGGTTGTCCCGCCGCGGCGCGTTGTGCGCCACGACGGCGACGACAGCTACCTGGTGGTTGCCGCCGACAAGGGCACGGCGTCCTTCTCCGACATCGCCAACGCCCTGTCGGCAGAGTACGGTTTCTGGCTCGGCGACGCGTTCGCCTCCGGCGGCTCCGTCGGCTACGACCACAAGGCCATGGGCATCACCGCCCGCGGCGCCTGGGAATCGGTCAAGCGCCACTTCAGCGAGCTCGGCGTCGACACGCAGACCGAGTCCTTCACCGCCGTCGGTGTGGGCGACATGAGCGGCGACGTCTTCGGCAACGGCATGCTCCTGTCCGAACACACCAAACTGGTGGCCGCCTTTGACCACCGCCACATCTTCCTGGATCCGAATCCCGATCCGGCGGCTTCACACGCGGAGCGCCGGCGGCTGTTCGAGCTTCCGCGTTCATCCTGGGCCGACTACGACTCATCGCTGATCAGCACCGGCGGCGGGGTCTTCCCGCGCCAGTCCAAGAGCATTCCGCTGAGTCCCGAGGTCCGTGCGGTCCTGGGCCTGGAGGACTCGGTGACCAAGATGAGCCCGCCGGATCTGCTCCGGGCCATCCTGAAGGCACCGGCGGACCTGCTGTACAACGGCGGAATCGGCACCTATGTGAAGGCCTCCACGGAGACCAACACCGAGGTGGGCGACAAGGCCAACGACGCCATCCGGGTGGATGGCCGGGACCTGAGGGTCAAGGTGATCGGTGAAGGCGGAAACCTGGGCATGACCCAGCGCGGACGCATTGAAGCCGCCCGTGCCGGAGTTATCCTCAACACCGACGCCATCGATAACTCGGCCGGCGTTGACTGCTCCGACCACGAGGTCAACATCAAGATCTTCGTGGACCGGATGGTGGCCGCCGGGCGCCTTGACCCGGCTGAGCGCGCCGAGTTCCTGCACTCCATGACCGACGAAGTCGGCCGCCTGGTGCTGCAGGACAACAAGGACCAGAACATGCTCCTGCTCAACGACCGCCGGCACGTCATCGAGTGGAGCCCCAGCTTCGAGCGCCTGATGGACTGGCTCGAGAAGCACGCTGACCTGAACCGGGAGCTGGAGGCCCTGCCGACCAACGCCGAGCTCCGTGCCCGGGTGGCAGCAGGCGAAGGCCTCACATCCCCGGAACTGTCGGTGCTGGCCGCATACGCCAAGATCGAGCTGACCAAGGCACTGACCAACTCCGACCTGGCTGATGATCCGTACTTCAGCGGCACGCTGCGCCGGTACTTCCCGAAGCAGCTGGTGGAGCGGTTCGACGACCAGCTGGACACCCATCCGCTGCGCCGCGAAATCATCGCCACCATGGTGGCCAACGACATCATCAACATCGGTGGCATCACCTTTGCGTTCCGTGTCATGGAAGAGACCTCGGCCACCGAGGCCATGGTGGCGCGCGCCTTCACCGCCCTGCGCGAAATCTACGAGATTGACGGAGTCATCCGGGTGCTCAACTCGCTGCCGGCGAGCTTCCCCACCCGGAACTGGACCACCATCCACCTGGACATGCGCCGGCTGCTGGACCGTGCAGTGCGTTGGTTCATCAACCACGTGGGCCGCGGGAGCTCGATCGACGAGGACATCGAGGCCTTCAAGCCCGTTGTGGGGCCGCTGCGCGCCAACCTTTTGGATTACCTGCAGGGAACGGACCGGGAACGGTTCCAGGCAGCACTGGAACGCTCCCGCGAGTGGGAGCTGCCGGACGATCTCGGCACCTATTGGGCGGAACTGTTCGAAAGCTTCGGGCTGCTGGACATCTCCCTGTTGACGGCGAAGCGGGTGGACGAGCCGGCCGCGAACGTTGCCGGGGTGTACTTTGCCCTGTACGAGCGGTTCGCCGTTGATGACCTGCTGGAACGGATCACCAAACTGCCCCGCGGCGACCGGTGGCAGGCGCTGGCCAGGGCGGCCCTGCGGGACGACCTGTACTCCACTGTTGCCGACATGACGGTGGCCGCGCTGAAGGCAACCGCCGGACATGCGGGGGAGGACCCGCTGAAGCGGGTGGAACTGTGGGAAGAGCAGAACTCCGACAATTTGGAGCGCGCCCGGGTGATGTTCGAAGATGTGAACAAGCTCGAGCACGACGACATGGCTTCCCTCTCGGTTGCCCTGCGCCTGCTTCGCTCCATCGTTCGCCGCTAGAAACAACGAAGAAAACGAGACTGTGGCCATATTTACCGATCCCATCAAGGACCATGCTGATTTCGGACCGGGGGACGCGGAGTGGCTGCACCTCCTGGTCGGCGACTGGCAGCTGGTCGCCGACCTGGCCTTCGCCGACCTGGCGCTGTGGTTTCCGCTGCCGGACGGCAGCTACGTGGCGCTGGCACACGCCCGCCCCTCGACGTCGCACACTGTCTTCCACAGTGACTTCGTCGGGGAGCGGATCCGCGCCGATCTGCAGCCGCTGGTGGACAAGGCGTGGGCCAGCCAGGTCATCGAGCGTTCCAGCGAAACCGACTGGACCACTGAAACGGCCATGCGGGTGGAGGCCATCCCCTTCGTCCGCAACGGCCGCACCCTGGCCGTGGTCACCAGCCACATGGACCTGTCCTCCTCCCGGATGCCCTCGCGGCTGGAACTGACCTACCGGCAGTGCGCGTACGACCTGCTGCGGATGGGGACGCTGGGGCTGTGGCCAGACTTCGCGACGCCCACCGGCTCGCGGCGGGGTGCGCCCCGCGTCGGCGACGGGCTGATCCGGTTGGATGCCGACGGCGTCGTGCAGTACGCGTCTCCGAACGGCGTCTCGGCGTTCCGCCGGCTCGGTGACATGGAGACTTTGGAGGGGCGGTCCCTGGCGGAAATCACGACCGCGCTCCTCAAAGACCGCCGCATGGTGGATGAAACCCTTCCCCTCGTGGTGACCGGGCGTATGCCATGGCGCACCGAGATTGAATCCCGGGGTGTCAGCCTGTCGCTGCGGGCCATCCCGCTGCGGGACGAGAAGGAGCGGTTCGGAGCCCTGGTGCTGTGCCGGGACGTTTCCGAGCTTCGCCGCCGCGAAATGGAACTGGTGTCCAAGGATGCCACCATCCGGGAGATCCACCACCGCGTCAAGAACAACCTGCAGACCGTGGCCGCCCTGCTGCGCATGCAGTCCCGGCGCATGGAGAGCGAAGAGGGCAAGCAGGGGCTGGCGCAGGCCATGCGCCGGGTCTCGACCATTGCCCTGGTCCACGAGACGCTGTCCCAGGGGCTGACGCAGAATGTGAACTTCGACGAGCTCATTGACCGGCAGTTCCGGCTGGCGGCAGAGGTTGCATCACCCACCCAGCAGGTGCGCACCGAGAAGGAGGGGTCCTTCGGGGAGCTTCCCAGCGACTTCGCGACGCCGCTGGCACTGGTGATCAATGAGTTGGTGACCAACGCCGTCGAGCATGGGCTTTCGGACCGCAAGGGTACGGTGTGGCTCAGCGCTGCGCGCCAGATGGGGCCCGACGCCGAGGAAATCCTGACGGTCACGGTGGCCGACGACGGCGTGGGGCTGCCGCCGGGGCCGCGCCGGGAAGGACTGGGGCTGCAGATTGTCCGGACACTGGTGCAAAGCGAGCTGGACGGCACCATCGACTGGTCCTCGCGGCCCGGCGGTGGCACCGAGGTGCGCATCGAAATGGGGCTGGACGCCGAATCACGCAGGAGCTGAACGGTTAAACACCAAGGGCCGCTGCCATCAGCAGCGGCCCTTCAAAGTCTCGCGGAACAAAAGGTCCGCAGGTTTATCCGATTCCTAGGACGCGCGGCGTGCGCGTGCGGCGCGGCGCTTCAGGGCGCGGCGCTCATCTTCACTCATGCCGCCCCAGACGCCTGCGTCCTGGCCGGTTTCGATAGCCCACTGGAGGCAGGTATCCATGACCGGGCATCGGCGGCACACACTCTTGGCTTCTTCAATCTGAAGAAGAGCCGGGCCGGTGTTGCCCACAGGAAAGAACAGCTCCGGATCTTTGTCCAGACACGCTGCGCGGCTCCGCCAATCCATGCTAATCACAATCTCCTCTAATAGTTGACTCCCACGTGTTTGTGAAAACATTCACGAGCAACTGCAAACGAAAGGGGCCAGCTCCGGCCCCTGATTTCCCCAACTACTAGGATTCCACGATACGGAAACCCAGACAAGGGTTAGTAAGCTCTTACTTTGCGCCAAACCATGAGGGATGCGTCACAGCGCCCCGGGTGGGGGACCGGGGACCTGGGCGTCCTCCGACTATCTCCGGTAGTGTGCCAGTGTGTCAAGACCCCATGAGCCCCACCCTGACGCCGGTCATCCGGCGCCGCGTCCGCCGGCAGTCCTCGTTATTTCCGCCATCCTGGTCCTGGAGGCACTGGCGCTGCTGGGAGTTGCCGGCTGGTTCGTTTACAACCTCTTCACGGTTGCCCCGGTTTCAATGGGTGGAGCGGTCTTCACCACGGTCCTGCTCGCGGCCGCCGGCATCTGGCTGCTGGCACTGGGACACTTCTTCTTCCGCGGGTACCGCTGGACCCGCGCGGGCGCGCTCGTTTTCCAGCTTTTCGCAGTCGTCATCGCCGTGCCCACCCTTCAAGGCGGAGTCATTCTGGCGGGCCTGCTCCTGCTGCTGCCGGCCGCCACCGTACTTCTGCTGCTGTTTACCCGGCCTGTCCTGGAGCACACCAGCAAAGTCTCCGGAGACCCCAAGGCGTTCTAGCCGTTTTTGCCGTAGTCTTCCGGTTTCGCGTGTTCGCTCTGCCACAGCGGCTTCCGGCGCCGGGTGCACCGGTATCCGGCCGTCCGGGACCAGGCGAGGGGACAAGTACCCCGGAAATGAAGCATTAGGCGGGCCTCCAAAATTGGAAGCGGCGGTGCAGGCGCGGCGGCCCGCCACCGCCCCCGCGCCCAGGAGTCCCAAGGTCGTGGGGGTAGAGTCTATGGCTGAAATGCTGTTCCAATGAGAGGTCTTTGTGTCTCAGCTGCAAACGGATGCTTCCGGGCCCTCCGCCAAGGGCGCTCCGGAGGCGGCACGGCAATCCCGCTACCGCCCGGAAGTACAGGGCCTGCGGGCCCTGGCCGTGCTCATGGTCGTGACCTATCACATCTGGTTTGGCCGGGTATCGGGCGGGGTGGACATATTCCTGCTCATCTCCGCTTTCCTGCTGACGCTGTCCTTTGTCCGCAAAGTGGAGGAAGGCCGGGCACTGAGCCTGGGCCGCTACTGGCTGCGGCAGTTCAAGCGGCTGCTTCCCCCGGTTGCCGTGGTCCTGATTGGCACGCTGGCCGCCGCGGCGCTGCTGGTTCCGCAGAGCCGGTGGACGGAAATCCTCTCGCAGAGCTGGTCTTCCCTCCTCTATTTCCAGAACTGGGTACTGGCGGCAGAATCGGTGGACTACTACGCCGTCGACCACAGCACCGCGAGCCCCCTGCAGCACTTCTGGTCCCTTTCCATCCAGGGGCAGGTCTTTATTCTCTGGCCGCTCCTCTTCGCCGCCTCGGCTTTGCTGGCCAGATGGACCAGAGTGTCCTTCCGCAAGGTCGTGCTGGTGGTGTTCGGCCTGATCTTCGCCGGGTCACTGGCCTATTCCGTGCTGGAGACCTACGGGAACCAGTCACACGCATACTTCGACACCCGGACAAGGCTGTGGGAGTTTGCCCTGGGCACCCTGCTCGCCCTGGCCCTTCCGTATCTGAAACTGCCGCGGAGCCTGCGGATCATCGGCGGCTGGCTGGGCCTGGCCATTATGTTCAGTGTTGGTTTCCTGCTGGACGTGCAGGGCCAGTTCCCGGGCTACGTTGCCCTGTGGCCCCTGGCCGCGGCGTCGCTGATCATTGTTGCCGGGCAGACGGAAAGCCGTCTTGGTGCTGACCGCCTGTTGTCATGGAAGCCGCTCATCCGCCTCGGCGACATGTCGTACGCCCTTTACCTCTGGCACTGGCCGGTCCTGGTGATCTACCTCATCTGGCGCGGACAGGAGGAAGCCGGTCCCCTCGGCGGCACGGCCATCATCGCCCTTTCCCTCGTCCTGGCCTACCTGACCACCAAATTGGTGGAGCGGCCGCTGCGGTCCTCCGCATGGGTCAACCTCAACTCGCGCCGCGCCGTCGCGGTCATCGCGGTGTGCATCGCAGTGGTGGCCGCGCCGCTTACGGCGTGGCAGCAGGGGCTGCAGCTGCAGTCCGAACGGCTGACGGCCCAGGCTGTGCAGGAAAACCCGGGTGCACGGGTGCTGCTGGCGGATTTCGAGGATAGAAGCAGCGGGGAGGCGCTGCCGATTCCCACGGCGAGCATGCTCCCGCATGAATGGGGCGTGCTGCCGGGAAACTGTGAAAACCTGGAAAATGCTCCCTCCGATCCGATGCTGTCGGCTGTCTGCATGAGCGCCGAGCCCGTGGAGCAACCGCGAAAAACCATTTTGGTGGCCGGGGACTCCCATGCCGAGCAATGGCTGGGCGCCCTTGAGCCCATGGTCGAAGAGCACAATTACCAGATCATCGCCCTGCTGCAGGGGGGATGTTCCTTTGGCGAATATTCGGACGCCCGCCTTCCCGGCTGCAATGACTTCAACGGTGCCGTCCTCGATTACGCCCTGGAACTGCAGCCCGATGCCGTCTTCACCGTGGCAACTGCTGCGCAGGCTGCCCGGCCCGCTGATCCTCCTGTCACGGGTCTTCCGGAGGTGTCCGAAGTGTTGAGGCAGCAGGGTATTCCGGTGGTTGGCGTGCGGGACAATCCGCGCTTCGACTTCAACATGATCCAGTGTGCCGAGGCCAACGGAAACACGGCTCCGGAGTGCACCAGGGACGTGTCCGAGAAACTTACCGATCCGGACACGGTTAACGAGTTCTTCGATTCGCTGCCCGCCATGGAACTGATGGACATGACCGATATGATCTGCCCCGGCGGTGTCTGCGGGCCGGTGGTGGGCAACGTCTACGTATATATGGACGACAACCACCTGACGAACACCTACACGGCGTCGATGGCGGGCGAGTTTGACCGCCGGTTCCATGCCGCCCTGGGCTGGTAACCCCCTCCCGGCCGCCTAAAAGTGCCCGTTACCGGAATGTCAGATAACCTAGACCGTCGGGTGCGTGCCCGGTTAGGCCGTACCGAAACAATCAGGAGAATCAAGTGAACGTTGACCTCGTCGTCGTCGGGTCGGGCTTTTTCGGCCTCACCGTAGCCGAAAGGGCTGCCAAGGAACTGGGCCTGAAGGTCGCAGTGCTGGACCGCCGCCACCACATTGGCGGCAACGCCTACAGTGAGAACGAACCACAGACCGGTATCGAGGTGCACCGCTACGGAGCACACCTGTTCCACACCTCCAACGAGCGGGTGTGGGAGTACGTCAACCGGTTCACCGAGTTCACCAACTACGTGCACAAGGTCTACACCAGCCACAAGGGCGAGGTGTACCCCATGCCCATTAACCTGGGCACCATCAACCAGTTCTTCCGTTCCTCGATGGGTCCCGCGGAAGCACGCGCCCTGATTCAGGAGCAGGCCGGGGAACTTGCGGGCACCGATCCCGCCAACCTCAACGACAAGGGAATCCAGCTGATCGGCCGCCCTCTCTACGAGGCGTTCATCAAGCACTACACCGGCAAGCAGTGGCAGACGGACCCCAAGGACCTGCCGGCGGAAATCATTTCCCGGCTGCCCGTGCGCTACACCTATGACAACAGGTACTTCAACGACACCTATGAAGGCCTGCCGAAGGACGGTTACACCGCGTGGATCGAGCGGATGGCCGACCACCCGAACATCCAGGTGCACCTGAAGACCGACTTCTTTGATGAGGGCCACGAGTTCTCGCGCAATTCCACCCTGGGACAGGTTCCGGTTGTCTACACGGGTGCGGTGGACCGCTACTTCGACTATGCCGAAGGCAACCTGTCCTGGCGGACCATCGATCTCAAGGAAGAGGTCCTGCCCGTCGAAGACTTCCAGGGCACCTCCGTGATGAATTACCCGGACGAGGACGTCCCCTACACCCGCATCCATGAGTTCCGTCACTTCCATCCGGAGCGTGACTACACCAAGGACGCCACTGTCATCATGCGGGAATACTCCCGCTTTGCGGAAAAGGGCGATGAGCCGTACTACCCCGTCAACACAGCTGAGGACCGCGCAAAGCTGCTGGCCTACCGTGACCTGGCCAAGGGCGAAAAGTCGGTGCTGTTCGGCGGCCGGCTCGGTACCTACAAGTACCTTGACATGCACATGGCGATCGGATCGGCATTGTCGATGTACGACAATAAGATCAAGCCCCACTTCACCGGCGGGGCAAAGCTTGAAAGCGGAGGAGTAGACGCGTGAGCCAGCTGAAGACCGAGGAAAAGCAGGGCACAGCCAGCGAAACAGGCGGGGAATCAGCTCAGTGGCACACACTGCAGCGCATCATTTTCCCTGACCAAAGCCAGATGGACACGGCACTGCTGTATGTGGACAGCGGTTCGGCCATGGGTGCGCAGTTCAACACCATGGACGGCTCGATGATGAAGTCGACCTCCACGAAGAACACAGAGGCAATTGCCGCCGGAGGAGAAGTGCACGTGGAGGACTTCCTCTCACGCACGTCGACCATTGCCCGGCCCGGGCAGCGGCTTTCCTTCGGTACGTATTTCAATGCCTTTCCGGCAAGCTACTGGCGCCGCTGGACCAACGTTGAATCCGTTCGGCTGCACGTGGAGACCAAGGGCGCCGGCGCCATCAGCGTCTACAAGTCCAATGCGCGCGGTTCCCTTCAGCACGTGGAAACCCGCCGCGTCGACGGCGAAACGGAATCCAACTTCGATCTCACGCTCAAGCCTTTCGGCGACGGCGGCTGGTACTGGTTCGACCTGGTGGCCGGGTCCGAGCCCATGGCGCTTGTCAACGCCGGGTGGCTGGCACCCGGAGAGGCCAAGAAGCCGGGTTCGATCACCCTGGAAATCACCACTCTGAACAAAAATGAATTCTGCCTCAACAACCTGCGGATCCTGGCCGAGAACCCCGAAGCCCTGGAAAACGTTGCCGAAGTGCTGATTGTTGACCAGGGCACGAAGAAGCTGGTGGACGCCGAAGGTTTCGACGAGGCCAAGGCGGCCCTGGGCGGCAAGCTGCGGATGATCCACCAGGGCAACCTGGGTGGCTCCGGCGGGTTCGCACGCGGCATGTACGAAGCCGTGGAAAACGGCAGCGACTATGCGCTGCTGCTCGACGACGACATCGTCATGGAGCCGGAGAGCATCACCCGCATGCTCACCTTCGCAGACCACTGCAAGACGCCGACCATTGTCGGCGCCCATATGTTCGATCTCTACAACCGCTCGGTGCTGCACACCTTCGGCGAGACCGTAAACCTCTTCCGCTTCCAGCCGGACCATCCCTTCAAGGAGCAGGTCCTCGGACACGACTTCGCCCGCACCAACCTGCGCACCACATCCTGGATGCACCGGCGCGTTGACGTGGACTACAACGGCTGGTGGATGTGCATGATCCCCACCGAGATCATCCGCAACATCGGGCTGTCCCTGCCGGTGTTTATCAAGTGGGACGACGCCGAATACGGCCTGCGGGCCAAGGCTGCCGGCTACAACACGGTATCCCTGCCCGGGTCCGCCGTCTGGCACATCACCTGGGCCGACAAGGACGACGCCGTGGACTGGCAGGCCTACTTCCACAGCCGAAACCGCATCATCACGGCGCTGCTGCACAGCCCGTACCCCCGCGGCGGCCGCGTAGTGCGTGAAGGCAGCTTCATCGACATCAAGCACCTGATTTCCATGCAGTACTTCACCGCCCAGGGCCGGGTTATGGCACTGAAGGACCTGCTTGCGGGCCCGGAGCAGCTGCATGAGATCCTGCCGTCCAGGCTGCCCGCCATCCAGGCCATGCGCAATGAATACTCGGAGGCTCAGTTCAAGGCCGATCCCGAGGCGTTCCCCCGCCCCGGCATGGGCAAGCCGCCGCGGCACGGCCAGGGCTTCAAGGCTCCGTCCTATGTCACCCTCGTTCCGTGGGCTGCCAAGACCATTGTCAGGCAGCTGACCAAGCCCGTGGCCAAGTCAAGTGTCGAACGGCCGCAGGCACGCGTTGCGCACATCGACAACAGGTGGTGGCGGATGTCCCAGTACGACAGTGCCGTTGTCACGAACGCCGACGGCACAGCCGCATCCTGGTACCAGCGCGATCCGCGCAAGCTCCGCGCGCTGCTTGCCGAAGGTACCCGGCTGAACGCCGAAATCCTGAGGGACTGGCAGAAGCTGAGCCAGAAATACCGCAAGGCACTTCCGGAAATCACGTCGATGGAAGCTTGGAAAGCGACCTTCGAAAAGCACTCGGAAGAGAGTAAATAAGCTTGTCTACCGGTGAACTCGTCACCCCCGGCTCCGGGGGTGGCCTGCGCGACGTGCTGCGGTCGCGCTACCTGCTGAAGCTGCTTGTCGCCAAGGAGCTCAAGGTCCGCTACCGCGGATCGGTGCTGGGCCTGCTGTGGTCCTATGTGAAGCCCGGTGTGCAGTTCCTCGTCTTCTGGTTTGCGCTGGGAGTCTTCCTTGGGTTGAACGAGAGCACACCGAACTTTCCCATCTACCTGTTCTCGGGCATCATCCTGATCAACTTCTTCAGTGAAGCGCTGGGCAACGCATCGCGGTCCATCGTGGGCAATGGGGGACTGATCAAGAAGATCTATCTGCCCAGGGAGCTGTTCCCCGTGGCTTCGGTCTGGGTCTCGGCCGTGCACTTCCTGCCGCAGCTGCTGATTCTCCTGGCTGCTGCCCTGATCACCGGATGGCGGCCGGGGCTCTCGGAAGTCGGTGCGGCCGTCATCGGATTCGTGATCGTGGCACTGCTGGCAACCGGCCTGGGCCTGTTCTTCGGCGCGGTCAATGTTTACTTCCGCGATTCCGAGAACTTTGTGGACATGCTGCTGATGATCGCCACGTGGGCCTCACCGGTGCTCTATCACTGGCAGATGGTCCGCGATTCGCTCGGCACGACGGCGCTGACCATCTACCAGATGAACCCGTTGACCACCGCCGTGGAACTTTTCCACCACGCATTCTGGCTTCCGACCACGGGGTGGGACGACGCAGCAGTCATCGCCGAGACCCCGCCGTCGCTCCTCACGCTGTGGATGCCCGTGGCCCTGGTCACGTCCGTCCTTGTCCTGTTACTGGGGCAATTCACCTTCCGGCGGCTGGAAGGCCGCTTCGCACAGGAGCTCTAGCCGTGTCCACAGCAATTGAAGTGCGCAACGTGTCGAAGGAGTTTGTCCTCCGGCACACCAGATCCATAAAGGAAGCCTTTGTCTGGTTCGTGAAGGGACGCAAGGGCGACTTGTCCGAGAAGTTCTTCGCGCTGAAGGACGTCTCCCTGGAGGTGAAGCAGGGCGAATCAGTGGCGCTGCTGGGACTTAACGGGTCGGGAAAGTCGACGCTTCTAAAGCAGATATCCGGCGTCATGCTTCCCGACACCGGCACCGTGGGGACACGGGGCCGCGTGGCCGGACTGATTGAGGTGGGAGCCGGATTCCATCCCGACCTCAGCGGCCGTGACAATGTCTTCCTGAACGGCGCCATCCTTGGAATGAGCGAGGCGGAGATCCACGAGAAGTTCGACTCCATCGTCGAGTTTTCCGAGATCGGGCAGTTCATCGACACCGAGGTGAAATTCTATTCATCGGGCATGTACCTTCGCCTGGCATTCTCCGTGGCGGTGCACACCGATCCCGAGGTTTTCCTCGTCGACGAAATCCTGGCCGTGGGGGATGAACCCTTCCAAAAGAAGTGCATCGCCAAGATCCGTGACCTCGCCGAGGAAGGCAAGACCCTTGTCGTTGTGAGCCATGACCTGGACCTCGTGGCCAAGATCTGTGAACGTGGCGTCCTGCTGGAACACGGCCGGGTTGTCATGGACGCTCCGGTGGCCCAGGTGGTTGCCCGGCTGCGCGGCCAGGAATAACTTCGGAGCCGGGAATACCGTCGATCGGCAGCCCGGACCGGCCATCCGGTAACCGGCGCAAAAAAGAGCGGGCCCCGCGGGGCCCGCTCTTTTGCTTTCCGTCCAGCGGGCTGGCTTACTTTTTGCCGGACTGCAGCAGTGACAGCAGGTAATCTCCGTAACCACTCTTCACGAGGGGCTCGGCACGCTTGCGCAGATCTTCGTCCGAGAGGAACCCCTGGCGCCAGGCGACTTCCTCGGGGGAGCCGATCTTCAGGCCCTGCCGGCTCTCCACCGTGCGGATGAAGTTTGAGGCATCGTTGAGTGAATCGAACGTTCCGGTATCCAGCCAGGCCGTGCCGCGGGGAAGGATTTCGACCTGGAGTTTTCCGCGTTCGAGGTAAACCCGGTTGACGTCGGTGATTTCCAGCTCGCCACGGGGCGAGGGCTTAAGCGCCTTGGAAATCTCGACGACGTCGTTGTCGTAGAAGTACAGACCCGGAACCGCGTAATTGCTCTTGGGCTGTTTCGGCTTTTCCTCCAGGGACAGCGCCCGGCCCTGCGCGTCGAACTCCACCACACCGTAGGCGGACGGATCCTGGACCCAGTACCCAAAAATGGCACCGCCGTCGATGTTTTCGAACCGGCGCAGCTGGGTTCCCATGCCGTGCCCGTAGAAGATGTTGTCGCCGAGCACCAGGGCCACCGACTCTGAGCCGATGTGATCTTCGCCCAGCACAAAGGCCTGCGCCAGGCCGTCCGGGGAGGCCTGCTGGACGTAGCTGATGTTCACCCCGAACTGGCTGCCGTCACCGAGCAGCCGCTGGAACTGGTCGGCGTCGTACGGAGTGGTGATGATCAAAATGTCGCGGATGCCGCTGAGGATCAGCGTGGACAGCGGGTAGTAAATCATCGGCTTGTCATAGACGGGAACCAGCTGCTTGCTGATTCCATGAGTAATGGGGTGCAGCCGGGATCCCGTGCCGCCGGCCAGTATAATTCCGCGCATGCCCCCATCTTCTCCCAGCCCCCTGCGGCGGCAAAATCGCGGGAGGGTGTGACACGCGCTCAGTGAACCGTGCCGGCCCCGTCTTCCTGTGCAGGCGGCAGGACCGCTCCGGTAAGGTGGATCGGTGGGAGTTCTGAGGTCCCGGCAGCGGCCGGGCATCAACGGGCCGGCCCACCCCTTCGGGGACCGAAGGCGCTGCGGACACGAGGTGAAAGAACAATTAGGTTCAAGTTGGGCAAAACCGCCAAGGCTCCCGGAGCCGATGGTGCGGACAAAGGCATGGGACAGGGCTCGGCAGCCGGAGTGGGCGCCGCGTCGCTTGCCTCCGCCGCCGTCGGCTACGTTGTCATAGTCGTTGCCGCACGGACCCTGGACAAGCAGGACAACGCTGCCTTCCTCACCTTCTGGTCAGCGGTGTTCCTGGTGATCGGCGTACTGGGCGGCATTGCCGTTGAAACGACGCGGGCAGCCAAGACCGCCCGCAGCCTGGCCGACGCCGGAACCGGCGAAGGCGGGCCGCGCCGTCCCCGGATGGGCCCGGTGGCCCTCGCCATTGGAGCCGGAACCGGACTTGTCCTGGCTGCCGCGTCACCGCTGTGGGCCCCGCCCGTCTTCGGCTCCTACTCCGGTGCGCTTGTCCCGGTCGTGTGCGTGACTGCCCTCTTCTATGCCGGGCACGCAGTGATGATGGGCCAGTTTGGCGGACTGCAGCAGTGGGGCATGTACTCGCGCGTTGTTGCCTTCGAATCAGTGGTCCGGCTGGCGGCTTTGATCGCCGTGGTGCTCATCGGAGCCTCTGTGGCCGGGCTGGCCTGGGCAACTGCGGCCGGTGTGGCCGCTTGGCTGGTGTTCATCATGCTGTCGCCCCGGAGCCGGCAGGCTTTCCTGCTCCGGGCCGACGTCGGTCTTCGCCCCTACCTGCGGACGGTATGGCACGCCTGCATGGCAGCTGCCGCCAGCGCGTCCCTCGTGGTGGGCTTCCCGGTCCTGCTGCGCCTGACCACCACCGACGGCGTCTACCTGGAGTCGGCGGCCCTGTTGATGGCGCTGTCGCTGACCAGGGCGCCGCTGATGATCCCGCTGCAGGCCTATCAGGGAGTGGCCATCACGCACTTCATGTCCCGCCGGTCCGAGGGGCTGAAGGCTGTGGCCCCCATTTTCGGCCTGGTGCTGGGTGTGGCAGTGGTGGGGGCGGTGGCCGCTTGGCTGGTCGGGCCGTGGCTGATGGTGGCGTTCTTCGGAGAGCACTATGAGATGTCCGGAATGGTGCTGGCCGCACTGACCTTCGACGCAGGCTTCCTGGCCCTGCTGACGCTCACCGGCGCGCTGACCATCGCCTCAAACCGCCACCGTGCCTACTCCCTGGGCTGGGTGAGCGCGTCCGTGGTGTCCTTTGCCCTTCTGTGGCTTCCCCTGGACATCGAAACCCGGGCCGTAATCAGCCTCGCCGCCGGACCGTTGATCGGCATCGCGGTCCATCTCTGGGTCATCGTCCGGGCATCCCCGCGGTCCACCGCGGGCGGATCCGTTGCTGCCGCCCCGACGGCGTGAGCCGGCCTTCCCGCACACTGGCCGAACAACAGCGCCCTAACGGGCAGGTAGGGTTAAATTCATGCAGAAACTTCTGGTGACCGGCGGCGCCGGTTTTATTGGGTCAAACTTTGTCCACTACGTCCTGGAGCACACTGATGCCCGGGTGACCGTGCTGGACAAGCTCACCTACGCCGGAAACCGGGCGTCCCTGCAGGGCCTGGATCCGTCCCGGTTTACCTTTGTCGAAGGTGACATCTGCGACGGGGAGCTGGTGGATTCCCTGACCCGTGACGCGGACGTGGTGGTGCATTATGCGGCGGAGTCACACAATGACAATTCGCTGCATGATCCCCGGCCCTTCCTGGACACGAACATCATCGGCACCTACACGCTGATCGAGGCTGCCCGCAAACACGGCACCCGCTTCCATCACATTTCCACCGACGAGGTCTACGGGGACCTGGAGCTTGATGATCCGGAGCGCTTCACCGAAGCCACCCCGTACAACCCTTCCAGCCCGTATTCCTCCACCAAGGCCGGATCGGATCTGCTGGTGCGCGCCTGGGTGCGGTCCTTCGGCCTGCAGGCCACGATCAGCAACTGCTCGAACAACTACGGGCCTTACCAGCACGTGGAGAAGTTCATTCCGCGGCAGATTACCAACGTGATCGACGGCGTGCGGCCCAAGCTGTACGGTGCCGGTGAAAACGTCCGTGACTGGATCCACGCCAATGACCACTCCTCGGCGGTGCTGCGCATCATCGAAAAGGGCGAGATCGGGCAGACGTACCTGATCGGTGCGGACGGGGAGAAGAACAACAAGGAAGTTGTCGAACTGATCCTGTCGCACATGGGCCAGCCGTCGGATGCTTACGATCAGGTCATCGACCGGCCCGGACATGACCTGCGCTACGCCATTGACTCCTCGAAACTGCGCAGCGAGCTGGGCTGGAAGCCGGAATTCTCCAACTTTGAGCAGGGCCTGGAAGACACCATTGCCTGGTACCGGGCGAACGAGGCCTGGTGGCGGCCGCAGAAGGACGCCACCGAGGCCAAGTACAAAACCCAGGGACAGTAAAACCATGACACTGAAGTTTTCACAGCCGCTGGCCGCCCGCACCACGCCCATTCCCGGCGTCGTGCTGTATGACCTGCCGGTGCACGGGGATAACCGGGGCTGGTTCAAGGAGAACTGGCAGCGGGAGAAGATGCTGGCCCTGGGACTGCCGGACTTCGGGCCGGTGCAGAACAACATTTCCTTCAATGAATCCGCCGGCACCACCCGCGGCATCCACGCCGAGCCGTGGGACAAGTACATTTCCGTGGCCACAGGCCGGATTTTCGGCGCCTGGGTCGATCTGCGCGAAGGCCCGAGCTTCGGCACGGTCTTCACCGCCGAGATGGGCCCGGAGTCAGCGATCTTCATTCCCCGGGGAGTGGGCAACGCCTTCCAGACCCTGGAGGACAACACGGCCTACACCTATCTGGTGAATGATCACTGGAGCTCCGATGCCCAGGACCGGTACACGTTCCTGAACCTTGCTGACGAGACCGCGGGCATCAACTGGCCGATCCCGCTGGAACGTGCCGAGCTCTCGGACAAGGACAGGAACCATCCGCGCCTGGCCGATGTGGTTCCCATGGCGCCGAAGCGGATCCTGGTTTTGGGAGCCGACGGGCAGCTTGGCCGTGCCCTGCGCGGCGCGTACGCGGGGGAAAACCGTGTGGAGTTTGCCTCCCGTGCGGACTTTGACCTGGCCGATCCGGCCTCCTACGCGGGGCGGAACTGGACGGACTATTCGGCGGTCATCAATGCCGCGGCGTACACCGCGGTGGATATCGCCGAGACGCCGGAGGGCCGGGCGGCTGCCTGGGCCGTTAATGCCGGTGCTGCCGCGCAGCTGGCGCGGGCCGCCGTCAAGCACCGGTTCACGCTGGTGCAGGTGTCCTCGGACTATGTTTTTGACGGTACGGTGCCGGTGCATGCCGAGGACGAGCCGTTTTCACCGCTGGGCGTGTATGGGCAGACAAAGGCCGCCGCTGACAGTGCGGTTTCCGCGGTTCCGGCGCACTACATTGTGCGCACCAGCTGGGTGATCGGCGAGGGCGGGAACTTCGTGAAGACCATGGCTTCGCTGGCGGCGCGGGGCATCGCGCCGTCGGTGGTCGATGACCAGGTGGGGCGGTTGACGTTCACTGAGGACCTTGCCGCGGGAATCCGCCATCTGCTGGATACCGGGGCCCCTTACGGGACGTACAACCTGACCAACACCGGCCCTTCGATGTCCTGGGCCGAGGTTGCCCGGGAGGTGTACCGGCTCTCCGGGGCGTCCCCGGATGCCGTGACCGGTGTCTCCACAGCGGAGTACTTCGCCGGGAAAACGGGAGTGGCCCCGCGCCCGCTGCGCTCGACCCTGGAGCTGGGCAAGCTGGAGGCCGCGGGATTTGTGCCCGAGCATGCCGCCCAGCGGCTTGAGGCCTACGTGGGCCGTCTGAGCGGGGCACAGTGAGCGGCACGCCTTCAGATCCGTCCCGGGCCGAGTCCCTGGGCGTTTACATCCCGTTCTGGGGAGATCTCGATTACCTCCGCACGGCCGTGGAAAGCGTCCGGGCCCAGACCAGCCCACACTGGCAGCTGACCGTGATCAATGATGCCCACCCCAACCTGGCGGTTGACGAGTACTTCGCCGGGTTGAACGACCCGCGCATCCGCTATATCCGCAATGAAAAAAACTGCGGGATCACGGAGAACTTCCGGCGCTGCGTGCAGATGGCAACTGAGCCGCGGATAGTGGTGATGGGCTGTGACGACTTCATGCTGCCCGACTACGTGCGCACGGTGATGGAAGCCCACCGGGCAGCTCCGCGCGTCGGCATCATCCAGCCCGGCGTCCAAGTGGTTGACGAGCACGGAAAACCATCCTTCACACTGGCCGACAGCGTCAAGCAGAAACTGCTGAGACCGCACACGCCGCCGGTCAGAACCCTGCACGGCGACCGGCTGACCGCCGGGTTAATGCACGGAAACTGGCTGTACTGGCCATCGCTGGCCTTCCGCCGGGATGCCATCCAAACCCACGACTTCCGCAATGACTTTTCCGTCATCCAGGACCTGGCACTGATCCTTGACCTTGTCCTGGACGGCGAGGACCTGCTGGTGCTGCCCGACCCGGTCTTCTGCTACCGGCGGCACAGTTCCAGCGCGTCGTCGCTGGAACTTGTGGACGGTAGCCGCTTCGAAGGGGAGCGGCGCTTCTTCCGGCTGGCCGCCACACTCAGCGGTGACAAGGGCTGGAGCCGGACCCGGCGCGCCGCACTCCTGCACCTGACTTCCCGGGCGCACGCCCTGGTGCTGATACCGGGGGCACTGCGCCGGCGCAGCTTCCGCGCCGTGGGGGTCCTGCTGCGCCACGCGTTCGGGAGCTGACACAGCCGCCCTGGCTGACGGCACCGCTGGACCGTTAGCCGTGCTGCCAGCACAAAAAACGGCGCCGTTCGTCCGGAGAACCGGACAGACGGCGCCGTTTTTCGGCTCTGGGAGGGCCTGTCAGCAGCCTACGAACTCATAAAGGCGCGCGTCCCCGACACTGCTGACAAGCCGGAAGTCATCATCGGTGTCCAGCCCTTCCAGCCCCGGGTACGGATGATCGCCGCCATGCACTTCCCGGTCGCCAAAGTCCAGGACATAGTCCACACCGGTGGCTTCCACGGCCTCGCAGACGCCAGGCGTATCTCCCGCTTCCTTCAGGCTCGCATCAATGACCGCCTGTGCCTCAGTGCTGGTGTAGAAGATGTGCTTATGCGTGGTTTCCCGGTCAGCGAGGGCGTAGGCCAGTGAACCGCCGGTCCAGGGGTTCACTGCGATAACCGCATCTTCAGGCACCAGCTCGTCCAGTTCCTCCAGCAGGGCGAGCTCATCGGTGCTCACCAGGCTCGCGTCCGGCGTGGTCATGTAATTCATCCGGGCTCTGGCGATTTCATTCTCGATGCTCTTTCCCTGGGTAAGCGGGAGCAGCAGCAGCGCCGGAAGGAAGGCCAGCACCGCGCTTGTCACGCCTGCTGCTGTCCGGGTCATTCGGCTGCGGCTGACAGCGCTTCCCAGTGACCCGGTCAGGGGCTTGAGCAGCAAATTCAGGCCCAGGACCGCGAGCGGAGCCGCGGCAAGGGGCAGCACTGCGGCGAGCCGGTGCGAGTCGTTGTACCAAACCCCGGACAGGAACATCCGGGTGTCGGAAATTGGTGTGCCGGAAGACACCGCGAAAAGGGCGACAACCACTGCCCACGCTCCGGCAACCCAGAGAAGGCGGGGCATCCGTACGCACGCGACGATGCCGGCGACCATGAGGATGCTGACGGTCCAGGCTGCAGGTGCTCCCATTGGCCCGTTCAGCAGGCTTTCCCCCACGGCCTGGGGAACGGACTGGACGGGTCCCCAGAACGCTGCTTCGGCCTCCGGACGGATAAGGGTCCACAACACGGCGACGGCAACCCAAGCGGCGGCGAACAGAAGGGTCGGAAGCAGGTAACGGAGCGCCGGCGCCTTCTGGACAGCCAAGCCGCGGATAAAGAAGACATAGGCGGAAACCAGAATCGGAAGGGACAGCGCCATGAGGGTCATGATGCCGTTGGGATGGGAAACCGCAATTCCCGGCAGTGTGAGCACCGCCAACAGCCAAGCGCGGGGCAGATCCAGCACCGTTGCCGGGGCCTGCCTCAGGATGATGGCAACCAGGGCGACCCCGGCGGGCACCATCGCCAGGGACAGCAGATTTGGATAGAGCACGCCAAAATCGAGGAGCAGGAGCGGGAAGGCAGCGAAACTTCCGGCCAGGACCCCCGCCCCCAGGACGGCAGCGGGAACCAGCCGGGCCAGCTGCCGGACGGCGAACAGCAGGCTCAACGGCCAGACGACGGCGGCGATGGCAATGCTCACAGCGCTCACACCCACGGTGAGGGGAGCGCCGGACAGCTGGACCACCAGTGCGGTCAGGGCATGCCATGCAGCCGGGTAAAAGCTCGCGGGCTGGTCCCCGGAAGTCATGCCACCCACAGTGAGCGACGACGCGTCGGCGGTTTCCATGACATAACGCACAGCGTTGAGATGGAAATTATTGTCAAATGTTTGGGAAAAGTTGTCCGGGGCACCGATGGCCCGGGCCACTTGCCGGCCGATCAGCAGGAAGGAGACCAGTGCGGCCGCGCCGTACAGCAGCTCACGGGTGAACGGGGTGCGTTGAAGGGTGCGGGGACGGAACCGGTGTTCTGCAATGGCGAAAAGTGCGGCGATGAGCAGGGCGGCAACCGTCGCGGCAATAAGGACGCCGACGTTCCAATCCGCGCCGAGGATGGAGGCTGAAATGGCTGAAATGCTGATCAGGGTAACGGAGATCAGGGGAGCGAGTGCAAGGGCATCGAAGGCACGGAGACGAAGGACCAGCCCCACTGAGATGCCGGGAACGATCAGGATCAGCAAACCGATGAGCAGTGCGGGCGTGGCGCTAAGCCAGTCCATTTAGGGCCTCCGGGACGTAGTCAATGGCCGTTGGGCCGCGTTAAATCCTAGCTCTTGGTTCCAACGTTCCTCACATTGAGGGTACTTGACCTCCCGTTTTGGCCCGGTATATACACCCTTTGCAGACACTACCTGCACACGGGCGGCCGCTGGGAACGCGCCTCAATGCGGCAGAGCACGGAGCCTGAGATACTTTAGTAAGAGATGCCTAAGGCTTCCGGTGCAAGCCGCGGGTCAACACGCTTCAAGGACTACGTAGGAGTTGGAACCACTGAGCGGGCAGAATATTCACGAAGAAGCCACGGACGGAACCCTTCCGACGGCGGTTGAGGACCGGATCCTGGTCATCATGCCGGCCTGGAACGAGTCCGAATCCGTAGGCAACACTGTGACCGAAGTCCTGGGGGCCGTAGCAGACGCCGATGTGTTGGTGGTCGATGACGGGTCCTCCGATGACACGGCGAACATCGCCGAGGCTGCCGGTGCCACAGTCCTGCGCCTGCCGTTCAACCTCGGCGTCGGTGGAGCCATGCGTGCCGGCTTCAAGTTCGCCAAGCGGCACGGCTACACGCGTGCCATCCAGGTCGATGCGGACGGACAGCATGATCCGAAGGACCTGATAAACGTGGTCGACGGACTGCAGTACGCCGACATTTCAATCGGCGCCCGATTCGCCGACAAAGGCAGCTATGAGGTCAGGGGCCCGCGGAAGTGGGCCATGGTGTTCCTGGGGTGGGCCATTTCCAGGATTGCCAAAGTGCGCCTGACGGACGTCACTTCAGGGTTCCGCGCCGCTAACGCACGGGCCATCGACCAGTACTGTGAGCATTACCCGGCGGAGTACCTGGGAGACACCATCGATTCCCTGGTGGTTGCCATTCGGTCGGGACTTACCGTTGTCCAGGTTCCGGTGGAAATGCGTCCCCGGCAGGGCGGCACCCCCAGCCACAACCCCGCCAAGGCAGCGCTTTACCTTGCGCGCAGCGGCTTTGCCCTGCTCATTGCCATGTCACGCAAGAAGACCAACGTGGGAACCGACGGGAGTTCAGCTAAATGACCACCACAATTCTGCCGTTCATACTGGCACTGGCAGTTGTTTGTTGGGTTGTGCTCCTCCTGCGCCAGCGCAAGCTCAAGGAGAAGTACGCCGTCCTGTGGGTCATCGTGGGCCTGCTCATCATCATTCTTGCCGGGTTCCCGCAGCTGCTTGGCTGGGCCTCGGAGGTGTCCGGGTTCGTCGTTCCGGCGAACCTGCTGTTCACGCTGGCCATATTCCTCGTCCTCGGTGTGTGCCTGCACCTGTCCCTCGAAATATCGGTTGTTGAGGACGAAACCAGGGCTCTGGCCGAAGAGGCCGCAATCCTGCGGAGTGCACTCGAAAAGCTGCAGGCACGCGTTGACGCCCTGCCCTCCGGACACCGGCACGGCGTTGAGCATGGCGCCGCTCCGCTCGGCGAGCACGATGACGGTGCGTAACCGCTGCTGACACCTCCCATCCCGTCAACTATGCTTATCCCGCGTGCGGCAGCCGGACAGCTGCTGCACCTGGCCGTAAGCCCGGAACGCTGCGTAGGAGAGCCATGATCCGCCATTCCCGCAGGATTGTTTCGGCGGCAGTGTGTGCGTTGATGCTGACGGCTGCAGGAATGCCGGCGGCCCACGCCGACCCTTCCGCAGCAAGCGCCATTGAGCAGGCGTACCGGCAGCTGGGCGGCGCATCGAGCGGAATCGGGTCAGCCACCGGTCCGGAAACATGCGGTCTGCGCGGCGACGGCTGTTACCGGCATTATGAGTACGGCAGTATCCACTGGTCTGCGGAAACCGGAGCCCAGCCCACCTGGGGTGCCATCCGCACCGCTTGGGCGGCGGCATCGTCCGAGAACGGTGCCCTCGGCTACCCGACGGCCCCGCCCGCCTGCACGGGTTCGGCCTGTTCCCAGCCGTTCCAGCGCGGAACAATTTCCTGGCAGGTGGGCACAGGCGCCACATCAACGCTGAGCATTGATGATCCCGCCGGCACCGCCGTCGTGGTCAACAAGGCCCGGCCCCTTGCTCCAGCCGACTATGCCCCCCGCGACCTGCAGAGCGTGGACGGGCAGCTCCTGCGCCCGGAAGCTGCTGCCGCGCTGACACGCCTCCAGGCTGCCGCCGCCGCAGACGGCGTGGGGGTCACCGCCATCAGCGGTTACCGTTCCTTTGCGGACCAGACCGGCCTGTACGCCGGTTACGAAGCCGGATACGGCACGCATCAGGCAGATACCATTTCGGCCAGGCCCGGCCACAGCGAACACCAAACAGGACTGGCCGTGGACGTCGCCTCTCCTGATGGTCTGTGCACCCTGCAGGCGTGCTTTGAGGGAACCGCTGCCGGCGCATGGGCGGCGGAGAACGCCCACCTTTTCGGCTTCATCATCCGCTATCCGTCCGATGCCACGGACATCACCGGGTATTCCTACGAACCATGGCACCTGCGTTTCGTCGGGGAGGACATTGCCGCGGGCATGGCCACAGAGGGAATCACCACGCTTGAGGAATACCTGGCCCTGCCGGCTGCCCCGCGGTATTAGTGCCGCACGCGGTCCCCTCGGGCGCAGGCCCCTACCGGGATCCGAAAGCGGGCCGGAGTCTCCGCAGCCGAAGGAGGAGGATGGCGAGGTTCTCCGCAAAAACTGCGCGTGCCCGCAGGATCGCCAGAGGCCCGCGGATCCTGGCGGGAGTCAGGTTGTTGCCGTGCAGCCGATGCAGCACCGTGTCCTCCTCCAAATAGACGATGCTGCCGGCCACATTGCCCGCCATGGCCAGGAACTGGTCATACGATTCCCGCATCCGGCCCGGGAAAGGCAAGGCGAGCTGCAGCAGGTCCGCCCGAAGGGCCATGGCACAGCCCCAGTGCAGCCGGTAACCCACCAGGATGCCCGCGATATTCGCCGCGCGGCGGCCCGAATCGGCTGACCTCAGCCGGATTTCATGGAACCGCCCGGCACCGCCCCCGAAATGGGAGCAGTTCGAAACCACCATCATCTTGTCCTGAAGCGCTTCCATCATTTGCTTGACCCGGCCCGGCAGCCAGATATCGTCCTGGTCCGACAGGAAAAGGTAGTCCCCGGTGCCCGATGCGAGCGCGCGCTCGAAAGTCTTGACGTACCCCATGTTGTGCTCGTTGGTCAGCAGCCGGATCCGTGGATCGGGGATCCCCTTGACAACGTCCGCCGTTGAGTCCGTGGAGCAGTCATCAACGATGACAATCTCGTCTCCCTCCTCCAGCTCGGGAAGGATGGAGCGGATCTGCTCCTCAATAAACAGCGATCCGTTATAGGCAGCCATGCAGACGCTTTTGCGCGCGGGGTGATCCATGGGAACGGTGCCCTTCTCTTCGCAGTCCTGGGATTCGCCCGTTCCGGGGCCGGATCCATTGCCCCATAGTGGCTGCGGCAGCCGCGCCTGTCCAGCGCCGGATACGCCGTGCCAATTTACGTGCTCCGGTGCATGAACCGGGCATGAGTGCTGGAACATCCGTCCCGACCCAGCCATAGTGTGCCGTACGGATAAAGGGGGCACTGACGAAAAATGGCAATCGATGTCGTACTTCCCTATTACGGTGACGTGGACCTGATGAAGCTGGCCGCGCAGAGCGTCATGAACCAGCAGTACCGGGAATGGCGCCTGGCCGTCATCGACGACGGGTACCCGAGCCCGGAGCCTGAGCGGTGGTTCGCGGCGATCAATGATCCCCGGGTGAGTTACCGGAAGAACGAGAGGAATCTGGGCGCAAACGGAAACTACCGCAGGGCCCTTGAGCTCGTTGAAGCACCGATCGTCGTCATCATGGGGGCCGATGACGTGATGCTCCCGAATTATCTGCAGCTGGTGGCTGCTGTTTTCGCGGCACATCCGGACGTCTCGGTGGTCCAGCCCGGCGTGCAGGTCATCGATGAAGCGGGCCGGGCATGCTGGCCGCTGACCGATCTGGTGAAAAAACTTTACGCGCCCCGGGGGCGGGAACGGCAGATCCTCCGCGGGGAGGACATGGCGACAAGCCTGATCCGGGCTGATTGGGCGTATTTTCCGTCGCTGGCCTGGCGGTCGGACGTCATTACCAGGATTGGCTTCACCCCCGGCCTGGACGTCGTCCAGGATCTGGCCCTGCTGATGGATATTGCGGCGGAGGGCGGGGCCATCGCGGTGGAGCCGGAACTGGCGTTTCTGTACCGGCGCCACTCCGCCTCGGATTCCTCGGTGCGTGCCCTGGACGGACGCCGCTTTGATGAGGAACGCGCGTATTTCAGGTCCCAGGCTGAACGGTTCGCCCGGCTTGGCTGGACGTCGGCGGCGCGCGCCGCCCGACTGCACAGTACCTCCCGGCTGAACGCGGCCACCCTGATGGCCCGCTCGCTGGCCCGCGGCAAGACGAATTCCCTGCCGCGGCTGGCCAGACACGTCATCGGCTAGCTCCCGTCCGGCCACTTCGGCCACTCCGGCTCCACAAAGGTGGGACAAAATGCCCACGTCGGCCGCACTACTGGTTCCGCGGCGGCCCGCCGCGGGTACCGCTACCCGGTTATCCACAACTCCGGGGCTACCCTCGCCAAAGACAGCCGGTACTCCTAGTCTGTTCGCCGTGGCCGCAAAAGGGCCGCGCAGTCTCGCGGTAGGACGGTTCAGCCGTTCCTGTCGTGCTGAACCGGGGGAACAGCAATGGATGCCGTTGCAATTGTGGAAGACGAGGTCCGGGAGCTCATCCGCGTCCGCGGCCTGGATCCAGGGAGCCAGCTCGCGGAAGTCCGCCGGCTGGTTGCGGAGGCGGTCACTGATTACGACGAGCGCTCCCTCCTGGGGCAGCTGCCGCCACTGGGCGTCCTTGAACAAGCGCGCCGCCGCGTCTTTGACGCCGTGGCCGGATTCGGCGCCCTGCAACCGCTGCTCGATGACCCCACGGTCGAGGAAGTTTGGATCAATTCGCCCACCGAGATCTACGCTGCCCGCGACGGGCGGTCCGAGCTGACCTCACTGGTCCTGTCCTCGGACCAGGTGCGGGACTTGGTGGAACGGATGCTGAAGAGCTCCGGCCGCCGCCTGGATCTGTCCTCGCCCTTCGTTGATGCGTCGCTTCCGGACGGGTCGCGGCTGCACGTGGTCATTCCTGACATTACCCGGCGCCACTGGGCGGTGAATATCCGAAAGTTCATTGCCCGTGCCAGCAGGCTGGAGCACCTGGTGGAGCTGGGAACCCTGACCCCGCAGGCCGCCAGGTTCCTGGGCGCAGCCGTTGCCAGCGGCCTGAACGTCCTGGTTTCCGGAGCCACCCAGGCCGGCAAGACCACCATGCTGAACTGCTTGGGCGCATCGATCGGTGCGCGGGAACGGGTGGTCACCGTCGAGGAGATCTTCGAACTGCAGCTGCCGCTGCGCGACGTGGTGGGGCTGCAGTGCCGGCAGTCGAACCTCGAGGGCATGGGGGAAATACCGATGCGGCGGCTGGTCAAGGAGGCGCTGCGCATGCGCCCGGACCGGCTGATCGTGGGCGAGGTCAGGGAGGCGGAGAGCCTGGACATGCTGATAGCCCTGAACTCGGGTTTGCCGGGCATGTGCAGCGTGCACGCCAACAGCGCCCATGACGCCGTCACAAAAATCTGCACCCTTCCCCTGTTGGCCGGCGACAACATTTCCAGTGCCTTTGTGGTTCCCACTGTTGCTTCCTGCATCGACCTGGTGATCCACTGCGCCCGGAATGCCGCGGGCAAACGGCAGGTGATGGAAATTATGGCCCTGGGCAGCCGGGTCGAAAACGGGATCATCGAATCCTCGTCCATCTTCCAGCGTACGGACGGGCGCCTTGAAGTCACTGCCGCCTCCATGCCGGCGCCTGAAAAGTTCGCCCGCGCCGGATTCAATGTGGCTGAGCTTCTTGAGGTGCAGCCGTGAGCGCCGCCGCGGGGCTCGTCTTGGGGCTCGGACTGTTCCTGATCTGGCGGTCCTGCTGGGTGGTGCCGCCGGCTGCCGCCCGCAGGCCGCGCACCAGCCGGCTGGAGGACGAACTGCTGCAGGCCGGGATCCAGCGGGTAACTCCGCGCGCCGTCGTTGCCGCCAGCGTCGCTGCGGGACTCCTGGTCGCGGTGCTGGTTCTCGCCGGGACGGGCGCCGTGCCGGTGGCTGCCTGTTTCGGTCTTTTTGCCTCCGGTGTTCCGCTGGTCCTGGTTCGGTGGCAGGCCCGCAAGCAGCGCAGCTCACGGGCCGAGCTGTGGCCTGATGCGGTGGACCACCTGCGCTCCGCCATCCGGGCAGGGCTGTCCCTGCCCGAGGCACTGATCCAGCTCGGCGAAAACGGACCGCAGGAGCTGCGGCCGCCGTTTCGAGAATTTGCCGCCGATTACCGGGCGGGCGGCCAGTTCGACTCCGCCCTGACGCGGCTGAAAGCCAATTTGGCGGACCCCGTGGCCGACCGAATCGTTGAAGCGCTGCGTCTGACCCGCGAGGTCGGGGGATCGGACCTGGGCCGGCTGCTGGGCACGCTCAACCAGTTCCTTCGGGACAACGCGCGGACCCGCAGCGAACTGCTGGCCCGCCAGTCCTGGACCGTCAACGCGGCCCGTCTGGCCGTCGCCGCCCCGTGGATTGTCCTGATGCTGCTGGCCACCCGGCCTGAAGCGATCAGCGCCTACAACTCCGCGGCCGGAGCAACGGTGCTGGTGGGCGGGATCGTGGTGTCGGTCCTTTGCTACCGGCTGATGCTGCGCATCGGAGCCCTGCCGGAAGAGGAACGGGTGCTCAGATGACATCGCCGTGGTTTCTTGCCGTCATCTGCGGCCTTGCCTTGGGTTCCTCAGCATGGTTCGCTGCTCTCCGGCTGCCGCCGCTGCGCCCGGTCACCTTCAGCGAACGCATCGGACCGCAGCTGCGCACCGGCGGTCACGGCTCGAGGCTGCTTACAACGGCTGCGGACGATCTCACACCGTTCGGGCCGCTGGAACGCATCCTGCGGCCGGCCCTTCATCTGGCCGTCCGGCGGCTGAACAGGCTCAACCCTGTCACCCGTGATCTGGAACGCCGGCTTGCGCGCGCCGGGAGGAACATGACCGTCCTGGATTACCGGGCCGAGCAGGTTCTCTGGACCGGTGGCGGCTTCCTCGCCGGCGGCACGGTGACCGTGTGGCTGGCCAGCATGGAGAGAACGGGTGCCGCCGGAGTCATCGCAGGCACCATCCTCGGGGCAGTCCTGGGGTTCGTGCTCAGGGACTACCGGCTGAGCTCCCAGATCAAGAACCGTGAAATGCGGATGCTGGCCGAATTTCCCAGCCTCGCCGAAATGATGGCGCTCGCAGTGGGTGCCGGAGAAAGCGCCAACGGCGCCCTCGAACGCATCGCCCGGACCGCGCACGGCGAACTTGCCGGAGAGTTTGGGCGCATCCTCACCGAAACGCGCTCCGGCATACCCCTCACGAACGCACTGCAGCACTTTTCGGACCGGGTCCGCCTGGCGCCGCTGTCCCGGTTTGTCGACGGACTCACGGTGGCCATTGAACGGGGCACTCCCTTGGCAGATGTCATGCGTGCCCAGTCCCAGGACGTCCGCGACCTGGCTAAACGCGACCTGATGGAAAGCGCCGGCAAGAAGGAAATCGCCATGATGATCCCCCTTGTTTTCGGTGTCCTTCCCCTGACGGTGCTCTTCTCGATTTTTCCCGGCATATCCCTGCTGGGGATTGGACTCTAGGACCCTCCAATGAAAGGAACTTCCCATGCGCATTCTCCACGCACCGCAACAGCTCCTGCTTCTGCTCGGCACCGCGCTGCTCATTCGGCTGACCCAAACAGTGCAGGACGGAGACCGGGAACGCGGCGACGTCCCCGGCTGGGTCATGATCACCCTGATGTCGGCCTCGCTTGTCGCACTCATCATGGTCCTGGCACAGGACGCCCTCGAGGCTATGTTCCGGTCCGCCATGGAGAAGGTAAACAACCCCTGACAGTACGCAGACGCACCGCCGGGCACGCCGCGGACGGGCGGGACGCAGGCTCGGCGGTGGTGGATTTTGTCATGGTGGGAGCGCTGGTCACCCTGCTCTTCCTGTCCATCCTTCAGCTGGCGCTCGTGCTGCATGTGCGCAACACCCTGATTGACGCCGCCGCGTCCGGTGCCCGGTACGGAACCCTTGCGGACCGGACACCAGCCGACGGCGCTGAACGCACGGCCGAGCTCATCCGGGTTGCACTCAATGACGCGTGGGCCGAGGACGTCAGTTACGCGGAAACCACGGAGGGCGGGGTCCGGATGCTCCGGGTCACGGTGCGGGCGCCCCTTCCGGTGCTGGGGTTCCTCGGACCCAGCGGTGGCTTGGAGGTGAGCGGGCATGGGGTCTTCGGATACGACACCGCCGGTTCCGGCTGACGCCGCGGCAGCGGGAGGCACGGCTGAGCCCGCCGGCCGCGACACCGGCAGTGCAATGGTGGAGTTTATCTTCCTGGGCCTGCTGCTGCTGGTGCCCGTCATCTACCTCATCGTGACGGCGGGCCAGGTGCAGGGGGCCGCCTTCGCCGCAGCCGGCGCCGCAGAGTCGGCGGCGAAGGTTTATGTGGCTGCCGGTGACCCCGCCGCGGGAGAACAGCAGGCGAAACTGGCCGCCGAGCTGGCGTTCACCGATTTTGGGTTTGAGCCGGGGGATGTGCTGCTGGACATCTCCTGTTCGGCGGAGTGCCTCGCCCCCGGCTCCACAGCCACTGCGCTGGTGAGTTTCGACGTGCCGCTGCCGCTGGGGTCCGGTTTGGGCATGGACTTCGCGCCCGTTACGGTTGACGCCGCGTCCACCCAGATTGTGGAGCGCTACGGATGAGCGCCGGCACGCCTGCCGCTTCGCTGCGCGTCCGCCTGCGCACCGGAGCCAGCGGCGAAGAGGGACAAGTGGGGGTTCTCATCCTCGGATATCTGCTGGTAAGCCTGCTGACGCTCACCGTGGTGATGGGAGCCTCGGCACTGTATCTGGGCCATAAAAAACTGCTGTCGACGGCGGATGGAGCTGCGCTTGCCGCGGCGGACACGTTCTCGCTGGGCCCTTCGGGGAACCCGTCAGGGGGACCGGCGGCGGTGCTGTCTCCCGCAGCGGTCCAGCTGGAAGTTGACCGGTACCTCGCCGCAACCAGTGCTGTGGACCGGCTGCCGGGACTGGCCGTCGCCGCCGAAACCGGAACGGCGGACGGCCGCACCGCCCGGGTGGTGCTGACCGGCGTCGTGCATCCGCCACTGGTGAACTTTCTGGTGCCCGACGGAATCCCGATTACCGCCGTCGCCGAGGCCCGGGCACGGCTAAGCCAATAGGCATGGCGGGCTCAGGATGCCTTGGCATGCTCCTGCACGGCAGCGGGTGGATGCGCCCAGCCGTCGTGGTCGATCTCCAGCAGTCCGCCGTCGTCGCCGTAGCACAGCGTGGCAGGCTCTCCAAAGAGTTCGCAATCCGGATCGGGGCAGCGGTCCTTGACGGAGGCCCTGTACTCGTTGGAAAAGTGCAGGTCCCACTCGTCGGTCTTGGTCATGGCCCAGGCGTCGCCCTCGGCCGCAAGGGCTTCGAGCTCCTCGATCGAGTATTTGCGCCCGGATTCCGGGTGGCGGACGGGCACGGGGGCTGGTGCACCTTCAGCTTTCCGACTGTTCAGCAACGTTTCCTCCTGCGGTTCTTTCGGAACGGCTCACTGACAGAACCAAGATACGTCCGAAGGGGCGGAAACCGGGAAACGACAGGCCGACGTGTGGACTGCCTCTCAGCGGAGGCGGTCGGCCTCATTCTCAAATTCAGGATCGGCCGCAGCCGGGGGAGCTGGCAGCGCCGGGGCGGGTTCCGCCGGCTTGGCGCTGGGAAAGATCCAGTACTTGTAGATAAAGAAGTTCCACACCATGGTCGAGATGGTCGAAACCACCTTGCCGGTTGCGTACGTCAAGTCCGTGCCGGCGAAGAAGAGCACGATGAGGTCCGTGGCAAAGATGTTGAACACCACGAGGATGCCGTACTTTACTGCGCTCACATGGCTCTTGTTCGTGGCCTGGAACGTGTAGCGGCGCTGCAGCAGAAAATTGAAGATGAGGCTCGTGATGAACGCCACCGGTGTGGCAATCCACAATTCAACGCCGGCGATCTCGTGCAGGGCCATGAGCAGACCCAGGTCGATGGCGAACGACAAGGCGCCGACGATGAGGAACCTGATGACGCGGCGCTGCAGGAAAACCGATACCGTCTCCCTGATCTTGCGCGTTCTGCTTTGGGCCATTGGATCTTTCGGGTTGCTGAGCTAGAGAACCTGCCCCGGGCAACAACCGCCGCAGCGCACTCAAGAGGTGGACTAAGACTAGCGCCTGCTCCCGGCTTTGCTGAACTGAAAGAGCAGCGGGACCGGACAAGTAGACTGGGCGTATCTGCGGCATCGGCTCCCGGCCGGCCGGTCGGCCCGACACCCTGACGAAGTAGGACACTGACGAAATGAACGTGCTGAACCGCCGCGCCCGCTCCCGGCCCACCGCCGGGAAGCTCTTTCTCCCCGCGGCATTTCTTATCCTGGCTGCCTTGTCTACGCTGTGGTCGCTGGCCTCACCCCTCATGGCCGTTCCGGATGAACCGGCGCACGCCATCAAGGCCGCCTCGGTGGTCCGCGGTGAACTCATGGGCGAATCCGCCGGCGGCCAGGGAGACCGGGCAACCGTCCAGGTTCCCGGCTACATTGCCGACCTCCCGGCACAGGCCTGCCACGCCTATGACGGCCGGATCACGGCCGACTGCGCGCCGGTCGTCAACGCTGACGACACTGAACTCACTGAGGCGGAAACCAGCGCCGGCAACTACAACCCGATGTACTACTTCATGGTGGGATGGCCGTCCCTGCTGATGTCTGGCGCGCCGGCCGTTTATGCCATGCGGATTGTCAGCGGGCTCATCGGTGCCGCTTTCCTGGCCGTTTCCCTGGGGGCGGCCTGGCGGCTGCGCAGCCCCCGCTGGCCCACGGTGGCAGCCATGGGTGCGCTCACCCCGATGGTGCTGTTCCTGAACGGGTCGATCAACCCGAATGCCCTGGAAATCGTCACTGCGGCGGCCGTATTCCTGAACCTGTGCGTTGTGCTGGAGAACACGGAAGCCCTCCGCACCGTGCGGTCCAACATTGTCCTGGTCGGAATTTCCGGGGCTGTCCTGGCCAACACCCGTTCCCTGTCGCTGGTCTGGCTGGCCATGGCCGCCGTCGTTCCCCTGATCATCTATGGCTGGAAGCCGCTGGCGGCAGTCGTCAGGAACCGGCTGGCCCTTGCCATGACTGCCCTTATCGGCGCGGGCTGCGCCGCCGGCCTTTTGTGGGTCCTGCAGGCGGAAAGCCTGAAGAGCCTGACCGGAACCCCCATCGACATGGACCGCAGCGACGCGGCACAGATCATGCTGGACCGAACCTTCGACTACGTCTCGGGCTACATCGGTTACCTGGGGTGGCTGGACACCCCGCTGCCGATGGGGGTCTACATCTTCTGGCACTTCGTCATGGGTGCCCTCGTCCTGATGGGGCTTGCCGCGCCGAGGCTGCGTGACCGGATGGCCGTTGTGCTGATGGCAGCGGCAGTAATCGTGCTCCCTCCCATCCTGCAGGCCCAGGTCATCCAGCAGCTGGGCTGGATCTGGCAGGGCCGGTATCTGCTCGCCGTGGTGGTCCTGCTCCTTTTAACCTGCGGCATGGCCTTCCGGACCGTGGCCTTCCCCTCAGGCGCCGTCGCCCGCCGCGCGGGCGGCTGGCTGCTCGCCGGTGCTGCAGCGGCCCACCTCTACGCCTTCGTCTACACCCTGAGGCGTTACACAGTGGGACTGGAGGAAGACATCCGCTGGCCGGGAATGCTGGAGGACGTGTGGCAGCCGCCCTTCACCTGGCCGGTGCTGGTTGTCCTGTACTTCCTGGTGCTGGCAACAGCTGCAGTGCTTGCCCACAAGGCTCTCTTCGCCCGCGTGCCCGGTGCCGCCGGACACCTGCCCGGGCCGGCGCCTCAGGATCCAGTCTCCGAAAAGCAGGCGGAACCGGTTGAATCGACGGAACCGGAGGCACCCGACGCCGCGGTGATGCAGCCGTCGGGAACGGCACGGCACCGCGGATGACCAGTGGGCGCCCCGGGCGGGATTTCGCCGGACAGCGGCGCCCACTGCTCATGGCGTAGGCTGTAATAACCATGGCTGAAATCGATTTTCCCGCGGAGATCCGCGCCCTCAGGTCCACCTTTGCGTCCATCGAGCAGGTCTCGGATGTGGCGGCAATCAAGGAGGACATCGCAGAGCTGAGCGAAATGGCCGGGGTTCCCGACCTTTGGGATGACCCCTCGGAGGCGCAGAAAATCACCTCCAAACTCTCGCACCGGCAGACGGCGCTGGAGCGGCTGGAGAAGCTGGAATCCCGCATCGACGACCTTGAGGTGCTCGTGGAGCTGGCCCAGGATGAGGCTGACGCCGAGTCCAAGGCCGAGGCCGCCGTCGAACTGGAATCCCTGCGCAAGTCCCTGTCCCAGCTGGAGGTGGTCACGCTGCTCTCCGGTGAGTACGACGAGCGCGAGGCCGTCGTGACCATCCGCTCCGGCGCCGGGGGAGTGGACGCCGCCGACTTCGCCGAAATGCTGCTGCGCATGTATCTGCGCTGGGCTGAACGCCACGGATATCCCACCACCGTTCTGGACACCTCTTACGCCGAAGAGGCCGGCTTGAAGTCAGCCACCTTTGAAGTCAAGGCTCCCTATGCGTACGGCACCCTGGTGGTGGAGGCCGGCACGCACCGCCTGGTCCGCATCAGCCCGTTCGACAACCAGGGCCGCCGCCAGACGTCCTTTGCCGCCGTCGAAGTCATTCCCCTGATTGAGCCGACGGACCACATCGACATCCCCGACAATGACATCCGGGTTGATGTGTTCCGTTCCTCCGGCCCGGGCGGGCAGTCAGTGAACACCACCGACTCCGCCGTGCGCCTGACCCACCTTCCCACCGGCACGGTGGTCTCCATGCAGAACGAAAAGTCCCAGCTGCAGAACCGGGCCGCCGCCATGCGTGTTCTGCAGTCGCGCCTGCTGCTGCTGAAGAAGGAGCAGGAGGACGCCGAAAAGAAGGCCTTCGCCGGTGACGTGAAGGCGTCCTGGGGGGACCAGATGCGCTCCTACGTGCTGAATCCATACCAAATGGTCAAGGACCTGCGCACCGAACACGAGGTGGGCAACACCTCGGCGGTGTTCGACGGCGAAATTGACGACTTCATCGACGCCGGCATCCGCTGGCGGGCCAACGGCAGCGTGTCTGCCCGCAAATAGCCCTTTCTACGTGTGAACGGCCCGGAGCTTCCCTGAAGCTCCGGGCCGTTCCGTTTCTCACCGGTGTTTCCCTCCAGGCCCGGTTCGCCGCCGCCGCCGTCGACGGCCTTGCGGGCATTGAGGTTTAGTGACCCGGGCCGTAGGTTTTCCCTCGAGAAGGTGCACCGAACACGGGATGGCGCGGACGCGCCGGTGAAGGAGCTGGGCCATGATCGTTCCGGGAGCTGCCGGAGAAGACCTCAGCGGAAAGTCGGTGCTCGTCACCGGTGGAGGGAGCGGCATCGGTGAGGCCTGCGCCCGGAAATTCGCGGACCTTGGCGCTAAGGTCACGGTCGCCGACGTCAACGGGCAGGCGGCGGAGCGGGTTGCTTCCCTGACCGGCGGTGAAGCCTGGGTGGTGGACCTCAGCGACACGCGTGCCCTGGAGGAGCTGTCCCTGGACACGGACATCCTCATCAACAATGCGGGGATCCAGCGGATCAACCCGATCCAGGATTATGATCCGGACACTTTCCGGCTGGTCCACCGGCTCATGGTGGAGTCCCCGTTCCTGCTGATCCGGGCCGTCCTGCCGGGGATGTACCAGCGGGGGTTCGGCAGGATCATCAACATTTCCAGTGTGCACGGACTCCGGGCGTCCGCGTTCAAGAGCGCCTACGTCAGCGCCAAACATGCCCTGGAAGGGCTGTCCAAGGTTGCCGCCCTGGAAGGCGGCCCCCACGGCGTCACCTCCAACTGCATCAGCCCCGCCTACGTGCGGACCCCGCTGGTCGAAGCGCAGATTGCGGACCAGGCCCGGATCCATTCCATCCCGGAGGATGAGGTTGTGGCCTCGGTGATGCTCACTGAGTCCGCCGTCAAGCGCCTGGTGGAACCCGGGGAAGTTGCGTCGCTTGCCGCCTGGCTTGCGGGGCCCGACGCCGGGATGGTCACCGGTGCTTCCTACCCCATGGACGGCGGGTGGAGCGCCGGATGACCACGGAGCCATTGGATGGCGCTTCCGACACACCGGCCGGAATCTGTAAGTTCGGGTAGAACCGCCGATATAGTCGAACAGCCGGCGCCCTTATCCCAAACCAAGGCCCGTCTTCCGGCCGCACTGATGGGCGCTAAGCAGACATGATCACTTTCGACAACGTCACCAAGGTCTATGACCGCAACTCCAGGCCTGCCCTGAACTCCGTGAACCTCGAGGTGGACCGCGGCGAGTTCGTATTCCTCGTCGGAGCTTCCGGATCGGGTAAATCCACTTTCATCCGGCTGATCCTCAAGGAGGAGCACGCGTCCCGCGGGACCGTGTACGTTGCCGGGTCGAACGTCGCCAAGATCCCGAGCTGGCGCGTGCCGCGCCTGCGCCGCGGCATCGGCGTCGTGTTCCAGGATTTCCGCCTGTTGCCAAACAAGACCGTCTTTGCCAACGTGGCGTTCGCCATGCAGGTGATCGGCCGCAGCCGCGCCGTCATCCGCGACTCAGTGCCCGAAGTCCTCAAGACCGTGGGGCTGGAGGGCAAGGACAACCGGCTGCCCCATGAGCTTTCCGGCGGTGAGCAGCAGCGCGTCGCAATTGCGCGCGCCATCGTCAACAAGCCGGGGATCCTCCTCGCCGACGAGCCCACCGGAAACCTGGACCCCACCACATCGCTTGGCATCATGAAGGTCCTGGACCGGATCAACCAGAACGGCACCACCGTGGTCATGGCCACGCACGACGACGACATCGTCAACGCGATGCGCAAGCGGGTGGTGGAGCTGCACCACGGCAAGATCGTGCGTGATGAACGCGAAGGCATCTACCTTGGCGCACCGCAGACCCAGCAGGGGAGCATTGTCCAGGCGGACACCGGGTCGGTGAACGGCGGCGCTGAAGCTGCCGGACCCAACGGCTCCGCGGGATCGGAGGCCTCGAAATGAGGCTGGCATTTGTTCTTGGCGAGATCGGGTCAGGCATCCGCAGGAACCTGTCCATGGTGGTCTCGGTCATTCTTGTGACGTTCGTGTCTTTGACCTTCGTTGGCGCGGCCGGGTTGCTCCAGCTGCAGATCGGCCAGATGAAGGGGTACTGGTATGACAAGGTGCAGGTTGCCGTCTTCCTGTGCGTTGATTCCTCCACCACTCCGTCCTGCGCTTCCGGCCCGGTAACTGATGAACAGCGCACGGCCATCGAAGAGCAGCTCGAATCACCGGCCTTTTCGCAGTATGTCGCCTCAGTGGCGTACGAAGACCAGACGACTGCGCTGAGCCACTTCCGGGATCAGTTCGCCAATTCGCCGCTGGTGGACTCGGTGACGGCCGACCAGCTGCCGGAGTCCTTCCGCGTTTCCCTGGTGGATCCGGAAAAATACGAGGTCATTAACGAAGCGTTTTCCTCGATGCCCGGAGTGGAAACCGTGAGTGACCAGCGCGAACTCCTGGAGAAGGTCTTCTCCTTTATGAACATGGCTTCATTGATTGCGCTGATAATTGCCGGCGTGATGCTGGTGTGCGCCATTCTGCTGATTGCCACCACTATCCGGCTGTCCGCCTTTAGCCGGCGCCGGGAAACAGGCATCATGCGCCTGGTCGGAGCGTCCAAGGCGGTGATCCAGCTGCCGTTCGTCCTGGAAGGCGTGATAGCCGCAGTCATCGGTGCCGTACTGGCATCGGGTACGCTGTGGGCAGTGGCTCACTTTTTCATCGGGGCCCTGGCCAAGGCCTATCCCGCAACCGCGTTTATCAGCGCCCAGCAGGTACTGGTGCTGAGCCCGGTCCTCTTGGTAGTTGGTGCCCTTTTGGCAGGCATTTCGTCTCTGCTGACCCTGCGCAGGTACCTAAAGGTTTAGAGTGTTGCAAAATCGTAAAAGAAAGCTGACAAACTCAATGGACGGTTCCATCAATGCTTAGCGCACCTTCACGGCAGCCGCTGAAGCCTGCCCTGCGCAAGACGACGATTGGCGTGGTTGCTTCGGCGATGCTCACGCTGACCCTTGCGTTCAGTGGAACCGCCGCCGCTGACGAACTCGACGACCGCAAAGCGGCCATCGAGAGCGAGCAGCAGAAGGTGCAGGAAACGTACGAGTACCTCGACGCTGAAACGAGCCGGAAAGTCGCTGAGCTGGCGATCTACCAGCAGCAGCTTCCCGGGGCGCAGCAGGCCCTGACCGATGCCGAGGGGCGGGTCTCCGCCGCTGCCGGAAAGGTCGCGGCACTGACCGACCGGGTGGCGCTGGCGCAGGAAACGCGCAACACCATCACGGCTCAGATTGAGCAGGACCAGGCTGCCATGGATGACACGCAGGCGGTGATCGGACAAATCGCTGCACAGGCCTACAAGAGCGGCGGAGTGCCCTCAAGTTTCTCGCTGATCCTGGGCGCCGAGGGAGCGGAAAGCCTCACCGACTCCATGGGATTGGCGGAGCAGGTCCTCCGGGGCCAGAACGCCGCCATGCAGGAGCTGTCCCAGCAAAGCGCCACCAACGTCAACTCCGAAGCCCGGCTTGCGGCCGTGGAGGAAGAGATTGCCAGCCTCAAGGAGCAGGCCGAGGCGGCCCTGATGCTGGAACAGGAGGCCCGCGACGCCGCGGCCGCTGAAAAAGCCAAGGTTGATTCCCTGATCGAGCAGACCGCCGCCGCCAACGCGGCGCTGGAAGCACGCAAGCCCGTCATCCAGGCACAGCTTGCATCGCTGGAAACAGCGAAAGCCAAGGCAACGGCCGATATTGCTGAACGCCAGCGCGCCCTCCTGGAGAAGGCACGCAAGGAAGAGGAAGCCCGGATCGCCGAGGCGAACCGCCGCGCCGCCGAAGAAGCGGCACGCAACAACCGGCCCACTCCGCCGCCGGAAGTGCCGGAAACAAAACCCACCAACCCCTCCGCTTTTGGCCTGAGCCTCCCCGTGCAGGCTCCCATCTCCTCCGGCTTCGGCTGGCGCGCCACCCCTCCGGGAAGCATCGACTTCTTCGGCACCGGCGGATACCTGCACTCGGGCATCGACTTCGCAGCCAGCTGTGGAACTCCCGTCTACGCTCCAACAGCGGGCGAGGTCTATCGCGCCGATCAGGGCCAGCCAGACGGCATGATCGGCACCGGCAACCGCGTGGTGCTCGACCACGGCGTCGTCGGCAACGCTGCCCTTGCGACCAACTACTATCACCTGACCAGCTTTGTGGTCTCCGTTGGCCAGTGGGTCAATGCGGGCCAGCTCATCGGTTACGTCGGGACCACCGGCAACTCCACCGGATGCCACCTCCACTTTGAGACGGTGCTGAACGGTGCCCTGGTTGACCCGATGGGCCTGCTGTAGGCCTACAATAGAGTTTTCCGTTCATCGAAAAGGAGTTGCACCGTGCCTAAAGAAAGTGGCCGTAAGGTAGTGGCCACCAACCGCAAGGCCCGGCACAATTACGAAATCCTCGACACCTATGAAGCCGGGATGGTTTTGATGGGCACCGAGGTGAAGTCGCTGCGTGAGGGCCGGGCGTCCCTGGTGGATGGTTTCGGCACGTTCTACAACGATGAACTCTGGCTCGAGGCGGCGTACATTCCCGAGTACCTCAACGGCAGCTGGACCAACCATTCCGCCCGCCGGCGCCGGAAGCTGCTGCTGCACCGGGAGCAGCTGGACAAGATCATGCAGAAGACCCGGGAATCCGGTTTCACCATTGTCCCCCTTCAGCTGTATTTCCTGGACGGACGGGCCAAAGTGGAGATCGCGGTGGCCCGGGGCAAGCGCGACTACGACAAGCGCCAGACCCTTCGGGAGAAGCAGGACAACCGGGAAGCCCTGCGGGACATGCGGGAGAAAAACCGGGGCGCCTGATGAGCGGCACCTTCTGGGCACTGCAGTCCGAGGAAGAAACCCCCGAGCATAAGGTCCGGACCCCGTTGTGGGCCTGGATTGTCACCATCATTGATGTGCTGATTGTGCTGTCGGTAATTCCTGTCGTCATCCTGGTGATTGTTCCTTTTTTCTTCGTTTATTACGTTTACCTGGCCTCCCTGCTGGTGTGGATTGCCCCGGCGCTGATTGCGGCCAACGTGGCCCTCTTTATCTGGGCCCTCCGGCGCAGGGCGGCAGGGAACGCGGCACTGAGCATCCTTGGAGTGTTCTTTGCCGTGATCTCCTGGGTGGTCCTGAAGCTGTGGGAAATGCCGATCATCATCTTCGGCATCCCTTTCTAACGGTCTGCCATGGCCCCGGCGCCGCGTCAGCTGCGCTCCTCCTTCCGGTGCCGGCGCGGCAGCCGGAGAGATGGGCTACAATTAATCAACCGGTCTGCGGATCGGCTGCGGTGTTTGAGCGGCTAAGGTGTCCGTGATGACAGCGGGTTTTGATAACTCAACAGGTAGAAGTACCAAGGGGATGACAGGTTTCGACGGTGTTAGTCGAGACAGGTGAAGCGGGCCGAGGATGCAGGGTTATCTCGTAAACGCTCCTTGCAAAACAATAAGTGCCGATTCAAAGCGCACTGACTTCGCTCTCGCTGCCTAAGCAGCGGGCATAGTCCGTCAGCCCGGGAATGCTCTCGTCCCGGATCCTGGCGTCATTTAGAGGGCCACTGCTGAACATGCTCGCCGTTGGCGTGTTCGGGACTCTTAAACGGCTGGGCCCGGATCAGCTGCTTGTCTGCATGACAGCTGGGGCCGAGAAAATCCACCGCAGACTGCGCCCGGAGAAGCCCTGACAACACGACATCGGACGGGGGTTCAATTCCCCCCATCTCCACACCTGAAGTAGGTTCCACCATGAAAAGCGGGAAAGTGTCCATGGACACTTTCCCGCTTTTTCTTTGCCCACCATGGGGTGCCCGGGAGTCCTTGGTCACACGCCCCCGGTTTTCGGCGCCAGCCCCCCGGGAGCGGGGGAGGACGGCCGGCAGGAATTGCTAGACTGGCAGAAGTCGGAAAACTGTTCGCAAGGCAGTGCATTCGGCTTCCGCTGTCGGCGGGTCCGTGGATACCGCCGCTCAGGCGCTGCGGCTCGGCAGCATCCGCCCGTACGCACTCCGTCCGGGCAAATGAGCTATAACCGGTCGAAAAGACCCTGTAGGAGACGCACCACTTTATGCAAAGCCTGGACCATGGAACACAATCCGAAGAACTCTGGAACCGCCGCTATGACGACAACGTCGCTGAAGTCAACCAGCTCTGTGACTCGCTCAAGGCGCTGAAGCCCGGCACCGAGGTACCCTACGTCGATCCGATGCATGACGTGGGAGACACCCGCATTGTGAGTCTGTTCTCCAACATTGGCACCGCCCACAAGTCCGGTTTCATCACGGCCGGCGACGACGACGCCATCGCCCGGCTTCTCGGCGTGCACTGGCAGGTGGGCCTGCGCCCGGAGTACGTCATGCCGTGGAACACTTACCCCTGGTTTGTCCCGGGCGAGCCCAACGGCAAGCTGACCAAGGAACAGATCCAGGAAGGCCTCAAGCCGCTGCTGCGCTTCCTTGCGCTGGTGCCGCGGGCCTCTGCGATCGTGGCCCACGGCACGGAAGCCCAGCGGTTGTGCGCTGCCTTCCTGAAGACGGAAAACCGGATGATCTACCGCCGCAGCTTCAAGATCTACAAGGCGCGTTCCGTTGACGGCCGGGCCTTTGGTGCCACTGCTGAGCGGCAGGAAGACGGACTGGCCACCATGCGCATCGCCTACAAGGACGCCATGGCCCGCACCGGACTGGCGCTTCCGGGTAACTAAGCACTTTCAAAAAAAGCAGGCGCCCCGCGGGATATGCGGGGCGCCTGCTTTTTTGGACCTGTGTTCAGCCCTCAGCGCTGGTTGAGCCGGACGGACGGTCAGCGGCGGGAACGTCCACGTAGCCGATGAAGCGGGTGCCGATGCCGTCGTATTCGCCGCGGATCAACCCGTCGGCCAGATCCGGCAGATCCGATACCGGATGGTCGGCGCAGGCCAGGAACGCGAACTCAGGCCACCACTTCTTGGGGCGGGCATTCTCGCGGTAACCGCAGACAACGCACTCCAGCTCCACCCAAACGGGCCGCTTTCCGGTGCGGTTGGCACGCGACTGGAGAAGCCACTGCGGCGGATTGGACTGCAAATCCGCAAGTTCCTCTTCGGTCAGTCGGGCAGGAATTCCGTGGCGGGAGGCCATTTCAACGGGGATATCTAGGGCAAGTGCAGCCTGGCGTCTGGTAATCATCCCCATCAACGATACGGGACCGGACGGATCCGCGGCGCCTCGCTGACGGGCCGGTGCTCCCAAGACCCGGTGCTCCCATGATGAAGGCCGGACCACCGTGGTGGCCCGGCCTTCACTGGAGTGCAACTGTCCCGGCGGAAACCGGAACGCCGCCGACCCATGGCGCTGAGAATTAGTCGGCGAATGCCTGGCGCAGGTTAGCTTCCTGCTCCTTGGAGAGATTGGTCGCGATGAGCTTGGCATCGGGGAAGCTGCTGCGGAAGGAGTCCAGGACCCGGTCCTCCACAGCGTCCGTGGACAGGACAAACAAGGCCGATGTTCCCGGAGTAACCTCAGCACGCACCTGCTTGATGAAGTTATCGTCAATGCCCACATCAACCATGGAAGCTGACAGGGCGCCCACCGCAGCACCCACCACCAGGCCGATCAGAGGGACAAAGAAGATCAGGCCGAACAACAGACCCCAGAACCCGCCGCCCAGGGCTCCGGCACCCACGAGATGATGCTCCTGGATGGTGCGCGGCTTCTTCTTATCCTGCGGCCAGGTGACTATGGCCGAATCCTGCACATTGATGAGGCCCTGCGACTGCAGGCTGGAGAGGGTTTCAGTTGCCTGCTCAGCGGCACCCGAATCCGGGAATTTCCATACGGTCAATGTTGCCATGGCATGTCTCCAAACGGTCGGGATCCAGAAAACGTCCACGCGGTGGGACCGATCTGGGAAAGTAGCGCCCACACTAATGACCGCTGGAAGTTCGTGACAAGGAAACGGCGGCACCGCGGCAGGACTGGCAGCGGCGCGGCCGGTGGCCCTGTCCGCCGGCAGGAAATCGACGTAAAATGCTCGGACCTGCGTGGGCAGGCAGCCGCGGCATGAGCCCGGTGGCCGGCGGGCTGAGCGAGAGGCGTGACCATGAGGGATCCCGATCGGCCGGCATGGTGGACCAACGCCGTTGTCTATCAAATCTATCCCCGCAGCTTCGCCGACAGCACCGGCAACGGCAGCGGGGACCTGGCCGGGATCTCGGCGAAGCTGGACTACCTCGCAGAGCTGGGGGTGGACGTGATCTGGCTGTCGCCGGTCCACGAGTCGCCGCAGTTCGACAACGGATACGACATCAGCAATTACCGCCGGATTGATTCCATGTACGGTTCCGAGGCTGACTTCGACACAATGCTCGACGGCATCCATGCCCGGGGCATGAAATTGATCATGGATTTGGTGGTGAACCACACCTCCAGCGAGCATGAGGGTTTCCGCAGGTCCGCTGCCAGCCGGGACAGCGAGGAACGGGATTCCTATTGGTGGCGGGATCCCCGCTCCGGGTTTGAGCCCGGGGAGCCTGGCGCCGAGCCCAATAACTGGGGTTCGCACTTTGGCGGCCCCGCATGGACCTACGATCCGGTGACGGAACAGTACTACCTGCACCTGTTCACTCCGCAGCAGCCGGACCTGAACTGGGAGAACCCGCGGGTCCGGTCCAGGGTTTACGCCATGATGAACTGGTGGTTGGACCGGGGAGTGGATGGATTCCGGATGGACGTCATCAACTTCATCTCCAAGGACCCGGCGCTGCCCGACGGCGTGGTGGAGCCCGGCGGCGTCTGGGGCGACGGTGCGCCGCACTTTACCTCCGGGCCGCGCATCCACGAGTTCCTGCAGGAGATGAGGCAGGCAGTGTTCGGGCACCGCAGAGGAGATTACCTGACGGTGGGGGAGACTCCGGGGGCCACCGTGGACCAGGCGGTGCTGTTCACGGATCCGCACCGCGGTGAACTGGACATGGTTTTCCAGTTCGAACACGTCAGCCTGGACCAGCGGCCCGGGAACAAGTGGGACCACCACAGCTTGGACCTGCGGGACCTGAAGACCAGCTGGAACCGCTGGCAGCGGGGGCTGGCGGAAACAGGATGGAACAGCCTGTACCTGGGCAACCACGACCAGCCGCGGCACGTGTCGCGGTTCGGCGACGACGGCGCGTACCGGTACGAATCCGCAACGCTGTGGGCCACCCTGCTGCACCTGCACCGTGGTACCCCCTACATTTTCCAGGGCGAGGAACTGGGGATGACCAACGCCGGTTTCACCTCGATTGAGGAGTACCGCGATGTGGAATCCCGCAACTTTTATGCGGACGCCCTCAACCGGGGAATCGACCCGGCGGCGGCGCTGAGTGCCCTGGCAGCCATGAGCCGGGACAACGCCCGGACACCCATGCAGTGGACTAACGGTCCCTACGCCGGTTTCACCTCCGGGACTCCCTGGATACCGGTGAACTCCAATTACCCCCACATCAACGCGGAAACGGACCGTGCTTCCGACCGTTCCATCTACCGCTACTACCAGGAACTGATTCGCCTCCGGCATGAATCGGCGGTCGTGGCACTCGGCGACTTCCATCTGCTCGACCCCGGGCATCCGGTGCTCTATGCGTTCCGCCGCAGCCGCGGGGACCAGCAGTTCCTCGTGAGCGCTAATGTGTCCGGCGAGGAGCTGGAACTTCCCGCGAATCTGGGGTCGGGGGACCTCATCCTGGGCAATTACGCCAATCCCGGAAGTCCGCATTGGCTGCGCCCCTGGGAAGCGCGGATCCTGGATATATCGACGTACGAGAACGGGTAGGCGGTTTCAGCGCCGGTTTCAGTACCCCGGGGGCTAATGTTGCTGCTGTGACAGAAGAAGATTACGCCCCGGCCCGCAACCACGCGCCGGCTGTTACCGGCGCTCCACGCAGGAAAGGGCCGGCCATCGCACGCCAGATACTGGCCTTTGCCCTGGAAACGGCGCTCCTTTTTGCGGTCGCCTACGGGGCGGTCACTGCCTTCCCGGGGTATGGAGTGCTTGCGGCGGCGGCGGCGCTGGCCGCCGGCGTGCTGCTCTGGGGAATGCTGATGGCACCCCGGGCCAGGAACCGGCTGCCCTGGCCCGCGCTGCCCCTGGTTGCAGCGGGTGCCTTCCTGGCCGGAGCAGGAACGCTGATGCTGAGCGGTCTGCCCTTGCCTGCGGTTCTCATGACTGTGGCCGCCGTCATCAACCTGGTGTGGGATCTGGCGTCCGGACACCCCGCCGTCGCTGCCCCGGCCCGGACCACAGGGCGGCGCTCAGCCAGGCGCTGAGGTACCAACTCCCTTACCGGGCGGTGAGCGACTGGGCAAACAGCGGACCCAACCCGGCAAAACCTGCCCGGCGGACAGCCTCCCGCTGCCGCTGCGCGCCGGTGCCGGCATCCAGGACATGCGCTACGCCGGCTCGGACATACCGGTAATCGCCGGAGTCCTCCAATGCGGGACGAATGTAGTCCAGCAGCGCATTGAGCTGGTTGGCCGCGGTGCGGCCCTGGTGTCCGCCCGCGGGGCCATGGTCCAGCAGGTTCCCTCCCAACCCGAACCGTGCAGCCTGCCACAGCCCGGCATCTAGAATCTCCGGATCGTCGAGGGCACCGGGGCTGTCCTCGGGATCGCTTCCTTCCTCAGCCAGCAGGGTTGTGACCAGTCCGCGGATCATCAGGGCCAGCAGGACGGTGTCCCTGGCTTCCAGCTGGGCGTCCGCCACCCGCACTTCCACCGTGGGGAAGGTGTTGGACAGACGGGCGATCCAGCCGATGTGCCCCGGGTCCAGCACCACATCGGTGGCTGTCAGGCGTGCGATCCTGGCGTCGTAGTCGGCGGCACTGCGGAAGTACGGGGCAAATCCCTGGACCGTCCAACGCCGGTAGTGGATGATCCGCCAGCTCGCGAACCGGCTGTCCCGTCCGTGCCAGTAGGGCGAGTTGGTGCTGAGGGCTCCCAGGGTGGACAGCCAGGGGCGCAGCCTGTTCAGCACCTGTACGCCCTGGTCCCGGCTGGGAACCGCGACGTGGACATGGGTTCCGTTCACATACTGTTCGTCGCCGACACCACCGGCCATTTCACCCATTTGGCGGTACCGCACGGTTTCGCTGACCACCGCCGGACCCTGCTCCGCCAGGGGAGCGGCGCCGGTCGGTGCGGCGGCCAGCCCGATATCCGCAGCCGCAGCAGCGAGGCGTTCGCGGAAGTCGAGCAGGGACGCCAGCGCTTCTTCCGGTTCGCTGCAGATGGGAGTGGTGCTCTCCACCTGACAGGCCAGGAACTCCGCATTGCTCGTGAAACTTTTGCCGTCTCCGGGGGTCATCGCGGCGATGACTTCTGCGGCGCGGGTGACGGGCGCCGCAGTCCGCGGATCCGTGAGCAGGAATTCTTCTTCGATACCGAAAGTGACCACGTAGTACCCCTGTTCCACAGCAGAGAGTCGGTTGGACCGGACCGGGAGCCCTTCAGGCCGGAGCCCCAGATTACATGCGCGGGGGCGGTGGGCGACAGGTAGCGGCCCAGGGGATGCGTACGGTGGCCGCCGCAGGAGTTATGGCCGTTGGACGCCCTCAGCACCTGCGTTTGCGCGAAGCATGCGCCAGGAGAGCGTGAGGTAAGGCAGTTCCAACGGTTCGCCGGGATGGTGTCCGAGGTGGTCAAAGAGATACCACGTCAGGTTGGCCAGTACCTTCCGGCGCACCGGTTCAGAGGCGGAGAGGTAATAGGACCGGGACTTCGCAAGCTCCATGAGGTCCTCCGGGGTCATGGGCTGCGACCAATGCGCGGTGTGCGGGGCATCGGGCACGAACTCCGGACCGACCACCGGACGGAAACCGGGCCGCAGGACATCGCCGGCGTGAATAATGCGCGAATATCGGTGCACCCAGGGAACACTGACATCGAGCTGGTTCCAAATGAGTCCGAGGATGCCGCCCGGCCGCAGGATCCGGGCGAGTTCGGTGCTCGCGGCGAGGGGATCGCACCAGTGCCACGCCTGTGCCACTGTGACGGCGTCCATGGACGATGACGGCAGTCCGGTGCTTTCGGCCGTTCCCACTACGGTTTCCACGCCGGGCAGCGACTGCTGCAGCTGGCGGAGCATGTCGGCGGAGGGATCGACGGCGGTGGCCCGGTATCCGGCGGAAACCAGTGGCCGGGTGTATTTGCCGGTGCCGGCTCCGACGTCGGCCACTTCCGCTCCGGGGGCCCCGGCAGGGCCCTCGATGCCGGTGAAGAGCCAGCGGACCGCCTCCTGCGGGTAACCGGGGCGGATGCGGTCATAGTGCTCCCCGCCTGCCTCGTAGCTGCGCGCCAGCTCGCGCCGCCGCACAGCCTCAAGCCGCGGGCCCGGTGTCGCTCCAGTCATTTTTAGAGCAGGTCGTCCAGGCCCGGGTTCAAACGGTTCAGCACCTCGCTGTGGAGAGCGCCGTTGGTGGCGAGGGCATTGCCGCCGAACGGTCCGTCCTCGCCTTCCAGCGATGTGAAGCGGCCGCCCGCTTCGGTGATGATCGGCACCAGGGCAGCCATGTCGTAGAGGTTCAGCTCAGGCTCGCAGGCAATGTCCACAGCGCCTTCGGCCACCATGCAGTAGGACCAAAAGTCGCCAAAGGCACGCGTGCGCCACACCGATTCGGTCAGGCCGATGAACTCGTCAAAGTTCCCGCGGTCCTTCCAGCCGCCAAGGCTGGAATAGGACAGTGAAGCATCGGACAGGTTGGAGACGTTGGAGACTTTCAACCGGGTGGCAGCGGCCAGGGAGCGCCCCATGTAGGCACCCGTGCCGGTGGCTGCCCACCAGCGCTTACCCAGGGCGGGTGCGCTGACGACGCCGAGGACGGGGACGCCGTCGTCCACCAGGGAAATCAGCGTGGCCCACACGGGAACGCCGCGGATGAAGTTCTTGGTGCCGTCGATGGGATCGATGACCCACCGGCGGGGACCGGAACCGGTGGAGCCGAATTCCTCGCCGAGGACGGCGTCGCGCGGCCGGGCGCGGGACAGCTGCCCGCGGATGGCGTCTTCCGCTGCCTTGTCCGCGTCGGTGACGGGGGTCAGGTCCGGCTTTGTTTCGACTTTCAGGTCCAGGGCCTTGAAGCGGGACATGGTCTGGTCGTCCACGGAGTCGGCCATGACATGGGCGAGTCGCAGGTCATCGTTGTAGTTCTGAGCGAACGGCATACTGTTCAACTTATCCTTATTCGGCGGACGCTGCCTGCGATTGGCCGGTTCAGGCCCCGGTGCGGCGTTGATTGGATGGGCCCGGAGGACTGCATCAGGGGAGCCGCGCGCCTCACTGCGCGCCCAGCTCCTTTGCCGAAGCGCGGTTCTCGGTGCGGGTGCCGGAGCCCAGCAGCCGGCGCAGCGACGCAAGCCGCGCAGGCCCCGCAGCGCCTGCCTGCCCGGACTCCACCCAGGGATCCAATCCGCAGTCCCGCGCCTGGTCATCGTGGCGGCAGCCCCGTTCGCAGGTTTCAGTGCCGGGCGCCAGATCGGGGAAGGCCTGCAGGATGCGGTCGGGGTCCACATGGGCCAGGCCAAAGGAGCGGATGCCCGGGGTATCGATGATCCAGCTCCCGGCCGGGGCGTCCAGGACCTTCAGTGCCAGCGCCGAGGATGAGGTGTGCCGGCCGCGGCCCGTAACGGCGTTGACGCCGCCGGTGGCCCGGTCGGAACCGGTCAGAGCATTCACCAGCGTGGACTTGCCAACGCCGGAGTGGCCCACCAGGACCGAGACCTTGCCCTCGAGATGGCCGTGCAGCTGCTCAACGGCGTCGCCCTGCAGCCGGGCCGACAGTCCGTCGTCGGAGCGGGCGTCGATGCCGGACGCATCGTCGGCCGCGGTGCGGCTGATGATGACGTCCAGATCCAGATGCTCATAGTTCGCCAGCAGCTCGGCGGGGTCCTTGATGTCGGCTTTGGTGATGCACAGCAGCGGAGAGATGCCGGCGTCGTAGGCGGCAACGAGCGCGCGGTCAATAAAACCGGTGCGCGGCTCCGGATTAGCGGCAGCCACCACAATGACCAGCTGGTCCGCATTGGCGACGACGGCGCGTTCCACCGGGTCGGTGTCATCGGCGCTGCGGCGCAGCAGCGTGCGGCGGTCCTGGATGCGGACCAGGCGGGCGAGAGTGTCGGGTCCGCCGGAGACGTCTCCGACGAGGGACACCAAGTCGCCCGCAACCACGGGGTTCCGCCGCAGCTCACGGGCCCGTGCGGCCGTCACGATACGCTCGGTGGGCGTGTCCTCGTCGACAACGGCCGTGTACCGGCCGCGGTCAACGGTGATGATGCGGCCGGTGACTGCCTCGTCATAGGCGGGCCGGTCCTTGGTGCGGGGGCGGGAGCCTTTTTTGTTGGGACGGATCCGAACATCCGATTCGTCCCAGCTGCCGGTGGAGCGCGGCATCAGCGAAGACTCCCTTCAGGCGAATCCCCTTCAGGAGCTGCGGGTGCCGGCTCCCCGGAACCGGCCGAGGCGGCCAGATCCTGCCACAGCTGCGGGAATTCGGGCAGCGTCTTGGCGGTGGTGCCAACGTCCTGGACCCGTACCCCCGGGACGGCCAGCCCAATCAGGGCACCGGCAGTTGCCATCCGGTGGTCAGCATAGGTTTCGAAGACACCGCCGTGCAGCGGCGCGGGGCGGATCACCAGGCCGTCGGACGTCTCTTCAGTGTCACCACCGAGCCGGTTGATTTCTGTTGTCAGCGCGGCAAGCCGGTCGGTTTCATGGCCGCGGAGGTGAGCGATGCCGGTGAGGGTGGAGGGGGAGTCCGCCAAGGCGCACAATGCGGCAACGGTGGGAGCGAGTTCGCTGGCGTCAGCCACCTCGGCTCCGGTGATGCGGCCGGTTCCGGTGACGGTCAGGGTCCCCCCGCTCAGGTCAACGCGGCCGCCGAGCTGCGGCAGGATCTGCCGCCAGCGGTCACCCACCTGCGCGGTGTGCTCCGGCCATCCGCTCATCCGCACCGTTCCACCTGCCACGAGTGCTGCGGCCAGGAAAGGGCCGGCGTTGGAGAGGTCCGGTTCGATGGTGACGTCAAAGGCCCGGATGGGGCCCGGTGCCACTTTCCACTCGTTGGGTACCGAGTCGTCCACGTGAACACCGGTTTCGCGCAGGACCTGCACCGTCATGGCGATGTGCTCGCGGCTTGGCACGCTGGAACCCACATGGACCAGGTGGAGGCCGTTGCGGAACCGTGCTCCCACCAGCAGCAGGGCTGAGACGAACTGGGAGGAGGCGCCTGCATCGATTTCCAGCCGTCCGCCCGGGACGTCTCCGGTGCCGCTCACGGTGAACGGAAGCGAGCCGGTGCCGTCGTCGTGCACTGTGACGCCCAGGCCCCGGAGCGCCGAGACGGTCGCGGACATGGGACGAAGGCGGGCGTGGGGATCGCCGTCGAAAGCTGTGGCCCCGTTCTTCAGGGCGGCCAGGGGCGGCACGAACCGCATGACAGTCCCCGCCAAACCGCAGTCAACCCTGGCCTCGGACGCACTCCCTGTTTCCATGGGGTGCACCTCCAGGTCAGGTCCGAAGGCGCCGTCGCCCTCGATCTCCCGAACATCCGCACCCAGCGCCCGCAGGGACGCGGTCATCAGGGCGGTGTCACGCGAATGAAGCGGTGCCCGCAGCCGGCTGGGTCCGTCGGCCAGCGCCGCGAGAACCAAATACCTGTTGGTGAGGGATTTGGAACCCGGGATGCGGACATCGGCGTTCAGGGGAGCGGAGGCCCGGGGAGCGGGCCAAAGGGCGGTTGCTGTCTGCGGTTCGGCGGGGAAAGACATCTGGCTAGGAACCCACAATGCCGGCGGCGGTGGTGCGGACGGTGCGGTTGGCCTTCTTCAGCTGCTTCGCTGCGTCCTTCTTGACGGCCCGGGACTTGCGTCCGGCGTCCTTGCCGAGCGAGGAAACACTGCGGCGTGTGTCATCGGCCAGGTGGCCGGCACGCCAGGCAAGCCCCGGGCGGCCGTTGGTGTCCACGGCGACCAGCAGGACAGCACCGATCAGCGAGAGGTTCTTCAACAGGGCCGCGCGGCGGGCCTTGCGCTCGTCCGGGGTGTCGGTATCGGCGTTCTTGTACTCAACAACCGCGTTCAGCACCGCGGTTCCCGCCAGCAGCGCACCGGATAGGCGGGGGAGCTTGCCCAGGGCCAGCAGTGCGCCGGCGCCCACCTGAGTGGCGCCGAGGACCTTGGCAACCAGCTGGGGGTTGCCGGTGACGGAAGACGCGGACGGAACCATGCCGCCAACACGGTTCAGGGTGGGACGCAGCTTCTCGGCTGTCTGGTCGGCATCCCGCAGGCGGTCAACCCCGGCTGCAATAAACCCGGTGGCGAGCAGCGGGCGGGCGAGCAAACGGACAACGGACATATTGACCTCCTGGTTGCTGTCCGGACTCGGAATAGCCGGGCAGAATACTCCTAGTTTGGCACTTTAACGCAGCCGGCACATCTTGGGCGGCCGGCGGGTTCCATAATGCAGCAGCGGAATAAGCCTCTTCACCCGGGCGTTGAGAAGACATACGGCATTTGCGCCAGCCAGGGTAATGCCGGTCCATGGACCCCTCAGGCCTGCCTTGGGAGTCCGCGAACCAGTGAGGAGACTAAATAGTGCCAGTTGCCTTGGTCATGCCGGCTCCTGCGGCTGCAGCCACAGGAGCCCCATCCGCAGTATCTTCAGTTCAGCTCAGAGTGGAGAGGGCTCCCCGCACCGTAGACTTGAACCTGATGAGAACTGATGCGCCGGAAGGCAGCCCCCAGGTGGAAGACTCCGAGCTGGATGTCGCTTCCGAATCGGAAGAGGCCCGCAAGATACGTTTCGAGCGTGATGCCATGCAGTACGTGGATCAGCTCTACTCCGCGGCCATGCGCATGGCCCGCAATCCCTCCGATGCCGAGGACCTGGTCCAGGAGGCCTATACCAAGGCGTTCTCCGCCTTTCACCAGTACCGGCCGGGGACCAACCTCAAAGCCTGGCTGTACCGCATCCTGACGAACACCTACATCAATCTGTACCGGAAGCGTCAGCGCGAGCCGCTGCAGGCTAATTCGGACGGGGTGGAGGACTGGCAGCTGGCCCGCGCGGCAGAGCACAGTTCCACCGGACTGCGTTCCGCTGAAGCGGTGGCGCTGGACCATCTTCCGGATTCGGATGTGAAGGATGCGCTGCAGTCCATCCCGGAGGAATTCCGTTTAGCGGTCTATTTCTCCGATGTGGAGGGATTTGCGTACAAAGAAATTTCCGAAATCATGAATACGCCTATCGGAACCGTCATGTCGCGCCTTCACCGGGGCCGCAAAATGCTCCGTGAACTGCTCGCTGAATATGCACATGAACGCGGTATCCGCGGCAAATCGGCTCCCGCCGCCGCCGGCGCTGGCCAGGACAAGAAACAGGGGAACACGTTATGAGCGATTGCGAAAGCCTGGGCGATTGCGAGGACGCCCGCATCGAACGGCTGTATGAATATTTGGACGGTGCGCTGTCACACAACGACATCGTGGAAATCCAGGAGCACCTGGACGGGTGCCCCGAATGCGCCGAGGAACATGATCTCGAGTGCGTCATCCGGTCAGTGGTCAAGCGCTCCTGCACGGAGGCGGCACCGGAAACGCTTAAGGCCAGCATCCTGGCCCGGATCAGCCAGATCCAGACCGCGGACCATTAGGGCTAAACCCGCAGAACAAAAGAACCCCCGGCAGCCGCGAGGCTCCGGGGGTTCTTTTGATGCGGCGATGGGCCACACGGCTTGGTCCAAGACTTACGTGTTGGGACGCTTACCGTGGTTGGCGCCGCCGCGCTTACGATCACGACGCTTGCGTGCACGCTTGCTCATAGCTGCCTCCTTCGTTTTTTGCTGAAAGTTCTGCCCTCCAGTGTCCCACAGGGTGAGCCCGACAACCTAAACCGGGATCCGAGGGACGCTGAGGGCTAGTCGGCGGAACTGCCGGCGGCCATGAGGGCGTTGCGCTGCTCCCGGCGCAATGCCTGCTCCGCCGGGTCCGGCACCGGCGCAGCGGCCAGCAGCCGGCGGGTGTAGGGGTCCTGCGGATACCTGAGCACCTGTTCCGTTGACCCCTGCTCCACCATTTTGCCCTTGTTCAGCACCGCAATGTGGCTCGCCAGGATTTCCACGACGGCCAGGTCGTGGCTGACAAAGAGGCAGGCAAAGCCGTACTGCTGCTGAAGGTCCTGAAGCAGGGCCAGCACCCGGGCCTGGACCGAGACATCCAGGGCCGACGTCGGCTCATCCGCCACCAGCAGCGACGGACGCAGGGACAGTGCCCGGGCGATACCGACCCGCTGGCGCTGTCCGCCCGAGAGCTCGTGCGGATAGCGGTTGCGGAAGTTCGTCGGCAGCTGGACATCATCCAGGAGAGCCTCGACGCGGCGGTCCAGATCTGCGCGGGACAGCTTCTCATGGAGGAACATCGGCTCACCGATCGATTCTCCGATGGACATGCGCGGATTCAGTGAAGCCGCGGGATCCTGGAACACGATGGCGAATTTCCGCCGCAGGGGGAGCATCTTCTTGGGGGAGAGGCCCGCGATGTTGGTTCCGTTGATGTCCACACTGCCGGCGCTGACCGGAAGCAGGCCCGTGACGGCACGGGCAATGGTTGACTTGCCTGATCCGGATTCCCCCACCAGGCCCATGACCTCGCCTGGGTTGATGACGAAGGAAACGTCGGAAACGGCCTTGAATCCCGGCTGGCGGAAACGGCCGGGGTATTCGATCGAAACGCCGGTGAGCTGCAGGGCGGGAACAACGCCTGCGTCAGGTGTGGCGAGGTCCGCCGACTCCCGGAGCACGGCCCGTGGAGCATCGGTGATCTGCAGGGACCCGTCGTCTTCCACCTCTACGGAAGAGAGGACACCGCCCACTTTGGAACCAAGGTGGGGCACGGCGGCCAGCAGCTGCCGGGTGTAGTCCTCGCGCGGATTGTTGAAGAGGTCGGCAACGGGGGCCGCCTCCACGATGCGCCCCTTCTCCATCACCACCACCTTGTCGGCAAGGTCAGCGACCACACCCATGTCGTGGGTGATCAGCATGACCGCACTGTTCAGGCGCCGATTCAGGTTGCGCAGCAGCTCCAGGACTTCGGCCTGCACCGTGACGTCCAGTGCGGTGGTGGGCTCATCTGCCACGAGCAGGATGGGGTCATTGGCGATGGCGATGGCGATCATGGCCCGCTGGCGCTGGCCGCCGGAGAACTGATGCGGATAGGAACCGTACCGCCGCTCCGGTTCGGGGATTTCCACCATTTTCAGCAGCTCGATGGCCCGTTCCCTCGCCTGGGCGGGTGACGCGTCGCTGTGCTGCTCGATGATTTCCTTGATCTGCTCACCCACCGTGAGCACGGGGTTAAGCGCCGTCATGGGCTCCTGGAAAATCATGGCAATGTCATTGCCGCGGATCTTGCGCAGGGCGGACTGCGGAGCTCCGATCAGCTCCTTGCCCTGCAGCTTGGCGCTGCCCGTGGAACGGCCGTTGCCCGGCAGCAGGCCCAGCAGGGCCATGGAGGACATGCTCTTGCCGGAACCGGACTCGCCCACGATGGCCAGGATTTCGCCGGGGTGCACAGTGAACGAGACATCCTCGGCCGCCATGATCCACTCGTTATCGACGCTGAATTCGACCCCGAGCCCCGATACTTCCAGGATCGGAGCCGTGGCGGCAGGCGACGTCACGTCGCTGTAGAGGGGTGCCGAGCTCATTACTTTTTCCTTGTCTGTCGGGGATCAAACGCATCCCGGAGTCCGTCACCAATGAAGTTCACGGTGAGGGCAATGGCGACGATAAAGATGCCGGGCCAGAAGAAGAGCCAGGGGCGTGTGGTCATGGCCGCACGGTTCTCATTAATGAGTTTGCCGAGCGATGTGTCCGGCGCCTGGACGCCCATCCCCAGGAAGCTCAGGGCTGTCTCCAGCAGGATGGCACTCGAAATGGCCAGCGTCGCTGACACAATGATGACGCCCACGGTGTTGGGCAGGATGTGCTTAAAGATGATGCGGCGGGAGCTTGCGCCAACTGATTTGGCTGCCTCGACAAATTCCTTTTCCCGCAGCGAGAGGAATTCACCCCGGACGATGCGTGCCAGCCCGGTCCAGGTCAGCAGCCCCAGGAAGACGGCGAAGACCAGGATGCCCTGCTTGGCCACGACGCTTGCCAGTACGGCAGCTACCACAAGCAGGGGAATGGTGATGATGACATCCGTGAAGCGCATCAGGACGGTTTCGGTGAATCCGCGGAAGTAACCGGCGAGGGCGCCGATGACAGTTCCCACGACAGTGCCCACTATGCCCACGATGAAGGCAATGGTCAGGGAGATTTGGGCCCCGCGCATCGTCATGGCGAAGTAGTCGCGGCCCAGGGTGTCCTGGCCGAAGGGATGGTTTCCCAACCCGGTCCAGGAGATGGTGGGTGACCCGCCGTCCTCTAGGGGCATTACCGAGGAGAAAGTGTGCGGCCACCAGCCGGGGATGCGGATGGGCCCTACGGAGAGCCCGATCGAGGTGAAGGCCAGCAGGACGATGAAGATCAGCCCGCTCAAGCCCACCAGTGCGCCCTTGTGTCGGAAGAACCGTTCCCGGACCAGCTGGCCCTGGCTCTTCGCGGCGGTGATTTCCGGATCCGCAGTCACTGCCCGGGTTGCGGGCGAGTCTGCGATGTCCGTTCTCTGGCTCTCCAGAGTCATGCTCGTCAGTTCCGGGCTGCTGCCCGTACTTCCGGACGGTATTTTCTCAGTCATGATCTCCGCCTATCAGTTCAGGCTAATGCGCGGGTCGAGGAACGCGTACGCGATGTCGGCCAGCATGTTGAAGGTCACCGCGGCCACGCCGGTTACCAGGAAGAACGCCATGATCACATTCGGATCGACGTTTGTGAGGCCCTCCGTGAACATCTTTCCCATTCCGCTCCAGCCAAACACCGCCTCGGTGATGACGGCGCCGCCGAGGACTCCGGCGAAGTCGAACGCCATGAGGGTGGTGATGGGGATCATGGCGTTGCGGAAGGCATGCTTCACTACCACGGTGCGCTCGCTCAGGCCCTTGGCCCGGGCCGTGCGGACGTAGTCCTGGTTCATGACCTCGAGCATGCTGGCTCGCGTGTATCGGGTATAGGTGGCGAACGAGATCAGCATGATGGCGATGGTGGGAAGCACCAGATACAGGGCATAGTCCAGGTTGATCTCCCAGAAGGTGCCCTGCAGGTTGGGAGTCGACGAACCCGTGGTCGGAATCGGACGGCCGCCGTTTTTGCGGGCCAGGGAGGGGTAAGCGCTGAGGAGGGCATCGATAAAGACGAAGAACCCGATGCTCAGGCCGATGACAGCCGTGATGTTCCGGGTCTGCTTGGCGTAGGGGCCGCCGACAAAATGACCGATGACCATGGACACGAGCAGCGTCAGGACCGCAAGGGCAACGATGACCAGCCAGTTCGGATCCTGCATCAGCGGCTGGGTCACCAGATACCCGATGTAGCCGATGGCTGCCGTGGCAAGCGCCGCGTACAGGATGCGGCGCCGGCGGAAGCCCGCCAGCATCGCCGTGATGCCCAGTGCCAGGCCGAAGGCTGTGATGAGCAGGCCCACCGGGCCCAAGCCGGGAGTTTTGAACCAGTTGGTGATGAGCAGCAGATAGAACGTGACCGCGGTGCCAACGGCAACAATGGCGAAGACACGCAAACGGCGCTGCCGGTCTCCGCCGAAGGCTACTGCCCCGACGATTCCGGCAATCAGCCCTACCCCGGCTATGCCCAGATACGACATTTGTGGATCTGCAAGCCAGGTGTTCAGGTCGATTGCCAGGTACTGCTTGAGCAGTGTGGAGAGCCAGAACAGCGGCATGGAGAAGAGGAGGAAAGCAATGAAGGTAATGGAGTAATCGAAGACGCTGTACTGGCGCAGTGCACTGATCAGGCCGACTGCGACGCCGAGGACGATGGCCACAAGGGTGGCAACAACGACAAGCCGGAAGGTGGAGCCGATGGCTGTCTGCAGCTGGTCGATGACGGGAGAGCCGGCGCGGTTCAGTCCCAGCGTGCACTCAGCGCCACCGGGAATAATGCAGCGGCCAACTTCCTGCAGCCACAGCAGATAACGGACCGCCACGGGCTGGTCCAGATGGAGCGCAGCAGTTCGCTGAGCGATGCGTGATTCGCGTTCGGCGCTTTGCAGTTCGATGAGATCAGCTAGGGGATCTCCCGAGTTGACTGCCAGGACGAACATCAGCACGGTGGCTGCGAGGAGGACAAAGAACGAGGTCACCGCTCTTTTAAGGATGAAGAAGAACACCGAAGGCTCCTATGGGGATGGTACGAAAAGCCGTTTCCGGCACAAAGCCGGGATGGGCAGACCAGTCAGTGGTCTGCCCATCCCGGTTTCTAGCCGTTATGGCACGATGCCTTGGTTAGGCCTTCTTGGTCCACTCGAAGGCGTTCCATGTCACGCCGCTCTGGGTGGGGTTGTACTCCACGTTCTCCATGCCGGAGTTGTGGGCAACAATGTCGGCCTGGGTGTAGAGAACGACGTTGTAGACGTCCTTGGCCAGTTCCTCTTCGAGCTGCTTCTTCAGCTCGAGAACCTTATCGGCCTCGGTGGTGCGGGCAACTTCGTCCCACAGTTCGTCGACCTTGTCGCTCTTGAACTTGCCGTAGTTCTGGACACCCTCGGAGTCGTAGATCGACTGCGCGCTGGCTACCAGGCCTGAACCGGCCCAGCCGAAGATTGCAGCATCCCAGGAGCCGAGCTCATCAAGCTTCTTGGTCCACTCGGCATCGGGGGTGGCAATGATGTTGAAGCCGGCCTGGTCGCAGGAATCCTTGATCAGGGCAGTGATATCGGCGCGCACCTGGCTTGCCGACGAGAACAGCATGCGGACGTCAACGGGCTCGGTCTTGCCGGCCTCTTCCATCAGCGACTTGGCGCCTTCGAGGTCAACCTCATCGTATTCACTGGCGGACGGGGCTGCTTCAAGAACTTCGTCGTATTCCGCCTGCGACTGCTGGAAGTCGCGCAGGTTCAGCACGGTGGCCTCCGGGTCGACCGGCTTGACGAACTTGTCCACGATGTCCTGGCGCGGAACGCACTTGGAGAAGGCCTGGCGGACCTTGAGGTCCTTGAACACGCCGTTTTCGGACTGGTCCAGGTCAATGTGGGTGAAGGTCATGCCCGTACCGGTGATCATGTTGACCGACTCACCGATCGCGGTGATCTGGTCCTTGGTGTCGCCGGTGGGGCCGGACGGTTCAATGACGTCCACGTCACCGTTCTGCAGCGCCTGGACGGCTTCGGTGTCATCAATGGTCTTGAAAACGATGCTCTCGGTGGCGCCCTCGCGGTTCTCGCCCCAGTAGTTCTCGTTCTTGGTCAGTGTGAGGTTTCCGCCGGCGGCATTGTCGAGCTTGTACGGACCGGAGGAGGGAATCAGTGCTGCATCGGGAAGCGAGGGAAGGCCCTCGGCGTAACCCCAGCCGGTGTTCCAGAAGTCAGCAACGGGCTTCAGTGCAGCGGTGTCGTTATCCTGGATCGCGGCGATGAGTGCCTCGCCGTCGTTTTCAACGCTCAGCCCGCCCTGCTCCGCGGCGATGTGGGCCGGCATGAGGGAGCCGATCATCAGGTTCTCCCAGTCAGCGTAGGGAGTCTCGTAGACGTACTCGAACTCCTTGGCGCCTGCTTCGCCCTCAGGCATGTTGAGGTATTCATAACCGTTGTTGGAGGAGGGCTCGAAGATTTCAGCTTCGCCCTCAACTACCTTGCCGGAGAATGCGGCCCAGTTCAGCAGGATGTCGTCGAAGTCGATCGGCGTGCCGTCGGACCAGACTGCGTCTTCGTTGATGGTGTACTTCACGGTCAGGGGATCGTCACTGACCTTTTCGAAGGTACCGAACTCCTCGTTGCGGATAACGCCGTCAGGGCTGTATTCCGAGAAGTTGCTGTGCACCAGGTTGTCCACGTACGTGTTGTACACGCTGTTGGACTTTGAGGTGCCGCCGTTGTAGAAGTCCGGGGCCTGGCTGATGGCTACGGAAATGGACGACGCGAGGTTGGCTGCCTCTTCTGTGGTGTCGCTGTCAGCGGTGTCTCCGCCTCCGGCTGAGCCGCAGGCGCCAAGGAAGAGGGCCCCCACGGAAAGTGCGGCAAGAGTTGCCGTGCGCTTTGTACGCATTCGTAGTCCTAACTGGTGATGAGTCGTCAGGAACCACCATTGGCGGCTCCCCCAAAGCGGCCGTGATGACCGCCACATGTTCCGAAAGACTAGCCACTATTTGTTTCCAGCGTGCTAACTGTTAGCGGATGTTAACCGATTGTTACCTGGCGCACAGTGGGGGAAATGTGCCGGAGGGCTGGACGGGCGCGTGCAAAAGGCCTTTAACCCGCTGCGGATCCCGGCATTCAATGCCGGGATCCGCAGATGTCAGGGGTGGTGCGTTGGTGCTGTTGGCAGGCGGGCCTGCTAATTCATGTCGGGCAGGTCAAGCCAGCGGTACCAGCCGCGGTGCAGGACCAGCCACGCCATCAGGCCATAACCGGCCTGCCCGGGCGTGCCGCCGTTGGACGCGAGGTCGGTGCGCCACTGCTCGTGGTTCAGCAGGGGCGTGAGGGTGTCCACGTACATGTGCTTGCGCCGTGTCGTCACGTCCCCGAAAGCGGCGGACAGGTCGGACAGACGGCGGTTCCGCTCGGCATCCAGCCCCGGCGGGGGACCGACGACAAAAACCTTGATGCTCATCTGTGCGGCGCCGTCGAGGATGTTGGCCAGGTTCAGGCGGCTGCGCGCCGTCGACAGGCCAAGGTCAAGGTCACGGTCCGACAGGCCGATAACGAGCCGGTTTTCACAGTGGTCGTCGAACCGGCGTCCCGCTTCCTGCAGCCAGCGGTTCGCCAGTGATTCGGTTCCCTCCTGGGGTGCCGCCAGTGTGTACGCCTGGACGCTCACGTTTTCGGGGGTGGTGCGGGCGAGTACGCGGCCCAGCCAGCCCAGGGCGCGCGGGTCGCCGTGCCCGGCCAGCAGCTCGTCCCCGACGGCTGCAAGCCTGATTTTGCGTTGTTCCACTAGTCACCTTCTCCGGTCACAAAAAACGGGGTGGGGCGCCAGCGGCGCCCCACCCCAAACTTAGCCTACTGACGTTCGAAGGCCTTCTTGACAAGAATGTCCTGCTCGACGGCGTGCCGCTTGGCTGAGCCGGTGGCGGTGGACGCCGACGCCGGACGCGAGACCAGGCGCAGCGGCCGGTCCAGCTGCGCCGGCAGGTTCAGGCCGATAAACGGCCACGGACCCTGGTTGGCCGGCTCATCCTGCGCCCAGACCACGTCGGCGTTGGGGTACTTGGAGACGGCGGCCTGGATATCCGCGACGGGCAGCGGGTAGAGCTGCTCCACGCGGACTATGGCCGTCTTCTCATCACCGGTCTTCTGGCGGTTGGCCAGCAGATCGTAGTACAGGCGCCCGGAGACCAGGAGCACGCGCTCGACGGCGTTTGCATCGAGCTCTGCGTGTTCCGGGATAACCGGCTGGAAGGACCCCTGCGTGAAGTCCTCCACCTGGGTGGCTGCGGCCTTCAGTCGAAGAAGCTGCTTCGGCGTGAAGATGATCAGCGGCTTGCGCGGACGGCTGTACGCCTGGCGGCGCAGCAGGTGGAAGTGCGAGGCACCCGTGGTGGGGTTGGCAACAATCATGTTGTCCTCGGCGCACATCTGCAGGAAGCGTTCGATCCGGGCGGACGAGTGGTCCGGTCCCTGGCCCTCGTAGCCGTGCGGCAGCATCAGCACCAGCGAGGAACGCTGGCCCCACTTCTGCTCGGCTGAGGAGATGAACTCATCGATGATGGTCTGGGCGCCGTTGACGAAGTCGCCGAACTGGGCTTCCCACAGCACGAGTGCGTCCGGGCGTTCCACCGAGTAGCCGTATTCGAAGCCCATGGCGGCGAATTCGGACAGCAGCGAATCGTAGATCCACAGCTTGGCCTGGTTCGGATCCAGCTCCGCGAGCGGGGTCCACTCGGCACCGGTGGCGCGGTCGTGGAACACGGCGTGGCGCTGGGTGAACGTGCCGCGGCGCGAGTCCTGGCCGGCAAGGCGTACGGGAACGCCTTCCATGACCAGTGATCCGAATGCTGCAATTTCCGCAAAGCCCCAGTCGATGCCGCCTTCGCGGGACATCTGCTCGCGCTTCTCCAGGAGTGCCTTGAGCTTCGGGTGGACGGTGAAGCCTTCAGGCACGGCCACGTGGGCCTTACCGATGTGGGCCAGCACCTCGGCGGAGATCGCCGTGGAAGCCGGAGACACAATGGTGGTGCCTTCCTGCTGGGACGCCGGGCGTTCCAGATCGGAGACAGCTTCGGTGTCCTTGGTGATAACCGGCAGGGGAGAGGTCTGTGCGGCATGCGTTTCCGCGAAGACACGCTCCAGGCGGCCCTGGTAGTCGCGCAGTGCCTGCTCGGCCTCTTCCTGGCTGATGTCGCCGCGTCCGATGAGGGACTCGGTGTACAGCTTGCGGACGGAGCGCTTGGCTTCGATCAGGCTGTACATCATCGGCTGCGTCATCGAGGGGTCGTCGCCCTCGTTGTGGCCGCGGCGGCGGTAGCAGACCATGTCGATGACAACGTCCTTGTTGAAGCGCTGACGGTAGTCGTAGGCCAGCTGCGCGATGCGCACGACCTGCTCCGGATCGTCACCGTTCACGTGGAAGATGGGTGCCTGGACCATCTTCGCGACGTCGGTGGAGTACACCGAGGAGCGCGAGGAGGTGGGCGACGTGGTGAAACCAACCTGGTTGTTGACCACGATGTGGATGGTTCCGCCGGTGCGGTAGCCGCGCAGCTGGGAGAGGTTCAGCGTTTCCGCCACCACGCCCTGACCGGCGAAGGCTGCGTCACCATGGATGAGGATCGGCAGGACGGGGAACTCGTCGCCCTTGTCCAACCGGTCCTGCTTGGCGCGCACGATGCCTTCGAGGACGGAGTCCCCGGCTTCAAGGTGCGAGGGGTTGGCGGCCAGGTAGACCTTGGTCTGGTTGCCGTTGTCCGAGGTGAACGTGCCCTCGGTGCCAAGGTGGTACTTGACGTCGCCGGAGCCCTGGACACTGCGCGGGTCCTGGGTTCCTTCGAACTCGCGGAAGACCTGGGCGTAGGTCTTGCCGGCAATGTTGGTCAGCACGTTCAGCCGGCCGCGGTGGGCCATGCCGATGCCAACCTCTTCGAGGCCGTCGTCGGCAGCACCGGAAATCACGGCATCCAGCAGCGGAATCAGGGATTCGCCGCCTTCCAGCGAGAAGCGCTTCTGGCCGACGAACTTGGTCTGCAGGAAGGTTTCGAAGGCCTCGGCCGCGTTGAGCTTGCTCAGGATCCGCAGCTGCTCTTCACGGGTGGGCTTGCTGTACTTGGTTTCCAGGCGCTCCTGGAACCACTCGCGTTCCTCGGGATCCTGGATGTGCATGTATTCGATGCCCGCGGTGCGGCAGTAGGCGTCACGGAGTACACCGAGGATCTTGCGCAGCTTAAGCATCGGCTTGCCGCCGAAGCCGCCGGTGGGCCATTCACGGTCCAGGTCCCACAGCGTCAGGCCGTGGTTCAGGATGTCCAGGTCCGCGTGGCGGCGCTGGACATATTCCAGCGGGTTGGTGTCCGCCATCAGGTGGCCGCGGACGCGGTAGGAGTGGATCAGCTGCTGGATGCGCGCAACCTTGTTGATCTGCTCTTCCGGGTTCACCTGGATGTCGGGGCTCCAGCGCACCGGCTCGTACGGAATCCGCAGCGACTCGAAGATGTCGTCGTAGAAGTTCTGCTCGCCGAGGAGCAGCTGGTGGATGATGCGCAGGAACTCGCCGCTGCCGGCACCCTGGATGACGCGGTGGTCATAGGTGGAGGTCAGGGTGATGATCTTGGAAATGGCGTTGCGGGCCAGGATCTTCTCGTTGGAGCCCTGGAACTCCGCCGGGTAGTCAAGGGCACCGGCACCGATGATGCACGCCTGGCCCTTGGACAGGCGGGGCACGGAGTGGACCGTGCCGATCCCGCCCGGGTTCGTCAGCGAAATGGTGGTGCCCTTGTAGTCGTCCGCCGTGAGCTTGCCGTTGCGGGCCTTCTTCACGAGTTCTTCATAGGCGTGCCAGAACTCCGAGAAGTTCAGCGTTTCGGCCTTCTTGATGTTCGGAACGACGAGCAGGCGCGTGCCGTCGGGCTTGGGCATGTCGATGGCCAGGCCGAAGTTTACGTGCGCGGGCTGAACGGCAACGGGCTTGCCGTCAACGACGTCGTAGTAAACATTCTGGGACGGGAACATGGCGGCTGCGCGGATGATGGCGTAACCGAGCAGGTGGGTGAAGGACACCTTGCCGCCGCGGGCGCGTTCCAGGTGGCTGTTGATGACGATGCGGTTATCGATCAGCAGCTTGGCCGGTACGGCTCGAACCGTGGTGGCGGTGGGGACGCTGAGGCTGAGGTCCATGTTGGTGGCGATGGCCTTGGCCGGGCCGCGCAGGACGTTGACCTTGTCTTCCTCCGAAGCAGCGCTGGCAGGCTGCGTCTTCGGCAGCTGGGCCGGAATCGGGGGAGTCTTGCTCTTCGGCGACTCGGTCTTTGCCTCGGCGGGCTTGGAATCCTTGGCCGCGGAGTTGGGGGCCGCTGCTTCCTTCGCTACCGGAGGCTTTCCGGACTGCTGGGTGGAAGCGGGTGATTCACCGGACGCCTTGGGCTTCGCAGCCTCGGCCTTGACGACGGGAAGCTGGCGGGTTGCCGGATTGGCGCCCAGTTCCGTGGGGGCCGCGGATCCGTTTCCGGCGGCGGTGTTGGAGCCCTGTGCTTCTTCATCCTTGAAGGAGTCGAAGATGCTCCACCACTTCTTGTCAACCGAGTTTTTGTCCTTCAGATACTGCTCGTACAGTTCATCGACAAGCCACTCGTTGCCGCCGAATTCTTCCGGCAGACGGTGGTTGGATTGGTCTGGCACTGTTAATACGCCTCTTCCATGAGTTGCCTTTTGCCCTGATTGGCACCATGTCTGAGGGCTTAAAGCCTCAAAGCTCTCTGGTGCGGCCCGGCCGGTGCGCAGTGACCGAGACTTCATGCCAGTCTAGTGACATTGCGGGACAACTGGCCAATTCCCGTTTGACATGCGTCACGTCACAGCGGCGATTGCCCGCCCGGCCGCGCAGGCCGCGAACGGCGCGCAGAGAAGGCCGGCACGATGGTGCGCCCCTGTGGCGGGGGAATTCCGAACCTGTAAACTGGAAAATCTTATGGACAGTTTCTCTAGGCGCCGGCCTGCAACCCGGTCCGCAGCTCCTGCGGACCGCTCGCACAGAGCCGGCCACGCCCGAACACAGACGCCCCGAACCACTCCCGCCGCATCGGAGCCTTCCAGACCGGCCTCGGCCGATCACCCTCCGCCTGCGCGCTGCCCCGATTCTCTTTCGGGGCCCGCACTGAAGCGCGTTGAACCGCGCTCCTCCCGCCCCACCGCGGCGGTGAGTCTTTAAGATGGAATGGCTTTATCTTGTTTTTGGCCTGGTGCTGATTCTCGGCACCGGCTTTTTTGTGGCCGTTGAGTTTTCACTGGTGGCGCTGGACCAGCCCACCGTGCGCCGCGCCGTGGAGAACGGCGACAAAGCGGCGGAGCCGCTGCTGCGCTGCCTGACGTCCCTATCGACCCAGCTTTCCAGCTGCCAGCTCGGCATAACCCTGACAACGCTGCTGACCGGTTTTGTCATGGAACCGTCGGTGGGCAGGCTGCTCAAGGCGCCGCTTGCCGGCATCGGACTTCCGGCGGTGGCCGTGGACTCCGTGTCCGTAGTGGCAGCCATGATCCTTGCCACCTTCCTGTCCATGCTGCTGGGGGAACTGATCCCCAAGAACATGTCCATTTCCCTGCCCTTCCGCATGGGGCGGGCACTCGCCCGGCCGCAGCTGGCCTTCACCGTGGTGTTCAAGCCGGCCATTCTGCTGTTGAACGGTTTTTCCAACAAGGTGCTGCACCTCTTCGGGCTCGAAGCCAAGGAAGAGGTCTCCGGCGCACGGACCCCGGCCGAGCTGTCCTCCATGGTCCGGCGGTCCGCCGAGATGGGAACCCTGGACCAGGGGACCGCAAACTTCCTGTCCCGCACCTTTTCCTTTGCGGAGCGGACGGCGGCCGACGTCATGACGCCCCGGATCCGTTTGGAAACCATCGACTCCGAGCAGTCGGTCGCGGACGTCATCGAAGCGGCCCGCCGCACCGGCTATTCACGCTTCCCCGTCCTGGGGGACTCTCCGGACGACATCCGCGGCGTGGTCCACGTCAAGAAGGCCGTTGCTGTGCCCCGCAGCCGGCGTGCCGACCTTCCGGCCGGAGCCATCATGAGCGAGGTCCTGCGTGTTCCGGAGACGGTGCACCTGGACAGCCTGCTCTCGGAACTGCGCGGAGCCAACCTCCAGCTCGCCGTCGTCCTGGACGAATGGGGCGGAACCGCCGGCGTCGCAACCCTGGAAGACCTGGTGGAGGAGATCGTCGGGGAAGTCTCGGACGAGCACGACAAGATCAAGCCGGGCGTCCTGCAGAGTGCTGCCGGTGCCTGGTATTTCCCGGGCATTATGCGTCCCGATGAAGTCTCCCGGCTGGTGCCTTTGCTGAGTATCCCGGATGAAGCGGGCTACGAAACGGTGGGCGGTTACATCATGGCCGAGCTCGGCCGGATTCCGCGCGCCGGTGACCGGGTGAACGTCGACGGCGGTGTGCTGGAAGTCGAGCGCATGGACGGCCGGCGCATTGACCGCGTCAGTTTTATCCCGCGGGATAACGACGACGACCCGGCGGCGGCGGATGAGAGCGCGCCGGCCTCGGAGGCGGAGTCGGCCGGGGACGCGGCCGTACGTCTTGCCGCCGAGAAGAAGTCGGCGCAGAAAAATGCGGCCGTCAAGGGGGAGCAGCGATGAGCGACGTCATGGGGATTTTCTGGCTGGTGGTGCTGCTCATTGGCAACGCCTTCTTCGTCGGCAGCGAGTTTGCCGTCATGTCCGCACGGCGCAGCCAGATTGAACCCCTGGCCGACGCCGGCTCCAAGCGGGCCAAGACCACCCTCTGGGCAATGGAACACGTGTCCCTGATGCTTGCCTGCGCGCAGCTGGGCATCACCGTGTGTTCGCTGCTGATTCTGTCGGTGGCCGAACCCGCGATCCATCACCTTCTGGCCGCCCCGCTCCAGGCCCTTGGCCTGCCGGTGGAGTTCGCCGACGGCGCCGGTTTCCTGGTGGCGCTGCTGATTGTCACCTTCCTGCACGTGACGTTTGGGGAGATGGTCCCGAAGAACATCTCGGTGTCCGTCGCGGACCGTGCCGCACTGCTGCTGGCACCGCCGCTGGTGATCATATCCCGCGTGGTGCGTCCGGTGATCTTTAGCCTCAACTGGCTGGCAAACCACGCGCTGCGGGCCATGGGCATCACCCCCAAGGACGAGGTGGCCTCGGCCTTCACGCTGGAGGAGATGCAGTCCATCGTGGAGGAATCCACCAAGCACGGCACGGTTGCCGATGATTCCGGCGTTATTTCGGGGGCACTGGAATTCTCCGGGCAGAGTGCGGGCACCGTCATGGTTCCGCTCGATGAGCTCGTGACACTGCGCACGGACACTACTCCCGCGGAGTTCGAAAAGGCCGTGGGGCGCACCGGGTTCTCCCGCTTTGTCCTGATGGATGAGCAGGGCAACCTGACCGGTTACATGCATTTGAAGGACATCATGGCCATCCCGGCCGATGCCTACGACCGGCCGCTGACCGAGAACAAGGTGCGCACCCTGGCCAATCTGCGCCTGGATGACGAGATTGAAGACGCGCTGGCCACCATGCAGCGCACCGGATCCCACCTGGCGCGTGTCCTGGGGTCGGACAACCAGACCCGCGGGGTGCTTTTCCTGGAAGACATCATTGAGCAGCTCGTGGGCGAGATCCGCGATGCCACGCAGGCGCAGGGATTCCGCCGTACCGGGGAAAGCTACACGGAGTAAGCCGATGAGGATCTGGACAGCAGCACCCCCGTCGCATATGCGAACGATTCGCGTTTAGGTTATGCTGATGGAGGTCCGCTCAGCGGAGCTCCATCAGCATCACTTCAAAAAGACCACTCTCAACGCCGGAACAGGGACACCAGAACTTATGCGACGTTTTTCCCTCCGCCTCGCCGGAGTACTCCTGGCCGGCGGTGCCCTTGCCCTGACTGGCTGCACGGGGGATTCAGGCACCAGCTCCAGCCCGGACTCCGCAACGGGGGACGGGACACTGGGGATCGTGACCTCCACGAACGTCTACGGCAACATCATGGAGACGGTGGGCGGTGACGCCGTCACCGTAACCGCGATCATTGACCGGCCCAGCCAGGACCCCCACTCCTACGAAGCCACGGCGCGGGACAAGCTGGCCGTCAGCGACGCGGATCTGGTGGTTCTGAACGGCGGCGGCTACGACACCTTCATGGAACAGCTCGTTGACGAAGCCGGCATCGACAGCGCCGACGTCCTCAACGCCGTGGAAATTTCCGGACTCGAAAACGACGCCGATGCTGACGCCCACGACGACGAGTCCCACGACGACGAATCCGGCGATCACGCCGGCAGCCATGACGGGCATTCCCACGGCTCCTTCAACGAACACGTGTGGTACAGCCCCGAAGCCATGGGACTTCTGGCCGAGGCGGCAGCGGAACGGCTGGCCACCCTGGATGCGGACAACGCCGAGCAGTTCCGGGCCAACGCCGCATCCTTCAACAGCGGCATCGAAGGGCTCACCGCCGACCTGGCCGAAGACAAGGCAGCGGCGGGCGGCCGCGACGTCGCCGTCACCGAGCCCGTGCCGGAGTACCTCTTCGAAGCCGCGGGCCTGCACAATGTCACCCCCGCAGCCTTTACCTCAGCCGTGGAGGAAGGCTCCGATGTTCCTCCGGCAGCGCTGAAGGAAATGCAGGAGCTGCTGAGCTCGCGTTCGGTCGCCTTCCTGGCATACAACACCCAAACCGCCTCGTCACAAACGGAGACCGTGCGGGCCACCGCGGAGGACGCCGGCATACCGGTTTTGGACTTCTCCGAAACCCTTCCCGAGGGCCAGGACTACCTGACCTGGATGGGGGCAAACGTGGCCGCTGTTGACGACGTGCTGCGGTGACCGGTCAAGTAGTACGGCTGCGGAACGCCGGACTGTCCTTCGGGCAGCGCACTCTATGGGACGGCCTGGACCTGGATATCAAGGCCGGGGAGTTCCTCGCCGTCCTGGGACCAAACGGTTCCGGCAAGACCAGCTTCCTCAAAGTCCTGCTGGGACTGCAGGAGCTGACGCACGGAACGGTGGAGATCAACGGGCACCCCGCCCGGCGCGGAAGCCGCGACATTGGCTACATTCCGCAGCAGAAGGCCTTCAGCCCGGGAACTCCACTCCGGGCCCGTGACCTGGTTGGCCTGGGCGTGGACGGCAACAAGTGGGGGCTGCGGCTGAACCGGGCCCCCGTGCGGCGGCGCGTGGAGAAGCTGCTGGAGCAGGTTGGCGCCACCCGGTATGCCGATGAGCCCGTGGGCCTGCTTTCGGGCGGCGAGGTGCAGCGCCTGCGTGCCGCCCAGGCGCTGGCCACGGATCCCGACCTGCTGTTGTGCGACGAGCCGCTGCTGTCCCTGGACCTGCACCACCAGCAGGCCATCAGCGCCCTGATCGACCGGCGCTGCCACGAAGAGGGCTCGGCCGTGGTGTTTGTGACCCATGAGATCAACCCCGTGATCGATTACGTGGACCGTGTCCTGTACCTGGCCGGAGGCACCTTCCGCACCGGAACGCCCTCGGAGGTGCTCCGCTCCGACGTCCTGTCCGAGATGTACGGCAGCCGGGTGGAAGTGCTCCGCAGCCACGGCCGCATTGTTGTCCTCGGCATCCCGGATGCCACCACCCACGTGCACGGAGAGAGCGAGGAAGAGCATGGACCTGCGTGATTTTTTCTCCGCTGTCTTCAATTTCAGCGATTACGGGCAGCTGCTGCCGCTTGTTGCCAATTCCCTGTGGGCTGCGGCGATCCTGGGGCTGGTGGGCGGGCTGATCGGCACCTTCGTGCTCATGCGCGACCTGGCCTTTGCGGTGCACGGGATTGCCGAACTGTCTTTTGCCGGTGCCGCCTTCGCACTGCTGATTGGTGCAAACGTGGTGTTCGGTTCCCTGATCGGATCCGTGGCCGCCGCAGTGCTGCTGGCGGTGATGGGGTTGAAGGCCCGCGACCGGAACTCGGTCACCGGCGTCATCATGCCCTTCGGGCTTGGCCTGGGCATCCTGTTCCTGGGGCTGTATGAAGGCCGCTCGGCCAACAAGTTCGGGCTCCTCACCGGACAGATCGTCGCCGTGGACACAGTGCAGCTGAACCTGCTCGCCGGCACGGCCGTCGTCGTCGTCGCCGGGCTTGTCCTGATCTGGCGTCCACTGACCTTTGCCAGCGCTGATCCCGAACTGGCCGAGGCCCGCGGAGTTCCGGTGCGCGTGCTGTCCATTGTCTTCATGGTCCTGCTGGGGCTCTCGGTGGCCCTGTCCATCCAGGTGGTTGGTGCCCTGCTGGTGCTTTCGCTGCTGATCACGCCGTCGGCGGCAGCGTTGCTGGTGACGTCTTCCCCGCGGCTTGTGGTGCTGCTCAGCGTGCTTTTTGCGGTGGCCTCGTCAGTGGGCGGCATCCTGCTGGCGCTCGGCGGACGGATCTCCATCAGCCCGTACGTCACCACTATTTCTTTCCTGATTTACGTGGTGTGCCGGCTAATCAAGCGCAGCCGCACCAGGGGACGGGTCCGGCAGGCTCAGCCGAAAACGGCATAGCCGGGGATTACGGACGCCGGCGCTGATTAGCGGCGGTCTAGGAGCTGCTGCACTCCGGGCACAGCCCAAAGATTTCCACCGTATGCGCCACATCGGTAAATCCGTACTGGGCGCCAAGACCGGCGGCCCACGCCTCGACGGCCGGTGCCTCGACCTCCACCGCCTTGCCGCAGTTGCGGCACACCAGGTGATGGTGGTGGTGTTCGACGGCGCAGCGGCGGTACAGTGCCTCGCCGTCACCGTTACGCAGCACGTCCACCTGGTTTTCCTCGGCCATGGACTGCAGGATGCGGTAGGTCGTGGCCAGGGATACGCTGTCTCCGCGCTCATGGAGCAGGCGGTACAGCTCCTGGGTGCTGATGAAGTCATCCAGCTCATCCAAGGTGCGGCCCACGGCCAGACGCTGCCGCGTTACCCGCTGCTCCGGGCTCCGCTTGGCGGGCTGGGATGTCTCGGATGACATGCTCACTCCTTGGAAACGGTGGTGCCTGGTGGAACGCAGCTTCCAGATTATCGCACCTGGCGCCCAACGGCTCCCCGGCGCACTGGCGCTGGGGCTGCGGCCCGCGGCACTCCGGCGCCTACGGATCCGGCCGGGGGAGCAGCGGGGTACTGTGACCCGTATGAAACTGACCAAGTACACCCATTCCTGTGTGCGCCTGGAGCGCGGCGGCAACGTTCTGGTGCTGGATCCCGGTTCGTTTTCCGAAGTCGAAGAAGCGCTGGACGGAGCGCACGCGGTCCTGATCACCCATGAACACGCGGATCATCTGGACCGGGACCGCGTCCTGGCCCAGCTCAGGGCGAATACGTCACTGGTGCTGTACGCACCGGCGGGACTGGCCGCAGACCTGCGTGCCGCTGCTGAGACCGGCGGCGGGGAGGGCGCCGGGGTTGCCGGCCGGATCCTCGAGGCGGAACCGGACAGCACCTTCTCCGTGGCGGGCTTCACCGTCCAGTCGTTCGGCGGGCAGCATGCCCTGATCCACCCGCTCGTGCCGCTGGTGGCCAACGTCGGCTATCTGATCGACGGAGCGCTGTACCATCCGGGGGACTCATTTGTGGTGCCGTACGGACTGAAGGTCAAGACCCTGCTGGTGCCGATCCATGCGCCGTGGTCCAAGGTGGGGGAAGTGATCGACTTCGTTATTGCGTGCGGTGCTGAGCGGGCGTACCCCATCCACGATGCCCTGCTGAACGAGCGCGGCCTGGGCGTAGCGGAGGGGCACGTCGAGCGGTTCGGGAACCTGTATGGCACCGTGTACCAGCACCTGTCCGCCGGTGATTCGGTGCACATATGAGCGGGCCCGTCATCGACGCCGCACAGCTGCAGGAGCTGCTCGCATCCGGTCAACCGGTGGTGCTGCTGGATGTGCGGTGGGCGCTGGGCAGCACCGACGGTCACAGGCAGTACCAGCGCGGACACATCCCCGGCGCCGTGTACGTGGATCTGGAAACCGAACTGGCCGCGCCGGCCGGCAAGGGAAGCGAGGGCCGGCATCCCCTGCCCGATCCGCAGGACTTTGCAGCAGCGGCCAGGCGCTGGGGAATCAACAGCGGTGACACGGTGGTGGCCTACGACGCCGTGGGCGGCACGTCGGCTGCGCGCGCATGGTGGCTGCTGCGGCACGCCGGGCTGGACTCCGTGTATCTGCTCGACGGCGGCGTTGTGGCCTGGCACCGGGAGGGGCTGGCGCTGGAAGGCGGCGTGGTGGAACCGCCGCCGGGCAACGTGGAGCTGTCGTGGGGAAAAATGCCGGTCCTTCAGATGTGGGACGTGCCCGCAGTGGTGGCCGGCGGGAAACTGCTCGACGCGCGGGCGAAGGAACGGTACCGCGGCGACCGCGAGCCGGTGGATCCGCTGGCGGGCCACATTCCCGGTGCGGTCAGCGCGCCGGCCGCCGACAACCTGACCGCCGAGGGTACGTTCCGGTCTCCGGAAGAACTCCGGGCATCCTTCGAGGCACTGGGAGTCCGGGCGGATCTGCCAATCGGCGTTTACTGCGGCTCCGGAGTTACCGCCGCCCATGACGTGGCCGCCCTGGAGCGGGCCGGATACCGGGCAGCCCTCTATCCGGGGTCCTGGTCCCAGTGGTCCGCAACCAAGGGTTCTCCGGTTGCGGTGGGGCAGAAACCCGGCGAATGGCCGGGGACCGGGCAAAGGGGATAGCGTCGTCTCATGATGAGAGGCCGTCCCGTACCCCCGCCCCTGCACCTGCAGGTGCCGTCCACCGATGCCCCGGCGCCCGGCCCGGCACCAGCCGCCGCCCATTCCCCAGAAGGAGCAACCATGCCCACCCTCTTCACCAGGATCATCAACGGCGAAATCCCCGGCCGCTTCGTGTGGAAGGACGATGACGTGGTGGCGTTCCTGAGCATTGGTCCGCTCAGCGACGGGCACACCCTGGTGGTGCCCAGGCAGGAGATCGACAAGTGGACCGACGCCCCGGCGGAACTGATGCGGAAGCTGACGTCGGTGGCGCAGGCCATCGGCCAGGCGCAGGTGGCCGCATTCGGCTCCGAACGTGCCGGGCTGAGCATTGCCGGATTCGAGGTGGACCATCTGCACCTGCACGTTTGGCCCGCGAACTCCCTGGCGGACTTCGACTTCAGCCGGGCGGAGTCCAATCCGGATCCCGAACGCATGGAAGCCAACGCCGAAAAGCTCCGGGATGCGCTGCGGTCCGCCGGACACGGTGCCTTCGTGCCGGAACAGTAACCGCCGGCGGGCCGCCCGCCCGCCCCGGCACTAAGCCGGGGCGAGCGCGGCGTTCAGGGCCGTGCGGATACGCTTCTCCGACACCGACCGCACGGTTCCCAGTTCCTGCGCGAAGAAGCTGACGCGCAGTTCCTCGATCATCCAGCGGACCTCGGTGAGCGCCGGCGGTGTTCCGGCGCCGGGCAGCAGGGCCGCCACGGCGTCGTCGTAGTCATCCTCCAGCGCCTGGACCACGGCCATTTGCTGTGCGTCGCGCTGGACGTTCGTGGGCAGCTTTTCCAGCCGCCGTTCAATCCCCGCCAGATACCGCGGCAGGTGCGTCAGCTGCGCGTAGCCGGTCCGGGCAACAAAGCCCGGGTACACCAGGGAGTCCAGCTGTGCGCGGATGTCGTTCAGGGCGCTGATCAGGGCCAGGGACTGCGTGCCCTTCAGCGCCTTGGTGATGCGGCGGGTGCTGGAGAGGATTTTCTCCACCGTGGCGGTCACGGTGAACACGGTGTCGATCAGCTCGGCCCGCACCTTTTCATACAGTTCGTCGAAGTCGGCGCGGGTCCAGGGCAGGGCCTCGGGAGTCAGCTTGTCCACGGCAGCCAGCGTGCAGTCCTCGATCAGGGCGGCGACGGAACCATGCGGATTCTGGCTGAAGGTGAGTTTTTCGGCATTGCTCAGATGCTCCAGGACGTACTTGGCCGGGCTGGGTACGCGGAGCACCAGCAGCCGAATGACGCCGCCGCGCATGGCGGCGGCCTGCTCGCCGGCACTCTGGAACATCCGCAGTCCCGCGGTTTTGCTTTCATCCACGAGGGCGGGGTAGCCGGTGACCATGTGTCCGGCGACCAGCCGCTGCACCTGCCTGTCGATGGTTCCCACGGACCACTCGGTCAGCCCGGTCTGTTCGGCCAGCGACGGCCCGGATGCGGGCGCACGGCCCGAATCCGCGCCGGCCACCGCAGCGTTACCTGGGGACCCCTTGCCCTTCCGCCCGGCTTTGGGCGTCACGGTTTTGGGGGTGGCCCCAAGCGAGTCGGCAATGGCGCGGCGGGTGGCCGGAGCCAGGGACTCCTGCAGCGCGGCCAGGTCCTTGCCCTCGTCCAGGACCTTGCCGGATCCGTCCACCACGCAGAAGCTCATGCGCAGGTGCTCGGGAACGGCGTCCCAGTTCCAGGAGCCGGGCGGAATGATGTGTCCCTTGAGCCGGCGCAGGGCCAGTTCCAGGGATGGCTCCAGGGCGTCCCGGGTGGGGTCGAAATCAGCGGCCAGCGCCGCCGCGGCGGCCCGGGCCACGTCGGGCGCGGGGATGAAGTTCTTCCGGACCGCCTTGGGCAGCGACTTGATCAGCGCGGTGATCAGCTCGGCCCGCAGGCCCGGTATCTGCCATTTGAACGGTTCCGGGTCCAGTTGGTTCAGGAACAGCACGGGCACCTCGACGCTCACGCCGTCGCCCGCTCCCGCTACCCCCGGGGAGAATTCGTAGGTCAGGGGCAGCTCGAAGTCGCCGTAGACGAAGGCCTTGGGGAAGTCATTCTCGTCCAGTCCCGCGGCGTCGTCGGTGCGCAGGGCATCGGGGTCGAAGTCCAGCAGGGCCGGATTCTCGTGCCGTGCGCTCTTCCACCACTTGTCGAAGTGCCGTTCGGAAACGACGTCCCTGCCAACGCGCTCGTCGTAGAACTCAAACAGGGTTTCGTCGTCCACCCGCAGGCCGCGGCGGCGGACCCGGTTCTCCAGTTCCTCCACTTCGGCCAGCAGGGCCTGGTTGCGGTGGAAGAACTTGTGGTGGGTGCGCCAGTCGCCCTCAACGAGGGCATGGCGGATGAACATTTCCCGGGACAGCTCCGGGTCCACCCGGCCGTAATTGATGCTGCGCTGCGGAATGACCGGAACGCCGTACAGCGTGACCTTCTCATAGGCCATCACCGAACCGCGGCTCTTGGACCAGTGCGGTTCGCTGTAGCTGCGCTTGATCAGGTGCGGAGCCACCTCCTCCACCCACAGCGGATCGAACTTCGCCGCCACGCGCGCCCAGAGCCGGGACGTTTCCACCAGTTCAGCGGCCATGACCCAGTCCGGGGTCTTCTTGAACAGGGCGGAGCCGGGGAAAACGGCGAACCGGGTTCCGCGGGCGCCTGCGTACTCCCGCTTGCGCTGGTCATACAGGCCGATGTGGCTGAGCAGGCCCGACAGCAGGCTCATGTGGATCTCTTTGTCGCGGCCCACCGGATCCACCGGGTCCGGACTGAGGGTGATGCCCAGCGGCTTGGCGATCTGCCGCAGCTGGGCAAACAGGTCCTGCCACTCCCTGATGCGCACGTAGTTCAGGAACTCGTTTTTACAGAGCCGGCGGAACGCGGAGGAGGAGAGTTCCTTCTGCTTGTCCTGCAGGTAGCGCCACAGGTTGAGGTAGCCGGTGAAATCCGAATTCTCGTCCACGAACCGCTTGTGCATCTCCGCGGCCTTCTGGGCCCGGGCGGCGTCGTCCTTTGACGGGCGTTCCCTCGGATCCTGAATGGTCAGGGCAGCGGTGAGCACCATCACTTCCTTGGCGCAGCCGCGGGCACCGGCTTCCACGATCATCCGGCCCAGGCGGGGATCCACGGGCAGCTGCGACAGCTTGCGGCCCACGGGGGTGATGCCGCCGGACGTCTCCAGCGCGCCGAGCTCCTTGAGCAGGGTGGCGCCGTCATTGATGGCCTTGGAATCCGGGGGCTGGACAAACGGGAAGTCCGCGACGTCCTTGGGCCCCTTGGCCACGCCCATGGCCGCCATCTGCAGGATGACGGCGGCCAGGTTGGTGCGCAGGATTTCCGGGTCGGTGTATTCGGGCCGCGCCTGGAAGTCCTCTTCGGAGTACAGGCGGATGGCGATGCCGTCGGAAACGCGGCCGCAGCGGCCCGAGCGCTGGTTGGCCGAGGCCTGGGAAATACGTTCGATGGGCAGGCGCTGGACCTTGGTGCGGTGCGAGTAGCGGGAAATGCGCGCCGTTCCGGTATCGATCACGTACTTGATGCCGGGAACGGTCAGCGATGTCTCGGCAACGTTGGTGGCCAGGATGATGCGGCGGTGCTTGCCGGGATGGAAGACCTTGTGCTGGTCCGCCAGGGACAGCCGGGCGAACAGGGGCAGGACTTCGGTGCCCTGCAGCCGGGGGACCCGCTGGACCGAGGAGCGCAGGGCATCGGCGGCGTCACGGATCTCGCGTTCTCCGGAGAAGAAAATCAGGATGTCGCCGGGGGCCTCGCGGGAGAGTTCCTCCACGGCGTCGCACACCGCGTCCACCGGGTCGCGGTCCTCCTCCAGCTCATCGTCGGAGTCCTCCTCGCCGGAGCCGCCGCCGGCGGGCTGGTTCAAGGGCCGGTACCGGATTTCCACGGGGAAGGTTCGACCCGAAACCTCGATGATGGGCGCCGGTTTGCCGTTGGCCGCGAAGTGCTCGGCGAAACGTCCGGGATCGATGGTCGCGGAGGTGATGATGACCTTCAAATCCGGCCGCTCCGGCAACAGCCGGCGCAGGTAGCCCAGGATGAAGTCGATGTTCAGGCTTCGCTCGTGCGCCTCATCGATGATGATGGTGCTGTATTTTTTCAGCTTGCGGTCATGCTGGATTTCGGCCAGCAGGATGCCGTCGGTCATCAGCTTGACCTTGGTCGAGCGGCTGGTTTCACCGGTGAAGCGCACCTGGTAGCCCACCTCGGCGCCCAGCTCGACGTCGAGCTCCTCCGCGATGCGCTCTGCCACCGTGCGGGCGGCAAGCCGGCGCGGCTGGGTGTGTCCGATCAGCCCTTTTTCCGCCAGCCCCAGCTCCAGGCACATTTTCGGAATCTGCGTGGTTTTACCGGAGCCGGTTTCGCCCGCGATGATCGTCACCTGGTTGGCGGCGATGGCCGCCATGATGTCTTCGCGGCGTTCTGAAACGGGCAGGAGCGCGGGGTAGGAAATAGTCAGTGCCATGATTGCTCCCAGTCTAGTGGCTGGAACCGGCAGCCGGGCCTGATTTCGCCGAGGGCCGGGCATCAGCGGCGCGCTGGAGCAGGGCGGCTGCGGAGCGGGCGCGTTCACGCATCTCCGCCGGGGCCAGGATCTCGAATTCCAGGCCCAGCCCGGCCAGGCGCATCAGCGGCATATCCAGCGAATCCCACCCGCCGCGCAGGATCGTATGGTCCGGCCCGTCCTCTTCCAGAGTGGCGGCCTCCGGTGGAATCCGCTCCTGGAGTTCACCGAGCGGCACGGCAAGCCGCAGCACGACGTCGTACCGGTACGGGAAGCGCGTAATCGAGTCCTGGACATAGGCGGCCATGTCCTTTGCGGGCAGGGGCCGGGGAAAGAACCGCTCGCGCACAGCGGGGATGCTTTGGCAGCGGTCCATGCGGAAGGTGCGCCAGTCCTGCCGTTCCAAGTCCCAGGCCGCCAGGTACCAGCGGCGGCCGGTGCTGACCAGCTTGTAGGGTTCCACCAGCCGGCGGCCGGGCGCGGCACCGGCCGCGGTGTAGCGGAAGGAAACCACCCGCTGTTCCGCGATGGCACCCGACAGGGCTGTCAGGGTCTGCGGATCAACGCTGGCGGCGTTGCCGGCGAGCACGCTGACGGATAGCCGCAGGGCGGAGAATTTGGGCCGCAGCCGCCCGGGCAGGACCTGCTCCAGCTTGGCCAGGGCACGGACCGATGCCTCGCCGATGCCGGCAACCGGCCCCGTGGCAACGGCAGCCAGTCCGAGGGCGACGGCGAGCGCCTCGTCGTCGTCCAGCAGCAGCGGCGGAAGCTGGGCACCGGATCCGAGCTGGTAGCCGCCTGCGATCCCCGGGGATGCGGAGATCGGGTAGCCGAGGCTGCGCAGTTTGCTGATGTCGCGGCGGACCGTGCGCTCGGTCACGGTCATCCGGTCAGCCAGTGCGGCACCGGTCCACTCGCGCCGCATCTGCAGCAGCGACAGCAGGTGCAGCAGGCGCGCTGAGGTTTCCAACATGGACACCAAGGTACTCCTGCCTCAGGACAGAAGCTGTCCGCATACCTCCTTAGTCTGGCTTCGGGGGCACATTCAACACAGGCTCAGGCTGGAATGAGCGGCACAACGAAGGGCGGGAGCAGGGATGGAACGGGATGCGGAAGCGGCAGCGGAGGCTGCGGGACTGGCCGGGCCGAAGGGCGGACTGAACGTCCCGGCCGCGCTCGCAGACCAACTGCGGTGGCACTGGGAGAACCAGGCCCGTCCGCGGCTGGAGGGGCTGAGCGACGAGGAGTACTTCTGGGAGCCTGTCCGCGGGTGCTGGAGCGTGCGGCCCCGGGGAACGGGGACGGCGTCGATCCAGGCGGGTTCGGGAAATTTCACCATCGACTTTGAGTATCCGGAACCGGTGCCTGCTCCCTTCACCACGATTGCGTGGCGGCTTGGACACCTCCTGGTGGGGGTGTTGGGAGTCCGGAACGCCGCGCACTTTGGCGGCCCGGAGGTTAGCTACGCGGACTTCGACTATCCCGGCACCGCCGCCGGGGCGCTGGAGTTGCTGGATCAGTACTACGGGACGTGGATCCATTCCATCTCCGGCCTGGACGAAGCGGCGCTCGCCGCTCCGGTGGGCGAGTCCGAGGGGCCCTGGGCGGCGGAGCCGATGGCCACCCTGGTGCTGCACATTAACCGCGAGATGATCCATCACCTGGCCGAGACCGCGCTGTTGCGCGATCTCTACGCCCACCGGCAGCGGTAGCCGGGCGGGGACCGGTGTCGTCCCAGGCATAGTGCGAGGGGAGCGGAGGAAGATGGCCGTTGCCGTCACGCCGCACAGCAATGACCGTTGCCGTGGACAGCAGAAGGAGGAAGGAGAAGCCAGCAACCAGAAGGAGGAAAGTAACCATGTGTCCATGGTCGGCGGCGCATCCACAAAGAATAAGTGGCAGAAAGGACCATTACCGTCAAGATACTGCCATGCTGGTCCCCATGCTCAGATCCGTAGCCCTGATAGTGCTCGACGGCGCCGCGCCGTTCGAGCTCAGCGTGATCGCCGAGGTCTTCGGGATCAACCGTTCGGACCGCGGGACCGGAGTCCCGGCCTTCGACTTCCGGATCTGCACCCCGGTGCCCGGGACAGTGCAGACCAAGACCGGATTCAGCATCAACATCGACACCGGGCTGGAAGCTGCCGCCGACGCGGACCTGGTGGTCGTGGCGCCGGTCGGAGATCACTGTCCGCCGCGGACGGGGGCGCCTTCCGAAGTGCTGGGCACCCTCCGGGATGCCGCGCTGCGGGGCGCCTGGGTGATGAGTATCTGCTCGGGAGCGTTTGTGCTTGCCGAAGCCGGGCTGCTGGACGGCCGCCGGGCAACCACGCACTGGATGTACTCCGCTGAACTGGCCGCAGCCTATCCCGCCGTCCGTGTGAACGAGGACGTGCTGTACGTGCAGGACGGAAAAATCATCACCAGTGCCGGCACCGCAGCAGGCATCGACGCCGCTTTGCATCTGGTGCGCCTGGAACTCGGGGCCAAAGCCGCCGCCGCCATTGCCCGGGACATGGTGGTTCCCCCGCACCGCGAAGGCGGGCAGGCGCAGTACATCGACAGGGCAGTGCCTGAGCTGGCCTGCGGGACCCTGGGCCCCGTCCTGGAGTGGGTGGGGGAGCATCTGGCCGAGGAGCACACGGTCAAGGAGATGGCCGGCCGGGCCGCCATGTCCCCGCGCACCTTCGCCCGCCGGTTCCGGGCCGAAACCGGCACGACTCCCGCCGCCTGGATCACTGCCCAGCGGGTCCTCCGGGCGCAGGAGCTGCTCGAAGACACCGATCTCAGCGTGGAGGAGGTGGCGGGGATCAGCGGTTTCGGGCAGCCGGAACTGCTGCGCCACCATTTCCACCGCAGTGTGGGAACCAGTCCGGCGGCCTACCGCAGGACGTTCCGCGGCACGAACCCGCGCCCTGCCGAAGCGGGGCGGGGGTGAGGAGAAAGCTCCGGAAAGGTTGCACCCGTTGCGTACGTACCGTCCGGTCGGTACGCTCGGCGGACAGCGTGATCCAGCTACTCAAGGGAGAGACATGACCGAGGTTCCGGCACCACCTGTTCAGCGCACCGCCGTCGTTACGGGAGCGGGACGCGGCATCGGCGCCGCCGTTGCCGCCCGGCTCGCGGCTGACGGCCACCGCGTGGCCGTCCTTGACCTCCGCGAAGAAGACACCGCGGGCACGGTTGAGGCCATCAACAACTCGGGCGGCAAGGCGGTGGGGGTGGGTGCTGATGTGTCCGACGCCGACGCCGTTGACGCCGCCGTGGCCCGCATCACCGAAGAGCTCGGCGCACCCACGATCCTCGTCAATAACGCCGGCATCCTGCGGGACAACCTGCTGTTCAAGATGACCGAGACGGACTGGGATGCGGTCATGGGCGTCCACCTGCGCGGAGCATTTCTGATGAGCCGCGCCGTGCAGGTCCACCAGGTGCGGGAAAAATGGGGGCGGATCGTCAACCTGTCCAGCACCTCCGCGCTGGGCAACCGGGGGCAGGCCAACTATTCCGCGGCCAAGGCCGGGCTGCAGGGCTTCACCAAAACCCTGGCCATCGAACTGGGCCGGTACAACGTGACGGTCAACGCCATTGCGCCGGGCCTGATCGAAACCGACATGACCCGGTCCACGGCGGAACGGATGGGTGTTGCCTACGAAGATTTCATGGCGCGCGCAGCCGCTGACATTCCGGTGGGACGGACGGGAAAGCCCGCCGACATCGCGGCGGCGGCATCATTTTTTGTCCGGGAAGAAGCATCCTTCGTCTCCGGACAGGTGCTCTATGTCGCCGGCGGACCGAGAGGCTGACAATGGCACACTTTACTTCCGTGGAGGAGCTGGAGTCCGCCGTCGGGCAGCGGGAAACCAGCGAATGGATCACCATCGACCAGGAACGCATCAGCCGGTTCGCCGACGCCACCGACGACCACCAGTGGATCCACCTCGACCCGGAGCGTGCTGCCGCGGGGCCCTTCGGAACCACCATTGCCCACGGTTTCCTGGTCCTGTCGCTGCTGCCGGCGCTGACGGCCGGACGGCTGAGCGTGGACGGAGCGGTCATGGGCATCAACTACGGGCTGGACCATGTGCGGTTTCCCCATCCGGTTCCAGTCAATGGCCGGGTGCGTGCGGTGTCCGAACTGGCAAAGGTTGAAACCACCCGCCAGGGCATCCGAATCGTCACGGGAATCACCATTGAGCTGGAGGGGGCGGACAAGCCGTCCGTCGTCGCTGAATGGATCACCCTGTATGTCCTGGGCTGAGCGCTGATGACCCAATGAGCGAAGGGTCCCCATGAACAAGGGGACCCCATGAAAAAAGGGACCTGCCCGTCCACCACGGGCAGGTCCCTTTCTTCATGTTCCGGCGACCGCATGCGGCCGCCGGTGCCTACTGCGGAATGCCGTTTTCCGGCATGGCGGGACGTTCCTCGGTGTAGGGGCTGACCGAGTCGCCTTCCACCGCATACGGAGTTCCGGTGTAGGACTGCACGCCGCCGGAGACGAGAGTGATCATTCCTCCCGTGTAACCGGCATGGCTGTCAGCACTGAAGCCCAGCGGGACGTGCCCGTTGCCTTTGACGTTGCCCGATTCCAGGGCTTCCAGCAGGGAATCCCGCGTCGGGTTCTCGCCGGCTTCATGCAGCGCCTCAACAAAGAGGTAACCAAGGGACATCCCGAAGATCGTATTGCCGTCAAACGCCGCCCCCGGGTTGTACTCCTCGTTGATTTCCTTGAACTTTTCCGTCCATTCGTCCGCTTCGTCGGAGTAGGCCGGAAGGTAATTGGCGCTGATGAACCCTTCCAGGAGCTTGTCCGTGTTTTCGCCAAGGTAGCTCGACAGGGTGTTGTAGTCGCCGCCCGCTGATGACGCCGCCCACTTCGGGAAGTAGCCAAGCTTGGCGGCGGTTCCGATGGCCTGGGCGCTGAAGCCGTTGATCGAGGCCAGGAAGTTCACCTCGCAGCCGGCCGCCTGCATGGCGCTGATCTGGGCTGCAACGTCAGTGTTGGCGGTGGAATACACCTGTGAACTGGCAAGCCCGTCACTGCCCAGCGCCGCTTCGAGTCCGGTCTTGAAGTCCGCCCCAAAATCGTCGTCCTGTCCAAACAAGCAATAGGTGGCGTCAGGGAATTCCTCCTGCACGTAGGTGGCCAGGACCTTGGACTCGGTGTCGTAGTCCTGCATAAAGCCGTAGGTGTAGGGGTACTCCTCCGGCTGGTTCCAGGTGGGGCTCCCGGAGGCGACAAAGAGGTCCGGAACCTCGTTGTCGTTCAGGAAATCCAGCACCGAGCTGTGCGGGGGAGTGCCCAGTCCGCCGAGGATCGCGAACACTTCGTCCTGGAGCACCAGCTCCCGCACCACGCTTTGCGTGTTGGCCGGGTTATAGCCGTCGTCCTTGACGCTGTACTCAATGCTGCGGCCATGGACTCCGCCGTTGTCATTGACGTAGTCGAAATAGGCCTTCGTTGCCGGCGATATGGACGAGTATCCGGAGGCAGCCGGTCCCGTCAACGGCTGGTGGGTGCCCACCGTGACGGTGGTGTCGGTAATCCCGGGGACGTCTTCAGCGGCTGCCGGTTCGCCGTCTCCGGAGGAACCGCAGGCTCCCAGGACGAGGGCCGCCGTGACTGCGGCGGCAAGGACTGAGTACTTGGAACTGGTCATGGCTGGCCTTTCGTAGTGGTGAGTTGCGGTTGCAGGGGAAGCGTTGAGGGTGCCGGAGCGGCGGTGGGGTGCCTGCCGCGGACCCGGCGTGCCGCGGTGGACAGCAGTCCCTGGATGCCGCGCGGAGCGAGCAGGATCACCAGGACGAGGATGGTGCCGAACACCGCGATGGCCAGGTTTCCGTCCAGCCGCTGTGCGGCGTCGGCGGACACCGGAAGGTCTGCGGTGAAGGAATTGATGGAGTGGGGCAGGAACACCATGATCAGGGCACCCCATACGGCGCCGGTGAGGGAACCGATGCCGCCGATGACGGCCGCCATCAGCAGGTACAGGGACAGGACCAGGGAGTACGCTCCGGGACTGGCGCTTTGGGTGATGTAGGCGAGGAGCCCGCCGCCCAACCCGGCAGCGGCCGCGCTGACGGTGAAGGAGATGATCTTGGTCCGGGCCACGTTCACTCCGGACAGCGCTGCGGCCGCATCATTGTCCCGCACGGCCCGCAGCTGGCGGCCGAAGCGTCCGCGCAGCAGGTTGTTCAGCACGGCCATGACGGCGACGGCGCAGAGGATGGCCAGCCAGGACTGCCACTGTTCGTTGCTGACGATGCCACGGAGGGCTGCCGGACGCTTTTCCACCGTGATCCACAGTCCCTGGTCGCCGCCGAGCACTCCGGAGAACGTGCTGGTGACCGCGGGAATGGCCACGACAAGTGCGAGCGTGAAGCCGGCGAGGTACGGGCCGTGCAGCCGTCCCGCGGCGCAGCCGATGATCAGCCCCAGCACTGCGGCTCCCAGGACAGCCGCGGCAAGCGGGGCCAGCAGAAGGACCGGACCTTCGATTCCTGACTCCGCCATGGCGTTGGCGCAGAGTGCGTAGCTGTAGGCGCCGCCGGCCATCAGCGCCGCCTGCCCGAGCGAAAGCTGCCCGCCGCTGCCGGTGAGCACGGTCAGCCCGGCAACCGCGCACAGGTAGGCGCACACGGTGGCCAGCTGGTAGGACACAAAAGGTTCGAGCCCGAAGGTCAGGCCGATCAGGGCTGCCGCGGCTGCGGCGGCCAGCAGCAGGGATTTGAGCGGATTCATACCGTGCGCTCCTTCGTCAGGGAAAACAGTCCGGCGGGGCGCAGGAGCAGCACCGCCAGGAGAAGGACCAGCACTGCGATGGGGGCCAGCGTGGCGCCGAGGTAGCCGCTGACCCAGCTGAGCACCACTCCCACCGCCAGGCCGCCGGCAACGGCGCCGCCGGCGGAGTCCAGGCCGCCCACCACGGCCACCGTGAACGCATACACAAACACGGTGTCCACGGCGTGCGGATTCAAACCGAGCTCGGTGGGAATGATCAGCAGGGCGGCCAGGGCGCCCACGGCCGAGGACAGCGCCCAGCCCAGTGTCAGCATGCGGGAGGACCGCACTCCCAGCAGCCGTGCCAGATCGGGGGCGAAGGCGGCGGCGCGCAGCCGAAGTCCCAGGGACGTCTTGGTGAAAAGCAGCGCCAGCCCGCCGACAATCACGGCGATACACGCGAAGATGAACAGGTCGTAGGGGGAAACGGCGCTGATGCCTCCGACGGAAAGCGGGGACGTGCTGAAGGGCGTGGACATGGCCCGGTAGCCGTTGCCGAAGATCATGCCCAGGATCGCCTGGATCACCAGGAGCAGTCCGAGGCCGGCTATGACGGAATTCAGCGGGGACGTGTTTCCCACGAAGCGCATCACGGTCCGCTCCACGAGGGCGCCCAGGAGCAGGCCCGCGGCGACGGCGGAGGCCAGTCCCAGCCAGTAGCTGCCGGTGGCGCTGGTGACGGTGAAGGCCACGTAGGTGGTGGCCACAGCCATGGCTCCCTGGGCGAAGTTCACAATGCGGGCAGCGCGCCAGATAATGACCAGCGACAGCGCAAAAGCTGCCAGCACGGCTCCGCGGGCGAGGCCGTCAACGGTGAGGAAGAGAAATCTGTCCATCAGAACCCCAAGTAGGTGTGGCGGAGATCGGTGTCCGCGGCCAGGTCGGCGGCGGGGCGGGAGGCAACTATGTTGCCCAGGCTGAGGACGACGCCGTCATCGGCAACGGCGAGGGCACTGCGGACGTTTTGCTCAATCAGCAGGACCGTCAGTCCGGTGTCGTCGCGCAGTCCGCGCAGCAGCCCCAGGATCTGGGCGGTGATGCGCGGAGCCAGGCCCAGCGAGGGTTCATCCAGGAGGAGCAGCCGCGGGTCTGCCATCAGCGCCCGGCCCAGGGCCAGCATTTGGCGCTCGCCGCCGGACAGCTGGTGGCCTGCGGCGCGGCGGCGGCGGTCCAGCGGTTCGAAGAGTTCGTACATCCGTGTGAGCAGGGCCGCTGCGGCAGCGCGGTCCCGGCGCCATAGTCCGCCGAGGCGCAGGTTCTCATCGACGGTGAGTTCGGTAATGACTCCGCGTCCTTCCGGGACCAGGGCAATGCCGCGGCGCACCATGTCCTCAACCCTGACGCCGGCAAGGTCCGATCCGTCGAAGCGGATGCTGCCGCCCGTGGGCCGCAGCTGGCCGACGACGGTGCGCAGCAGCGTGGTTTTGCCGGCACCGTTTGCCCCGACGACGGCGGTTATGCTGCCGGCCTCCACGGTGAGGCTGATGCCGTGCAGAACGGGGACGGGTCCGTAACCGGCGCTCACGTCGTCCAGGACCAGGAGGGCGCTCATACCGGCTCCACCCCCAGGTAGGCGTCGGTGACGGCTGGATTGGCTCCGATCTCCGCGGGTGTGCCCTCGGCGATCAGCTTGCCGAAGTCCAGGACCGCGATGCGCTCGCAGACACTCATGACCAGGTCAACGTGGTGCTCCACGAGCACCACGGAGCAGCCCGTGGCGCCAATGGTGCGGATGATTTCCGCCAGCTCATCAATGTCTTCGTGAGCGAGCCCGCCGGCGGGTTCGTCCAGCAGCAGCAGGCGGGGTGATCCCGCCAGGGCGCGTGCCAGAGCCACCTTCTTGCGGACCCCGTACGGCAGGGTGTCCGGCAGTGCTGCGGCGTGGCCGGCTATGCCCAGTCCGTCCAGGGCTTGGAGGGCGCGGTTGCGAAGCTGTGCTTCCCCGCGCCGGGAACGGGGCAGCGCCAGTCCGTCCGCCAATGCGCCGTGGCGGGCGGTGCCTTCCAGCCCGAGCAGAACGTTTTCCAGAACCGTGAGGCCGGAAAACAGTCCCAGGCCCTGGAGGGTGCGGGAAACGCCGTGGTGGATGAGGCGGTGGGGGCTGGGCCGGAAGGCCGCGCCGTCGAGCTCCAGAGAACCGGAGGCCGGAGTGTTGAAGCCGCACACAACGTTGAAAAGAGTGGTTTTGCCCGCCCCGTTGGGGCCGATGATGCCAACCACGGCCCCTGCCGGGACGGCGAAGGTCACCGCATCCAGGGCGGTGAGACCGCCGAACTTCACGCTGATGCCGCGGAAGTACAGCCGGGGGATCGGAACCGACTGGTCGGTATGTTGCACTGCCATAAGGACTCCGTTGTCTCGTTAATGGTTGCCGTGCTGGTGCTCGTGAATCGTTGTTTTGCGGAAATCGTGGACGTCCTGCCGAACAGGCGGGCGCAGCGGCTACAGGGCCAGCACCACCCGCCCTGCGGTCAGTCCATCGCCGAGGCGCTGCACGGCTCCGGGCGCCTCGGCAAACGGAACGGTTTCAGTGACCAGCGGACGGACCAGGCCCTTGTCCGCCAAAAGAGTGAGTTGCTCGTGAACCTCTTTCACCAGTTCCGGCGCACGCTTGGTGTAGAGCGCCCAGTGCAGGCCCAGCAGGGAGTAGTTCTTGACGAGCGCATGGTTCATGCGTGCGCTCTGCAGGGTTCCGGCGGCAAAGCCAACCACCACGATCCGGCCTTCGAAGGCGATGCAGCGGGTGGAGCGGTCAAAGGTTTCTCCGCCCACGGGATCGTAGATGACGTCGGCGCCGCGTCCCCCGGTGGCCGTGTTGACTACCTCCACGAAGTCCTCGGTGGTGCGGTTCACCACGATGTCGGCGCCCGCCTCTTCGGCGACCCGGCGTTTGGCTTCATTGCCAACCACGCCGATCACCCTGGCGCCGGCGGCCTTGCCCAGCTGCACGGCCGCCGTGCCAACACCGCCGGCGGCGGCATGCACCAGCAGTGTCTCTCCGGGGGCGATCCGCGCCCGGCGGTGAAGGCCGAAGTACCCGGTCTGGTAACCGATGCACAGGGCCGCGGCCTCGGCGTCGGACAGGGATTCCGGGGCCGGGAAGACAGCTGCCGCGGGAACCTGCACCTGCTCGGCCATCACGCCAAGATGCGAGGCAATCACGCGGTCACCGAGCGAAATCCCCGTGACGCCGTCGCCGATTGCCGTAACGGTGCCGCACAGCTCAATGCCCGGGATGAAGGGCAGCGCCGGTTTTTCCTGGTACAGGCCGCGGCAGAGCAGCACATCCGGGAAATTCAGGGCGACGGCGCGGGTGGCCAGCACCACCGTGCCCGGCATGGCCTCGGGTGCGGGCAGTTCGGCCAGGTGAAGGGCATCGCGCGGTTCGGCGAGGGTGGTGACGTTCCAGGCTTTCATTCGGATGATCCTTCGGGTAGGGCGGGCCGCAGGCCGGCAAGGTACAGATCAGTCAGTTGCTTCGCGACCTGGTGCTTCGTCAGCGGCCCGGAGGGCTGGTACCAGAACGAGAGGTAGTGCGGGTTGGCGAAAAAGTTGGCCACGAGGACGGCCGTCGGGATGTCGGTGCGGAAGATGCCCTCTTCGCGGCCGCGGGCGATCAGTGCGCCGAAGACCTCGTTGTAGCGGCGGCGGCGGTCCTTCACGGCTTCCATCCGGTCGGGACTGAGCATGTGCTGGGACCGGAAGAATACGGTGCCTTCACGAATCCAATCGATCGAGGTGACGATGACGTCTTCGCAGACCAGCCGGACGGTCTGCTCCACGGGCAGGCCGCGGGCCGTGATTTCGGTGAGGTTGTGGTGCTGCAGGGTGAGGATCCGGTCGTAGATGTCGAAGAGCAGATCATCCTTGGAATTGAAGTAGTGGTACAGGGCGCCCTTGGTGACGCCGGCGGCATCGACGATCTGCTGCACGCTGGTCCTGGCGTAGCCTTGGCTGGAAAAGAGCTCCACGGAAACGCGGGCCAGTTCTTCCTTGATGTTCATGGTCTTCATGCGGGTGTTCCGTGTTTCTCGTGGAGTCTCGTGCCGGAATGCCGCCGGGTGAACCCGGGAACCGACCGGTTGGTATGTAGGGATCACCATACCGTCACAATGCCCGATGTCCGCAAGGGTTTGGCGAAAGAATTCCCGCGGCTTCGGTATGGAAGGATGACCCTGCCGTGTCTTGCCGCCCCCCCCCCCGCGGTGCGCGTGCTGGTAGCGTCCCGTTGCAATCGGTGCGTCAAGCTGCCCGGGGACGAATGCTTTGACGGGGGAACCGATGGTGGGGCCGGCCGGGGCCCGGGCAAAAGAAAACACCCCGGTCCGAAGACCGGGGTGCTGTCACTTGATATGGTGCCCTCGATAGGATTCGAACCTACGGCCTGTTGCTCCGGAGGCAACCGCTCTATCCCCTGAGCTACGAGGGCAAGGACGCCGGTAAACCGGCAGGTCCTGTGGGACTCAAGAAGCTTAGCAGGTCCGGCGCGCCGTGTGAAAACGTCCCCGGATCATGCCGCGGAACGGGCGGTGTGGACGCCCCCGGGTCAGAGGCCCCCGGGCCAGAGGCCCTCGGGCCCCTCAGTAGCCCAGGAAGGCATCCGTCCGGACCGGGCGGCCGCCGGCGCGGCGGACCGCGGCACGGGCGGCAGCCACGGCGGCGGGGGATCCGGAAACGTATCCGGCGCGCCGCGAAATGTCCGGCACTGCGGAGGCCAGGGCTTCCGCGTCCGGGAGGCCGGGGCCAAGATACGTCCAGCCGCTGATCTGCGGGTCGGTGGGCGTGCAGACCAGGACACGGATGCCCAAACGGTGCAGTTCAGCCGCGTAGGCCAGCTCATCCACCGAAGCGGCGGCATACACGAGGACGACGTCGCGCTCCACAGTCCCGGGACCTCTCCCGTCACCACCGGCAGCCAGCGAGCGCAGCTGGCTCATGAAGGGGGTGATGCCCACGCCGGAGGCGATCAGCAGCAGCGGGACCGTGCGGTCCCGGGGAAGCAGGAAGTCTCCGGCCACTGACGTCGCGGACACCACGGCGCCGGGCTTGAGCTTCAGCAGGGCGGTCTTGAACGAACTTGCCGGTTCGGCGGCCCGCAGCCCCACGGCAACCGTGGCGGAATCCTGCGGAGCCGTGGTGAGGCTGAAGATCCGCCGGGTTCCCCGCGCGTCGGCCGTGCCGTGCGGGATGCTCAGTTCCACATACTGGCCGGGCTGGAAACGCAGCGGACGGGTCGGTTCAAACACCAGTTCGCGCGCGGTGGGGGTCAATGCGCGGTTCTCCCGCAGCCGCAGCCGGATCCCCGTGCGCGGAGCCAGGGCAAAGGCCAGCACATTGCCGGCCAGCAGGGCCAGCTCGGGGGACATGAAGACCGGGCCGGCGCTCAGCGGCACGGCGAACAGGACGCCGACGACGCCGGCCTCCAGCAGGCGCTGCCAGCGCCGCGGGGGCAGGGTCAGCGGCTCGGACAGCATGAAGCCGGCAAAAAACACCACCGGGTAGGAAGCAAGTAGGATTCCCAGCGCCGTCGGAAGGGCCTCCCCGGCCATCACCATCCGCACGGTAATGATGACGCCGGCGGCGAGCAGGAACACTGCGGCCATCGGCAGCAGCCGGTTCCGGTACAGGATGACCGCAGCCGCCGGGAGCACGGCCACGAGCATCAGCGGCGCCGCCACCCACCACACGGCGGCACCCAGGCCGGTCAGCGCCAGGACCGCAGCACCCAGGGCTGCGGGATTAAAGATGTGCCGGCCGCGCCAAACCAGCAGGTACTTGGACACGGTGGCGGCACCGGCGGCCAGTGCCACGGTAAGCAGAGCGGATCCCTCGGTGCTGGGCCACAGCAGGAAATAGAGCAGCAGCCCGGTGATGAGCGAAGAATCCGTCTGCGGCCGGGTGCGGAAAAGCAGCCCCATGACGCGGCTGGCGACAAGGGCGGAGACGACGGCGGTGGCTGCGGTTGCCGCCAGCTCGGACGGGGTGAAGGCGAGCGCCCCGGCGAAGGAAAGCACAAATGACCAGGCGGTGACGGCCAGCAGCAGGATCACCGTCAGCCGGTACATCGTCCAGCGGCCGGTGAAGGCGTCCAGCCGGCGGGTAACCGGCGCGGGCAGGGAAAGACTCATGAAAACAGGACTCCAGCCATGGCATCTGAGAAGGTGGCCCGGCCGTCCGAGAACATCCGCACGTAGTCAAACGCGAATTCCTCGGCCAGCCGGGCAGGATCAGTGAAAAATAAGGCGGTGGCCAGCCCGTCCGCCGTCATGGCGTCAGCGGCCAGCACCCAGGTGGCGGCCACCCGCTGGACCGGCCGGCCGGTGGAGGCATCCAGGATATGGTGCAGTCCGTCGCCCCAGGTTCGCCGGTTTCCCGCGGACGCGCACATTGCACGGTCCTGCAGCGGCACAATGCCAATGGCCCGCGTGGTGTCATACGGATGCTCCAGCGCAACCCGCAGGCTGGCAGCGCCTGCGTGCCGCAGGTCCGAACCGGCGTCCACCGTGAGCTCCCGGTGACCGGCGGAGTGCAGCAGCTCGAAGACCAGGTCCACCAGCTGGCCCTTGCCGGCGGCGCCGATGTCCAGGGTCGCCGGAATCGTGGTGTTCAGCTGCACCCTGCCGCCGGTGCTTTCCCAGGACACGGCCGCGGCCCAGTCCGGTGCCGGCACCGGCCCGGAGCCGGCAAAGGAATAGGCGGCGTCGTACCCGAGCTTTTCCAGGGAATGCCCCACCAGGGGATTAACGGCCCCGCCGGATAACCGGTGCAGGCTGTCGAACAGGGACAGCAGCGGTGCCGCTGAGGGCGGCAGATCCACGGTTCCGGCCTCCCGGGTCAGTGCGGTGATGACCGAATCGGAGCGGAACCTTGAATAAGTGCGGTCATAGTCCTCAACGAGGTCCGCCACGGCGGCCCGGACCGGTGCGGCAAGCGGTTCAGCCGTGGTGATGGTCCACGCGGTGCCGATGGCATCGAATCTCGTCTCCGGCATGGCGCGGCAGTTTAGTTCGCGGCTTCGGAGCGGATGGTGTCCAGGGCCTTGTTGAAACCGGAACTGGTAAGGGATGAACCGCCCACCTTGTCCACGTCCAGCTCGTCGAGGTTTTTGCCGACCACCTGCTCCTGCACCTTGGAGGTGAAGTCGCGCTGGTGCATCTTCGAGGTGGGATGGTTGCCGGAGGTTTCGACCTGAAGCTCCGTGACCACGCTGTCCTTGAGGGTCAGCGTGACGTCCACCTCCTCGGTCTGGTTCGACGGCGGGGTGTAGCTGCCCTGGGCCGAGTACTCGCCGTCGGCGTAGGCGCCGGCCGCGGCACCGTCCTGGGGTGCGGCGCTTTGGGGTGCGGCACTCTGGGGTGCAGCCGTGGCCGCGGCGGAGGACTCCTGCGCGGCGGGTGCCTCATCGGCGGCCGGTCCGGCGCAGGCGGTGGAAGCCAGGGTCAGGGACGCGGCGGTGAACAGCAGTGTCTTGCGGGTGTGGTTCATTTCTCTCCTGGAGATGGGGGCAGCAGGCAGACCGGAGGAAGCCCGGTGAGGTGTCCCTATCCATTACAACGTATTCAGCGCAACGCTGCCTGTGAGCAGGTGCGCGGGGGACGGCACAGCGGACGGCACCGCGGACGGCGCGGGGGACGCTGTGGGGGACGCCGCGGGGGACGTCACAGTTCGCGGAACCGCAGGTGAGACGAGGCTATGCTTAACCGGTGACTCCTGAAGAACTTTCCTCCGCCGTAACTGCCTGCCTCCAAGACGCCATCGATGCCGGTGATTTCAGCATCGACGTGCCCCGGGAGGTGCGCGTGGAGCGGCCGAAGAACCGGGACCACGGTGACTGGGCCACCAACATCGCCCTGCAGCTGTCCAAGCAGGCCGGCATGAACCCGCGCCAGTTCGCGGAGATCCTCAAGGGCCGCCTCGAGAAAATCGACGGCGTGGCCAAGGTGGACATTGCCGGTCCCGGCTTCCTGAACATCACCCTCGACGCCGGTGCCGCCGGCGAGCTGGTCAAGACGATTGTCGACGCCGGACCGGAGTACGGCACCTCGGAGATCCTCAAGGGAACCCGGATCAACCTCGAGTTTGTCTCGGCCAACCCCACCGGACCGATCCACCTGGGTGGAACCCGCTGGGCCGCCGTCGGCGACGCCCTGGCCCGGATCTTCGAATCGCAGGGCGCCGAGGTGACCCGCGAGTACTACTTCAATGACCACGGTGCGCAGATCGACCGTTTTGCCCGTTCCCTGCTGGCCTCCGCGAAGGGCGAAGCCGCTCCCGAGGACGGCTACGCCGGCGCCTACATCGAGGACATCGCCAACCGCGTGCTGGCAGCGGAGCCGAACATCATGGAGCTGCCCGACGCCGAGGCGCAGGAACGCTTCCGCGCGGTGGGCGTTGACTTCATGTTCACGGACATCAAGGAATCCCTGCACAACTTCGGCGTGGACTTCGACGTCTTCTTCCACGAAGATTCCCTCCACGAAAACGGCCAGGTGGACAAGCTCCTGGAACAGCTCAAGGGCTCCAAGAACCTGTACGAGAAGGACGGCGCCTGGTGGCTGAACTCCACCGAGTTCGGCGACGACAAGGACCGCGTGGTCATCAAGTCCGACGGCAAGGCCGCCTACATCGCCGGTGACATTGCCTACATCCAGAACAAGCGCGACCGCGGCTTCGACCTGAACTTCTACATGCTGGGCGCCGACCACCACGGCTACGTTGTCCGCCTGAAGGCCGCTGCCGCAGCGCTGGGCCACGACCCGGCCTGCGTTGAGGTGCTGATTGGCCAGATGGTCAACCTGGTCAAGGACGGCAAGCCCGTGCGCATGTCCAAGCGTGCCGGCACCGTGGTGACCCTGGAGGACCTGGTGGACGCGGTGGGCGTTGACGCCGCCCGCTACACGCTGGCCCGCTTCTCCGCGGACTCCAACATCGACGTCGACCTTGACCTGCTGACCAAGCGCAGCAACGAGAACCCGGTGTTCTACGTCCAGTACGCCCATGCCCGCACCTACGCCCTGGCCCGCAATGCCGAAGCCGCCGGTGTGGATGACTCAGCATTTGACGCGTCCCTGCTGACGCACCCGACCGAGGGCGAGCTGCTCGCCGCACTGGGACAGTTCCCCGGCGTCGTCGCGCAGGCCAGCGCGTTCCGCGAACCGCACCGCGTGGCCCGGCACCTGGAAGTCATCGCCGGCACCTACCACCGCTGGTACGACGCCTGCCGCATCGCCCCCCAGGGCGACGAGGAGATCACCGACGTCAACCGCACGCGCCTGTGGCTGAACCTTGCCGCCCGGACGGTCCTGGCCAACGGCCTGGACCTGCTGGGAGTTTCCGCTCCGGAACGGATGTAATCAATGACTGTTTCCCCCCTCGCCCCCGGCTGGCTCAGCTACCCGGCGGACGCGAATGCCCTGCGCCCGCAGATGTGGGCGCGCGACGTGACCCGGAACGACGGCGGCGAACTGGAAATTGCCGGTGTTTCAGTCTCCGCGCTGGCGAAGGAGTTCGGCACGCCGCTGTTCGTGGTGTCCGAGGCTGACTTCCGGGCCCGTGCCCGGGACTTCAAGGATTCCTTCGACGCCGCGTTTGCCGACCTCTGCGGGGGAGTGGATGTCTACTACGCCGGTAAGGCCTTCCTGTGCACCGAAGTGGCCCGCTGGGTGGCCTCCGAGGGACTGCGCCTGGACACCTGCTCCGGCGGGGAACTGGCGGTGGCCCGCCGGGCCGGCATTCCGGGTGCGGCCTTGGGGCTGCACGGTAACAACAAGTCGGACGCGGAGCTGACCCGTGCCCTGGACATGGGGCTGGGCCGGATTGTCGTGGACAGCCTGGCCGAACTCCAGCGGCTCGGCGCCCTGGCGGCATCGCGCGGCGAGCAGGCCAACGTCATGCTGCGGCTGACCCCGGGCGTGCACGCCTCCACCCACGAGTTCATTGCCACCGCGCATGAGGACCAGAAGTTCGGGCTGTCCATGGCACCGGACCCCGAAGCCGGGGACAGGTCGCCGGCGGAAACCGCAGTGGCTGCCGCCCTGGCACACGAAGGCATCCGCCTGCTCGGGCTGCACTGCCACATCGGCTCCCAGATCTTCGAGGCTGAGGGCTTTGAGCTCGCAGCGCAGCGGCTGCTGGGTTTCCTGGCGGAGATCAAGGCGGTGCACGGCGTCGAGCTGCCCGAGCTGGACCTTGGCGGCGGTTACGGGATTGCCTACACCGAGGCCGACGCCCCGCGCCCGCCGGCCGAGATTGCCAAGGCGATGGCCGCCGTCGTCGGCTCCACCTGCGCGGAGCTTGGACTGGCCGTGCCGCGGATTTCCATCGAACCCGGCCGCGCCATTGCCGGCCCCACCACCTTCACCCTGTACCGCACCGGAACGATCAAAACCGTGCGCGTGGACACTGACGGCGGCGGAACCTCCGAACGCCGGTACGTTTCGGTGGACGGCGGGATGAGCGACAACGCCCGTCCGGTGCTTTACGACGCCGATTATTCGGCCGTGCTCGCATCGCGTGCGTCCGAAGATGACGCGGTTATGTCGCGCGTGGTTGGCAAACACTGCGAGAGCGGGGACATAGTGGTTCGGGACGTCTACCTGCCGGCGGACACCTCCGACGGCGATCTGTTGGCCGTTCCCGGCACCGGTGCGTACTGCTGGGCGCTGGCCAGCAACTACAACTACATTGCCCGGCCGCCCGTCGTCGCCGTCCGGGACGGCGCTGCCCGGCTGATTATCCGCGGCGAAACCGAAGACGATCTGCTGGCCCGGGACGTTTATGCCTCCCACCAGCCCGAAACGCCAGAGGAGTAGGCACCATATGAAGACCCTGAAAGTTGCCCTGCTGGGATGCGGAAACGTTGGCTCCCAGGTTGCCCGGATCCTTCTCGACGACGCCGAAGACCTGGCCTCGCGCACCGGAGCCCGGCTGGAGCTGACCGGCATCGCAGTCCGTAACCCCGACGCTCCCCGCGACGTTGACCTGCCGAAGGAACTGTTCACCACCGACGCCGAAAAGCTGGCGGAGAACGCTGACATCGTCATTGAGCTGATGGGTGGCATGGAACCGGCCCGCACGCTGATGCTCCACGCCATCGGCCACGGCGCGTCGGTGGTCACCGGCAACAAGGCCCTGCTGGCCGCCGACGGCGCCGCGCTGTTCCAGAAGGCGGACGCCGCCGGCGTCCGGCTGGCCTACGAAGCCGCCGTGGCCGGAGCCATCCCGATCCTGCGCCCCATCCGGGACAGCCTCTCGGGTGACCGCATTACCCGCGTGCTGGGAATCGTCAACGGCACCACCAACTACATCCTGGACGCCATGGACACCACCGGGGCGCAGTTCGCCGACGCCCTGGCCGAAGCCCAGCGCCTGGGCTACGCCGAAGCCGATCCCACCGCCGACGTCGAGGGCCACGACGCCGCCGCCAAGGGCGCCATCCTCGCGTCGCTGGCCTTCCACACCAATTTTGACCTGGCCAACGTTTCCTGCGAGGGAATCTCCGCGGTCACCGCCGGCGACATAGCCGCCGCGAAAGACGCCGGGTTTGTCATCAAGCTGCTGGCCATTGCGGAAAAGCTGGAGAACGACGGCGAACCGGGCGTCAGCGTCCGCGTGCACCCGACGCTGCTGCCGCGCACCCATCCGCTGGCCGCGGTCCACGGCGCGTTCAACGCCGTGTTCGTGGAGGCGGAAAACGCCGGAGAGCTGATGTTCTACGGCCAGGGCGCGGGCGGTGCGCCCACCGCCTCCGCCGTGATGGGCGACGTCGTCAGCACCGCCCGCCGGCTGGTGCTTGGCGGTCCGCTGGGCGCCGAGACGCCCACCGGACACGTTCCGGCCCTGCCGTTCGAGAAGGTGACCACCAGCTACAGCATTGGCCTGGAGGTCACCGACCAGCCGGGCGTGCTGGCCGCCGTGGCCCGGGTGTTCGCCGAAAACGGCGTCTCCATCGAAACCATGCGCCAAACCATCCACAGCGACGGCGCCGGAACAGCCGCGGAACTGCGCTTTGTCACGCACCGCGCGTCCGAAGCCGCGCTGGCAGCAACCGTCGAGGCCATCAAGGGCCTGGACGTCATCAATTCCGTCACATCCGTCCTGCGGGTAGAAGGGGTCTAATACCGTGGCTCACCAATGGCGCGGCGTCATCCGCGAATACGCCAACCGTCTTCCCGTTACCGACAGCACCGAGATCATCACCCTGGGTGAGGGCGGCACGCCCCTGGTCAAGGCCAAGGCCCTGTCCGAACTCACCGGCTGCGAGGTGTACCTCAAGGTCGAAGGCATGAACCCCACCGGCTCCTTCAAGGACCGAGGCATGACGATGGCCATGACCGCCGCCGTAGAATCCGGGGCCAAGGCCGTGGTCTGCGCGTCCACCGGCAACACCTCCGCCTCCGCCGCCGCGTATGCAACTCAGGCCGGCATCACCTGCGCCGTGCTGGTGCCGGACGGCAAGATCTCCATGGGAAAGCTCAGCCAGGCCATCGCCCACGGCGCCGAGCTGCTGCAGGTCAACGGCAACTTCGACAACTGCCTGGACGTGGCCCGCAAACTGGCCGAGGCCTACCCGGTGTTCCTGGTGAACTCAGTGAACCCCGCCCGCATCGAGGGCCAGAAGACCGCAGCCTTCGAAGTGGTTGACGCGCTTGGCGATGCCCCGGACCTGCACCTGCTGCCGGTGGGGAACGCCGGAAACATCACCGCATACTGGAAGGGCTACAAGGAATACGCCGCTCCCTACACGAACATCGCCGGCGAGGAACTGGCACCGGTGGCCACAAAGACTCCCACCATGTGGGGCTTCCAAGCCGAAGGCGCATCGCCGCTGGTGAAGGGCCACCCGGTGACGGACCCGGACACCATTGCCACCGCCATCCGGATCGGCAACCCCGCATCCTGGGACCAGGCCATCGCAGCCCGCGATGAGTCCGGCGGCCTCATCGAAGCCGTCACGGACACCGAAATCCTCGAGGCGCACCGCTGGCTGTCCTCCCGCGAGGGCGTTTTTGTGGAGCCAGCCTCCGCCGCAGGCGTGGCCGGGCTGCTGAAAAAGCATGCCGCCGGTGACGTCCCGGCCGGCAAGAGGATCGTTATTACGGTCACCGGCCACGGGTTGAAGGACCCGCAGTGGGCGCTGCGCACCGCCGACGGTTCAGACGTGGAGCCCACCAAGGTGGAGTTCGACGTCGTATCCGTTGCCGCAGCGCTGGGCCTGGAAGCACAGGCCGCGGGTTAGGCCGACATGCAGGTGAGTGATTCCGCGGCACCGTCCCGCACCATGGTGGCGCCGGGCCAGGACGTGACCGTCCGGGTCCCGGCCACCAGCGCCAATCTCGGCCCGGGCTTTGACAGCCTGGGGCTTGCGGTGGGCCTGTACGACACCGTGCGCGTCCGGACCTCCGGCGAGCCCGGAACCGTGGTCCGCATGAGCGGCGAAGGCGCCGCGACGCTGCCCACCGACGGGACCCACCTGGTGGCCCGCACGGTCCGGCTGACCGTCGAGGCCGCCGGGTATTCCCTGCAGGGCCTGAGCCTTGATGCGGACAACGTGATTCCGCACGGTCGCGGCCTGGGCTCCTCAGCCTCGGCCATCGTGTCCGGTGTCCTGGCCGGCAACGCCCTGCTGCCGTCCGAACACCGGCTGGACGCCGCAGGGCTGCTGGACTTGTGCTCCCGGTTGGAGGGGCATCCGGACAACGTTGCACCAGCGCTGGCCGGGGGACTGGCCATCTCCTGGGAGGAAGACGGCGTTTTCCGTTCCGTTTCCGCCCCCGTGCACCCGGACATCATTCCCGTGGCGGCGGTTCCCGCCAACGAGTTGTCCACGGAAAGCGCCCGCGGACTGCTTCCGGCACAGGTGCCGCATCCGGCGGCCGCGGCCAACGCGGGCCGGGCGGCACTGCTGATCCATGCCCTCGCCGCCGAGCCATCCCTCCTGCCGGCGGGCACCGTCGATTTCCTGCACCAGGAGTACCGGGCACCGGCCATGCGCGCCAGCGCCGCGCTGATGGCACATCTGCGGGCCGGCGGGCTGGCTGCGGTCATCTCGGGAGCCGGTCCCACCGTCATGGCCCTGGCCCACGGAGTGGATCAGGCGTGCCGGGCCGAAGAGCTGATCGCCGAGCATCTTGCGGCCGCGGGAACCGCGGAATTTTGGCGTGTTCTGCGGCTGAGTGTGGACCGAGATGGTGCTAGAGTGGAAGAGCACCAGCGGTACTAACCGTCTTGTGTTCCCCGCACCCAGGTTGTGCTTTCGCATCCAGGCCGTCCGTTTCTGGACCGCCCTGAAGAATTGTTGAAAACTCGTTGCCGAGGGCATAGTGTCCAAACACCGTGTCGGAAACTCTTGTTCAACTGCGGAGATGCAATTCTCGGTGCAGCCTTCCGGGTACTGCCAAGAAACGGCCAGTCCCCTTGAATGCCGCATAGTTCGGCAGCGAAGCTGACCAAACTCCTGTGGATTTCTTTCCAAAGGCACCTTATGTAGATTCGCCGATTCCCGGCTCTTACCGGCAATAGGCGAACCCTGACCCCCATGTCTGACCATAGGGGGATCAGGGCCAAATCATCCGCGGCCGGCACTGCGCCGGACCGCCCGACGAGGGGGAAGGATCCTTCGTGACAGACACCACTGACCTGACAACAGGTGTGGACTCAGCTAACGCCGGAACAAACGGCGAAGCCACTTCAAAAAGCTCCGGTCTTGCGGGCCTCAAGCTCGCGCAGCTGCAGGCGCTTGCCGGCCAGCTGGGCATCACCGGCGGGTCCCGCATGCGCAAGGGAGATCTCGTAACGGCAATCTCCAACCACCAGCGGGGCGGCGCAGTTGCCGACCGCCCGGTTCGCGGTGCGAAGACCGAGGCTGCCCAGAGTGACGGAGCCAAGGCCGGCACCGAGCGCGCAGCCGCTCCGGTTGCCGCCGCTGAGGCACCCGCCGCCGAGCAGTCCGCTCCCGAGCGTCCCGCCCGGACCCGCAACCGCAACCGCCGCGCGGCCAGTGACGGAGTCGTCACCACACCCGCCGCGGAAGCGCCAGTTCAGGCCCCCGCCGAGACACCGGCCGTCCAGGCCGATGCTCCCCGCGAGGAAACCCCACGCGAAGACAACCAGCGCGAGCGCGGCAACCGCCGTTCACGCAGCCGCCGTGCTGACAGCGAAGCCTCCGACAACGGCCGCGACGCACGCCAGGACCGCGACGCACGCCAGGACCGCGACGCCCGCCAGGATAAGGCAGAGCAGAACAACAAGGCAGAGCAGAACAACAAGGCCGAGCAGAACGGCAAGGTTGAGCAGAACACCGAGTCCGCGCCGTCGAACGCGCCGGAGTCCGGGACGGCAGAGCGCCCGTCCGAGGACCGCAGCCGGGAGAACACCCGCAGCGAGCGCGAGAACAACCGCGACCGCGACAACAGGCGCGAGAACACCCGCGGCGACCGCGAGAACAACCGCGACAACACCCGCGGCGACCGCGAGAACAACCGCGACGACAGCGAAGAAAACGGCCGCGGACGCAACCGCCGCAACCGGAACCGGAACGACCGTAATGACCGCGGCGACCGCAATGACCGCAGCGACCGGAATGACCGCAGCGACCGCAATGACCGGTTCCGCGACCGCAACGAGCGCCGCCGCAACCGCAACCAGAACCCGGACGTGGACGACGTCGAGGTCACCGAAGATGACGTCCTGCTGCCCGTAGCCGGCATCCTGGACGTCCTCGAGAACTACGCGTTTGTCCGCACCTCGGGTTACCTGCCGGGACCGAACGACGTCTACGTGTCCCTGGCCCAGGTCAAGAAGTACAACCTGCGCAAGGGCGACGCCGTTGTCGGCGCCATCCGCGCACCCCGCGAAGGCGAGAGCCAGGGCGGAAACCAGCGCCAGAAGTTCAACGCGCTGGTCCGCCTGACCACGGTCAACGGCAAGCCCGCCGAGGACAACAAGGACCGCGTGGAGTTCTCCAAGCTGGTTCCGCTGTACCCCTCCGAGCGCCTGCGCCTGGAGACGTCCGCCAAGGTCATCGGCCCCCGTGTCATTGACCTGGTGGCTCCGATCGGCAAGGGCCAGCGCGGCCTCATCGTCTCGCCGCCCAAGGCCGGCAAGACGCTGATCCTGCAGGCCATTGCCAACGCGATCACGATCAACAATCCTGAGGTCCACCTCATGATGGTCCTCGTGGACGAGCGCCCCGAAGAAGTCACGGACATGCAGCGCACGGTCAAGGGCGAGGTTATTGCCTCCACCTTCGACCGTCCCGCCGATGACCACACCACGGTGGCCGAACTGGCCATCGAGCGTGCCAAGCGCCTCGTGGAAATGGGGAACGACGTCGTTGTCCTCCTGGACTCCATGACCCGCCTGGGCCGTGCCTACAACCTGGCCGCTCCGGCGTCGGGCCGTATCCTCTCCGGTGGTGTGGACTCGTCCGCGCTGTACCCGCCCAAGCGTTTCTTCGGTGCTGCCCGCAACATCGAAAACGGCGGCTCGCTCACCATCCTGGCCACGGCCCTGGTGGAGACCGGGTCCAAGATGGACGAGGTCATCTTCGAGGAGTTCAAGGGCACCGGCAACATGGAACTGCGCCTGTCCCGCAACCTCGCGGACAAGCGCATCTTCCCGGCCGTGGACGTCAACGCGTCCGGTACCCGCCGCGAAGAGAACCTGCTCTCGCCCGACGAGGTCAAGATCATGTGGAAGCTGCGCCGCGTGCTCTCCGGCCTGGACACCCAGCAGGCGCTGGAGCTGCTCACCGGAAAGATCCGTGAGACGCAGTCCAACGTTGAGTTCCTGATGCAGGTCCAGCAGACCACCCTGGGCACCAAGGACAACTAGCTGCCTTACCGAGCCGCTCATGCTCCGGCCCCTCCGCATCCGCGGAGGCGCCGGAGCCTGGGCGGTTTGGCAGTTAACGCGCGCACCTGAGTAAAGTTTTTTGAAGGTCCTCCCGAATTCCGGGCCAGGTCCACCGTCGAAAGAGGAACTAGAGAACATGTTTGAGTCCATACAGGGTCTGTTGGATGAGCACGAGGAGCTGCAGCTGCGGCTTTCCGATCCGGCAGTGCACGCGGACCAGGGCCTGGCCCGCCGGCTTGGCCGGCGCTACGCCGAACTCAGCCGCATCGTGGACGCCTACAACAAGTGGCACGCCCTCGAGGACGATCTTGCGGCCGCTTCCGAAATGGCGGCGGAGGACCCGGAGTTCGCAGCCGAGGTTCCGGTGCTGAAGGAGGCCCTCGACGAGGCGCAGGAAAAGCTGCGGCGCCTGCTGATCCCGCGGGATCCCAACGACGGCCGTGACGTCATCATCGAGGTCAAGGGCGGTGAAGGCGGCGACGAGGCGGCCCTGTTCGCCGGTGACCTGCTGCGCATGTACACCCGTTACGCCGAGCACCGCGGCTGGAAGACGGAGATCATCACCTCCACCGAGTCGGACCTGGGCGGCTACAAGGACGTGTCCATGGCCATCAAGGGCAACTCCAACGACCCCGCCGAAGGCGTTTACGCCCGCCTGAAGTACGAAGGCGGAGTGCACCGCGTGCAGCGCGTTCCCGTGACGGAGTCCCAGGGCCGCATCCACACTTCGGCCGCGGGCGTGCTGGTCCTGCCGGAAGTGGACGAGCCCGAGGAAGTGGAAATCAGCCAGAACGACCTGAAGATCGATGTCTACCGGTCCTCGGGCCCGGGCGGCCAGTCGGTGAACACCACGGACTCCGCAGTGCGCATCACCCACCTGCCCACCGGCATTGTGGTGGCCATGCAGAACGAGAAGTCGCAGCTGCAGAACCGTGAAGCCGCCATGCGCGTGCTGCGCTCACGCATCCTCGCGCACGAGCAGGAAAAGATCGACGCCGCCAACTCGGACATCCGCAAGTCGCAGATCCGCACCATGGACCGCTCCGAGCGCATCCGCACCTACAACTACCCGGAAAACCGGATTGTGGACCACCGCACCGGATATAAGGCCTACAACCTGGACACCGTCATGAACGGCGACCTTGAAGCCGTGGTGCAGGCCGCCATCGAGATGGACGAGCAGGCCCGCCTGGACGCCATTGGTGACGAGAACTAACGTCTGGTGATGGAATCCACCACACTGGCGGCGGCCCTGCGCGAGGCCGCCGCCATCCTGGCCGGGGCCGGCGTTCCCACACCCGCGGTTGACGCCGAGCTGCTGGCGGCCCACCTGCTGGGAGTCTCCCGCGGCCGGGTCAAGGCCCTGGCGTTCACTGACGCACCGGTGCCGCCCGGCTACGGGGAACTCGTCGCCGAGCGTGCGGCCCGCATTCCGCTGCAGCACCTGACCGGCACTGCGTCCTTCCGCTACCTGGAACTGCAGGTGGGCCCGGGCGTCTTTGTGCCCCGTCCCGAGACCGAAACGGTGGCGCAGCTGGCCATCGACGCCGCCCGCCGGTTTGAGGCGGACGGCACCGCGCGGGTTAAGGTTGTGGACCTGGGGACCGGATCAGGGGCGATTGCCGCCGCCCTGGCCACCGAGGTTCCCGAAGCCGAGGTCCACGCCGTGGAACTGAGCCCGCTGGCGCTGGCCTGGGCACGGCGGAACCTGGACCCGCTCGGAGTGCACCTGATGCACGGGGACCTGCGCACGGCACTGGCGGACGCCAACGGAACGTTTGACGTGGTGGTATCCAACCCGCCCTATGTCCCCGAGGATGCCGTCCCCAACGAACCGGAGGCCGCGGTGCATGATCCGGCCATGGCCCTGTACGGCGGAGGCCGGGACGGACTGGAACTGCCGCTTGCCGCAGCCCGGACCGCTGCGCGGCTGCTGCACACCGCCGGCTACTTCGTCATGGAGCACGCCGAGGTGCAGGCCGAGCGGATCGCGGCGCTGCTCGCCGAAGAGCCGTGCTGGCAGGACGTTGCAACCCACACAGATCTTAACGGCCGGCCGCGGGCAACCTCCGCGGTGCGCACGGCACATCCCCCCTACGACAAAGGACAGATTCAGGCGTGACTACCACCTATGACTGCACGGAACCGGACGGCCTGAGCGAGGGCCTGGCAAAAGCGCATCAGGCCATCAGTGCCAAGCAGTGCGTGGTGCTGCCCACCGACACCGTTTACGGCATTGGGGCCGACGCCTTTTCACCGCAGGCAGTGGCCACCCTGCTCGCTGCCAAGGGCCGCGGCCGGTCGATGCCGCCTCCCGTGCTGATTCCCCGGATGCAGACCATGGATGGGTTGGCCGTGGACATTTCCGCTGATGCCCGGGCCCTGGCCGAGGCGTTCTGGCCGGGTGGACTGACACTGATCTTCCACTCCCAGCCGTCCCTGACCTGGGACCTGGGGGATACCCTGGGCACCGTGGCGCTGCGGATGCCCGATGACCGCATCGCCTTGGATCTGCTGGCGCTGACCGGACCGATGGCGGTTTCCTCGGCCAACCGCACCGGAAACCCCGCGGCCCAGACCGCCGCCGAGGCGCGGGAACAGCTGGCCGAATCCGTGGAGGTCTACCTCGAAGCCGGAGCAAGGCCGGAACAAGGCGCGGACGGGGTCCCCTCGACCATCGTTGACGCCACATCGGACATCCTGCGGGTGGTCCGCCTGGGCGCCATCAGCCTGGAGCAGCTGCAGGCCGTTGTCCCCGGAGTCCAGGGACCGGACGAAAGCTAGCGGCCGGCCGGTTCCCGGACCCGCTGGGAGCGCAGGACTTCCTGCACCCGGGGTTCGGGAACGTTGCCGGTGGACTCGGCCCAGCCCGGCTCCTGCCGCTGTCCGAACCACATCATTTCCAGCCGGCGCAGGGGTCCATGCAGCCGTTCGCCGGCCAGGGACGAGAGCCGGTAACCGCACCACAGCGCGCTGCGACACAGCCACGCGGGCAGGCGGACCGGCCTGCGCCCGCCCGCGGCTTCCAGCACTCCCGCCACGGTGGAGCGTTCCCACGGCTGCAGCACGACGGCGGGAACCCCGCCGTCGTGCTGCCCCACCGTGATGATGAACTGCACCAGCGAGTCCACGGAACTGACCGGCGACGGAGCCGACCCGGCTCCGGCCACCGAGGACAGTGGTGACGCCGCGAGCCGGGCGAGCGTGGCCGTGGTGGGCCTGCCCGGCCCCTGAACCGAGGTGGCCCGGATGGTCACGGCACTGCATTCCCCGCCGGCACGGGCAGCCAGCGCGCGTTCGCCGAGGGCCTTGGACCGCGAATAGGCGGAAAACGGCTGCACATAGCTTGTTTCGTCGAGGAACGGGCGGTGGCCCTGGACGGCGGCGCTGCTCAGGTGCACAAACCGCCGCAGCCCGGCATCATCCGCCGCATCGGCAATCAGCACCGGCAGCAGGGAGTTGGCGCCGCGCAGGTCGGGAGAATCCGTTCCGCCCGGTGTGGCAAGGCCGGCCGCGTTGATGACCACCTCGGCGCCGGCGAAGGCGGCAGCCAGGCTGGAGCGGACCCCGGCAAGCGCTGCGGCCTCGGCCAGGATCCCGGCGGGGTCACCGGCGGATGACTGCAGCCGCGGCGCGGGGACAGCCTTGACCGTGATTCCGGCCGCCGTCAGGCCCGAACAGACCCGCCCGCCGATAAAGCCGGTGGAACCCAGCACCACCCAGACCGGGGGTCGGGGAGTGGGGGACTGAAGATCCGGGGTTTCCTGCGGGGACGGGAGGTGCTGCGTCAAACCTGGTTCCGATCGTGGTGGGAAGTGTCCTTCAGCGGCTGGATGGGCTGCCAGGACGTGTCGTGCATGATGCGCCGGCTTTCGCGCCAGCCGCGCCACAGGCTGCCCACACCGGAAATGCGGTGTTCCACGGCGATGAGCCGCAGGACCTCCTTGGCGGCCGTCAGCGCGGTGCCCAGGGCAAACCCGGCGCGGTGGTATCTGCCGTGCGCCAGGAGGTACTGGGCGGTATGGCCGCGGTTGCGCATGGAGTAAAAGCGGCTGAGGTCGCTCGAGTCGTTGAGGTGGCGGATGCCAAGGTCAATCTGCTTCTGCGGGCGGACCTTCTGGAGCACAAAATCATTGACATACGTGACGTCGGTCAGCTGCGATGCAAGCCACCCGTAGATCTCGTCGTCACCGTTGATGAAGTAGCGTGCGTCCGGCAGCCCCATCCGGCGGACCAGGTCCGCGGAGATCAGCATGCCCTCGAAGCAGCCCACGTTGGTGGAAAAAACCGGGGAATCCCGGAAAACGTTGCCGCGGATGGGGATGTGGATGCCCAGGAACGGCAGGAAGCGGTGCTGCCAGAAGAACGGGTTGCCGGCGTCGTCCAGCCGCCGCCCGTGAATGCACTCATACGTTCCGGTCCACTTGGCCAGGGCCGCGGCGGCACCGGGGAGAATGACGACGTCGTCGTCCATCACCCACAGCCAGGAGGCGCCCTCGGCGATGGCGCGCTCCACTCCGGCCGCAAACCCGCCGGCGCCGCCGGCATTGACGGTCAGGCGCAGGTTGACCACCGGCACGGCCAGCCGTGCCGCAGTGTCAGTGATGGCTTCCTGCGTGTCGTCGGTGCTGGCGTTGTCCACGACGATGATCCGTTCCGGTGCCGGATCCATGGTGGCCACCGAGTCCAGCAGGCCCCGCAGGTAGCGGGAGCGGTTGAACGTGGTGATGACGAGTGTCAGCGCGGGGTTGTCCGTCCTCATCAGAACCCAAAGTCCGACGGCGGGCCGAACCGGCCGCGCATGCCGGAGGCGTAGGCGCGCAGCCAGGAGGCAAAGCCGCGCGGGTCACGGGTTTTGGCAAAGTGGACCGGGTAACCCACGGCGTCGGCGGCGAAGGAACGCAGGCGCTTGTATTTCCAGGTCAGGTGGCCGCGGTTGCGGTAAAAGTAGAACTGTTTGAAGGCATTTTCCGGAACCAGCACATGCAGCCGTTCCCCCGCCACCTGCTGGACCTCGCCCCAGGCCGCCGGATGGGTCAGGGCAACGGAGGTGACGGTGCCGAAGCGCACGCCGGCCCGGCGCAGGCGGATCATGAAGTCGGTTTCATCACCGCGGATGAAAAGCCGCAGATCCGGCAGCCCGACGCGGAAGAACACGTCGGCGCGGATCAGGGCGCCGTTGAAAAAGTGCCCGACGCCGGGGATGAAGCCCAGCTTCTCCACCTCGGCGCGGTCATGGGTCAGCTTGCCGTTCAGTCGGAAATGGAAGGAGAGCGTGTCCGGATGCCCGGGGGCGACCACCAGCGGCAGGACCACATCCATGTTTTGTTCCCGGGCGGCCTCCAGCAGCGCTGCCAGGCAGGTCGGATCCTCGGGGTGGGCGTCGTCGTCCATGATCCAGATCCAGTCCGCGCCGGAGGCCAGGGCCGAAAGGATGGCCAGCGAGAAACCGCCCGCACCGCCCAGATTGGTCTTGGAGCGGATGTAGGTGACGGGCGCCGCGGACGACTCAGCGATATCCTGAACCGGAGTGTTCCCTGAATCCACCAAGGAAACTGACGTAATGTTGCCGGTCTGGGCAGCCAAGGAGCCCAGAAGCACTGCAACGTCATCGGGACGGTCGAAGGTTACTGCTGCTACGGCCACTGAGTCCGGCAAAATGATCCTTTCGAGGCAACCCGGATGAGCGGCACAAGCCGAACGGAGAAGGGTGTGCAGTTAGAATGCTGATGAGTTTCCAGTCTATTACACCGGATTCTTCTGAACTGTGTTGCAACCACCGAGAAGAGAACCGGGGAACTACCCGTTGAGGATTATGAGGCAGACAAGCACTGACGAGCGCGGTCCTTCGCGCGACGAAAAACCTGCGCTGTGGCTGTGGTCCCAGTACATTCTGGATTCGCTGGCCTGGATCGTGGCCATAGTCCTGGCGCTGGTTCTTCGCTACGAGCTCACAGTGGACCAGATCAACCCCGGCGGTGTAGCGGTCTTCTGCGGGGCCGCGGTGCTGGTGCAGCTGATCGTTGGATATTCCTTCGCGCTGTACCGCGGAAGGTACAGCTTCGGAAGTTTCCACGAGATGCGCCTCCTGGCGATCGTCACCCTGGTGGTGGCAGCCATCCTCGTCATGGTCAGCGCACTCTTCGGACTGACCATCGACATTCCCCGCAGCACCGGAATGATCGCCTTCCCGTTTGCCTGCCTGTTCATGGCCGCCATGCGCTACCTCAAGCGGATGTATGTCGAAGGCAAGGCCCGCCCGGGCGACCAGGCGCAGCGCACCCTGGTGTACGGCGCCGGTTTCCTGGGCAGCTCGCTGGTCACCCGCATGATGAAGGACCCAGAGTCTCCGTACTACCCGGTGGGGCTGATCGACGACGATGCGGCCAAGAAGCACCTGCGCCTGGCCACCGTGCCGGTGCTGGGCAGGCTGGATGACCTCCGTGAAATTGTCCAGCGCACCCGCGCCACCGTCCTGGTGATCGCCATCGCCGACGTCGAGGCCCGCCAGGTGCGCGAAGTCACCGACCACGCCAACGGACTGAACCTGAGGGTGCTGGTCCTGCCCCCGCTGAAGGACATGCTGAGCAAGGGCGCTGCAGCCGGCCTGACCGACTTCCGCGAAGTGGCGGTGGAGGACCTCATTGGCCGGCGCCCCGTGGACATCCATGTGGAGGAAGTGGCCGGGTACCTGACCGGGCGCAAGGTGCTGGTCACCGGTGCCGGCGGTTCCATCGGCTCCGAACTGTGCCGGCAGATCACCGCCTTCGATCCCGCCGAGCTGATCATGGTGGACCGGGATGAGACCGGACTGCAGCTGACGCAGCTGTCCATCACCGGCCATGGCCTGCTCAACGGCAAGGACACCGTCCTGGCGGACATTCGGGACTCCGCAGCCCTGGAGGAAATTTTCGCTGACCGGCGGCCCGACGTCGTTTTCCATGCCGCCGCACTCAAGCATGTTTCGCTCCTGGAGCAGTACCCGCAGGAGGCCTGGAAGACCAACGTGCTGGGAACCGCGAACGTCCTGCGCGCCGCCAAGAAGGCCAACGTCAAGTACTTCGTGAACATCTCCACCGACAAGGCGGCCAACCCCACCACGGTGCTGGGACACTCCAAGCGCGTAGCCGAGAAGCTCACCGCGTGGATGGCCGGAAGCACCGGCGAACGCTACGTCTCGGTGCGGTTCGGCAACGTCATTGGCAGCCGCGGATCCATGCTGCCGCTGTTCACCGAGCAGATCCGCCAGGGCGGCCCGCTCACCGTGACGGACCCGGAAGTAACCCGCTTCTTCATGACCATCCCCGAGGCCTGCCAGCTGGTGATCCAGGCCGGTGCCATTGGCCGCGGCGGCGAAGTGCTGATCCTGGACATGGGGGAGCCGGTCAAAATCCTCGACGTTGCGCGGCGCATGATCGACATGTCCGGCAAGGACATCGAGATTGTCTTCACCGGCCTGCGGCAGGGCGAAAAACTGCACGAGATCCTGGTGGGCACGGGCGAAGACGATTCACGGCCGCTGCACCCGAAGATCTCCCACACGGCAGTGGACGAGCTCAACCCCTCGGACCTGCGGTTCGAGGACTGGCTGAAAAAATGCGGCGTGGATTCCCACGGCGGGCTGCTGCCCCCGGTCACCGGGATTGGTGATGTCCGCGCTCCCGCCGCCGGCACCGGGGGAGCGGCCAACAGCGGCCATGCCGACCTGCGCCCGCTCAGCGGCGGCGCCGCGGAACGGCGGACGGGCTGATGCTGCTGGCCCTGTGCACGGGTGCGGCGTTCCTGGCGAGCCTGCTGCTGCCGTTCGGATTCATTCCCCTGCTGCGCCGGCTCGGCGTCCTGGACATACCGAATGAGCGGTCATCCCACACCAAGGTGGTGATCCGCGGCGTTGGCGTGACCATCGCCGCCGGCGTCCTTCTGGGGCTCGCGCTGTCCCTGCTGACCGGACTGGTTGCAGTGGACCGGTCCATCGTGCTCATCCTGGCCGTGCTGATCGCTGCGGCGTCGCTGCTGGGCTGGATCGAGGATTTCCGGGGACTCTCCGTCCGGGTCCGGGCCGGCCTCCAGCTCCTCCTGGGAATCCTGGGCACCGCAGCCCTGGTCTGGACCATGGAGCAGAGCTACTGGTGGGTTCCGGTGGGGGCGCTTGCCATCGCCGGGTACATCAACGTGGCCAACTTCATGGACGGCGTCAACGGCATTTCCGGACTGCACGGCATGGCCGTGGGAATCCTGTATACGGTGGGCGGCGTGCTCGGCGACCAGGCCTGGATGACAGCCGCCGGTGCAGTCACCGCCGCCGCCTTTGCCGCCTTCCTGCCATGGAACCTGGGCCGCGGTTCGGTGTTCATGGGCGACGTCGGCAGCTATCTGCTCGGCGCGTCGGTGTCCGGTATTGCCGTGGCTGCCTTCCTGGCCGGCGTCAATGTGGAGTACCTGCTCTTCCCGGTCCTCATCTACCTGGCCGACACCTTCTCCACGCTCCTGATGCGCGTCAGCCGCGGTGAGCGCTGGTACGCCGCACACCGGCAGCACGTGTACCAGCGCCTGACCGATGCGGGACTGAGTCATCTGCAGTCAGCTGCCGTGGTCACCCTGTGCACCGTCCTCACCGGCGCGGCCGGCATCGTCGTCGCCGAAGCCGGCGCTGCGCCCAAGGTCGCCGTGACACTCTTCGCACTGGCCGTGGTGGTGCTTTACCTGCTTTCGCCGCGTATCTTTCGGCGGCAGCGCACGAGTGTGTGAGCCTGCGTGACGTGCCCGGCGGGCGCCCACTTCTATGTGCTGTAGAATTTGTACCGTCGCGGATTCCCGCGCCGCCGCTCCCACCCGCCCCGGCCCGAAGGATGTTCCAAAAGTTATGAGCCCCGCAGACGGTGCCCAGACTGGACGTCCCGTTGCCGTATCCGGACCCACCTCCAACCCTTGGCTCGCCATCTTCGGCACGTCAATGAAGTGGACGGGCCTCCTGGTTGGCGTCCTCGGAGTGGCAGCCCTGATCGCTGCCGGCACCCCGGCCCTGTTCAGCGTGCTGTTCGGCTGGGCGCTAATCATCGCCTTCAGCGGTGTCAGCCTCCTGATCGTCCACGTGGTGGGCCGCGACAATCCGCACGGCGCCATGGCCATGTTTGCCTTGATTTACATCGTCAAGGTGGTGGTGCTCGCCGTGGTGCTGCTGATGATCGGAAAGCCCGCATGGCTCGACGGTACGTGGTTCCTCACCGCCGCCGTGGCAACCGTTGTGGTGTGGCAGGCCGCGGAAATCCGCGGCTTCTCCCGGATCCGATTCCAGCTGTACGACGACGGCCCCGGGGAAACACCGCCGGCGGCACACGCGGAACCATTAGCAAAAGGGGAAAAGGATGTCTGAAAAGCCTGGCTTCGACACCGAGTCCACTTACGACTCCGGCATGCGCGTCTTCAGCTACATCATTGGCGGGATCGTCGCCTGGGGTTTGGTAGGGTGGTTTTTGGACAATCTGTTCGAAACTCAGTGGTTGGTGCTCATCGGTATTCTCTTCGGAGCTGCCGCCGGATTCTACCTGACCAAAGTGCACGGCCTGACCGGAAGCAAACCTGCGAAAGCCAGCGTCGGCCATCCAGCCCACGACCGTGAAGAAGCCGAACAGTAATGCCACAGATTTTAGACCGGGCAACTAGCTTTGCCCCGACACACACGCCCGATGAAGGACACAGCAGAGAGGAAACGCGTTGATCGCGCTTGCACTCCCGGCCACTAATGAAGGTGGATTCGTTCCGCCGGCCATTGACGAAATGCACCTCCCTGAGATTTTCCCGTGGGGCGCCGAGTACGGAACCGGTGTTGGCAAGCAGATGCTGCTGGTCTTCATCTCGGTCATCATCATCGCCGTGTTCTTTATCCTCGCTTCCCGCAAGGGGAAGCTTGTGCCGGGGCGGCTGCAGTTCCTGGGCGAATTCGGTTACGGCTTTGTCCGTAACGGCATCGCCAAGGACGTGATTGGCGAGAAGGACTTCCTCAAGTTTGTTCCTTTCCTCTTCGCGCTGTTCTTCTTCATCATCGTCAACAACATTTACGGAGCCATTCCGTTTATCCAGTTGCCGAGCTTCTCCCATCCGGGCGGAGCCTACCTGCTGGCCGCGATCGTCTACTTCACGTGGATCGGTATCGGCATCAAGAAGCACGGTATGAAGTACTTCGTGATTGCCACCGTTCCTTCGGGCGTGCCGTGGTACATCCTTCCGGTTTTGGTACCGATCGAAATAATCTCCAACTTCCTGGTCCGGCCGATCACGCACAGCCTGCGTCTGTTCGCCACCATGATGTCCGGACACCTGATCATCATGCTCGCCGGCGCCGGCATTGAATACCTCCTGGTCCTCCAGGACAACATCCTGCTCCAGGCCTCTTCAGTGCTGGTGCTGGGCGGCGGTATCGCCATGTACATGCTTGAAGCGCTGATCATGGTGCTCCAGGCCTACGTTTTCACCCTGCTGACCGCCATTTACATCCAGGGCGCGCTGGCGGACGATCACTAAGCTTCCCTTCCGGGAACCCAAGCTTCCCTTCGGGGAAACCCCAAGCAACCTGCCCTCAGGGCATCTTGAAAGGAAAAATGAACATGGAAATCACGGGTAGCCTCAACGCAATCGGCTATGGCCTCTCCGCTATCGGCGGCGCCATCGGCGTGGGCCTTGTCTTCTTCGCCTACATCAGCGGCGTTGCACGCCAGCCGGAGGCACAGCGCGTCCTCCAGCCGATCGCCTTCCTGGGTCTGGCACTGACCGAAGCACTCGCTATTCTTGGTCTGGTTCTCGCGTTTATTCTTGGCTAATCCCAGCCGACCGACCAACCAAGCAGATAGGACGGGTGAATTATGGATCAGGTAGTTCTGTTGGCAGCCTCTGAAGGCACCAACCCCCTGATTCCCAACGTCTGGGAAATCCTGGTGACGGGAGTCAGTTTCGCCATACTGATGTTCATCGTCGTCAAGTTTGTGGTTCCCGCCTTCGAGAAGACGTACGCGGAGCGCACGGAAGCCATCGAAGGCAACATTGCCAAGGCCGAGGCCGCCCAGGCCGAGGCCAGCGCAGCGCTGGACGAATACAAGGCGCAGCTTTCCGATGCCCGCGCCGAAGCCAACGCCATCCGTGAAGAGGCACGCGCCGAAGGCGCTCAGATCCTCGCGGACCTGAAGGCCAAGGCAGCTTCCGAGTCCGCTCGGATCACTGAGCAGGCACACGTGCAGATCGCTGCAGAGCGGCAGGCGGCTGTCACGTCGCTCCGCGCTGAAGTGGGCACGCTGGCAACTGAGCTGGCTGGACGCATCATCGGCGAAACGCTCGAGGATGACGCCCGCGCTGCACGCGTGGTTGACCGTTTCCTTGGGGAACTGGAAAACGAGAACGCAGGTGCAGCTAGGTAATGGCAGGAGTATCGAGCGAATCACTCGCCGTGGCACATGAGCAGCTGGAAGCCAAGCTTCCGCTTGCTTCGCTGTCACTGGCAGAGGAACTCTTTGGAATCCTGGGCGTCCTCGACAGCAGCGCCGGTATCCGGCGCGCGCTGACCGATCCCGCCCGTCAAAGCGATGCCAAGGCGGCGCTGGTTTCACAGCTGGTACGCGGCAAGGTTTCGGCTCAGGCCGAGACCATTGTGGCGGATCTGGTCTCCTCGCGTTGGCGGTCTCCGCGTGACTTGGGTGATGCGCTCGAGGAACTGGCTGCCACTGTTGTTTCAGCAACGGCAGAAAACAGGGGATCGGGCCTTGCCGGTCTCGACTCCCTGGAAGATGACCTCATCCGGTTCAACCGGGCGGTAGCTTCCAGCCACGAGCTGCAGCGGGCACTGTCGGAGCCACAGGCATCGCCTGAGGCAAAGATCGCCCTGGCCGAGAAGCTGGTGCCCGGGGCAAGCCCCGAAGCACTGGTCCTCATCCGCCAGGCAGTCACGCATCCGCGTGGCCTGAAGCCCAGTGCCCTTGTGGCACGCTTCCTGGAGCTCGTCGCCGGGCGCCAGAAGCGCTGGATCGCCGAGGTTCGGGCCGCCCGTCCGTTGACCCAAGAGCAGCTTTCGCGTCTGCAGTCCTCTCTTAATGGACTCTACGGCCGTGAGTTGAAGATCAACGCCGACGTTGACCCGTCACTGATCGGCGGCGTGCGGATCGCAGTGGGGGACGAGATACTGGATTCATCAGTAGTTTCCCGTCTGTCCGACCTCCGTCGGAAGCTCGCGGTCTAACCGTCCCCCGGGACGGCAGGGACCAGTTCAAGATCATTTGAGAATTAATCACGGTCATCGGCACCAAGCGATGATCACAACACAGGAGAGCAGGGACTGCAGATGGCCGAATTGACCATCAACGCCGACGACGTCCGTAATGCGTTGAACGAATTTGCGGCGTCCTACGAACCCGGAAACGCAGAGCGCGTCGAAGTTGGCCGCGTAACTACCGCCAGCGACGGCATTGCCCGTGTGGAGGGCCTGCCCTCCGTCATGGCAAACGAGCTGCTTCGGTTCGAGGACGGCACACTGGGCCTCGCCCAGAACCTTGACACCCGCGAAATCGGTGTCGTTGTACTCGGCGATTTCGCCGGGATCGAAGAAGGCCAGGAAGTTCACCGCACCGGTGAAGTCCTGTCCGTACCTGTCGGGGACAACTTCCTCGGACGGGTTGTTGACCCGCTGGGCGAGCCGATGGATGACCTCGGCCCGATCGAGGCTGAGGGACGCCGTGCACTGGAACTCCAGGCGCCGGGCGTAACCCAGCGTAAGTCGGTCCACGAACCGCTCCAGACCGGACTCAAGGCCATCGACGCCATGATTCCGATCGGCCGCGGCCAGCGCCAGCTGATCATTGGTGACCGCAAGACGGGTAAGACCGCCATTGCCGTTGACGCCATCCTTAACCAGAAGGCCAACTGGGAATCCGGCGACGTCCAGAAGCAGGTGCGCTGCATTTACGTAGCCATCGGCCAGAAGGCGTCCACGGTTGCTGAAATCAAGCGGACCCTCGAAGACCGCGGCGCAATGG